>JAUIAG010000310.1 GCA_030425355.1 Verrucomicrobiia bacterium
GTCTTCGATGGCCTCAACCAGAGCCTTCTTTTTACCTTTGATCATCCGCTCATAGGCCTGATCGAAAATTCTGTCCTCCTCCTCTGTCGGATCCTCAAAATACGGCAGTTCATCATACTCTTCGGCCCAGCAATACAGAGACAAAGACACTTTGAAAATGGGTTCGCTCGGATCCTCGTCCTCATACGTACCGGATGCGGGATAAATGCTCAAACCACCTGTTTGAGTCAAGGAATTGACGATGAGGATTTCAGCTTCAGGATTTCCGCTGTTCTCAATGAAGGCATCCAGTGCCTTTTCCCACCCTTCAACCAGCGCATCGTCCAGGCCTTCTCTGGTTATTTGCTTTTCATTGCTCGATGTAACAATGTGCCTTGTTCTGGATTGCTTTGTCGAGATCCCGAAGGACGCGAGGAACTCCTCGCTAAACTCCACCTTTTCAGACTCCTCGCTGAGTGATCCTGATCCTTCCTCGTCATGCATTGTTCGGCGGCAGCCGGATTGTGAAAAAAACAGGATGAAACCAACAATATAAACAAACAACGGCCTGATGGCCTGATTGATCATTGAATGGGACATAACCTGCTTTTCGTGATCATTGCCGGTTTTCAGGAATCCTGTCAATCGTAAGGATAAGGAAGACTCGTGGAATTCCTCATTACGAGCCTTCATATAATAGGTATGTGATTGGAAGTGGGAAGAGTCTTATAGATAGCGGGGGAGGTGTGAGTGGTACCAACGGTGGGGGTCGAACCCACACGACCTTGCGGTCACCAGATTTTGAATCTAGCGCGTCTGCCAATTCCGCCACGTTGGCACTGTCAGAGTCAACAATCTAAGCGATCGGGATTGGGAATGGAAGCTGGAATTTTCTTCGCCTTCTCTCCCTGACAGGGAGGGGCGGGCGGATCAACGGGGGATTTCGTTGACTGTGTAGAAGGCCTGGTGATGCAGCAGTGTGCCCCCGTTTCGGTCTGTGACGGAGCTGAGGTCGAATTCATGGACATGACCGCGGGTGAGCTGATCCAGGGTTATGGTGGCGGTGAGGCCGTCGGGGGAAAGCCGGACCTGCTTTGTTTGAGGCTCTGTCCGGTCGACTTCCGGCCCACCGTAAGCTCCATGGTAAATGTGGGTGAAGGTGGTGATGTGGTAATTGCCCGGTTCGGAACCTGTTTCCGGATCGACCGGCGCCGTGAAGCGGATATTGAATCCATTCGGGGCGATGGTGATCTGCTGGATTTCGAAGGGCGTCCGGCCGGTCCAGTCGATTCGCTCGAGGGCGTAGGGGCGTATGCCGCGGACGGGCCAGCCCCGGTTTGTTCCACCGGTGATGAGGTGGCCGGCGGGAGTGAAGGCGACATTGAGTATCCCTGTCGAGAGGCCTTCGCGGAACGGGTAGCATGCTCCCTGCCAGACACCATTGACCTTTTCGGTGGTGGCGCGCATGACGATGGACTGGGTGTAGTCACCGAGGAAAATCTGGTTCTCAAAAGGCCCGAACTTTCCTTCTGTCCTGTTGATGGTGAATCCGGTTATGGACCGTCCCATGCGGATGTAGGGGAAGATGACGGCGTAGGGCGTCAGTTCTTCAATGCGTTCCGCTTCATCGATGATTCGTGTGCGTGGAACGGGCTCACTGGGGGCCGGTCCGAGATTGGGGGCATAGGGATACCAGTTGAAACTGACCGGATGTCCGTGAAAGCTTCCGCGCGTCACCGACTTGAGGCTGCATGAAGAATTCCATGGTCCCTGGCTTTCGATATAGAAGAGCGAGTCATGTTCATTGAAACCTATCCCGCCCGGACTCCTGAGGCCGCTGGCAAAAGGCACGGTTGAGCCATCGGGGGTGACCTGAAGGACCCAGCCGCGGAACAGGGCCCGTGAATGATAGGAATTGGAAAGTCCCAGTGCGATATACATGTTCCCATTGCTGTCGAAATCCGATCCGAAGGCGTACTCATGGTAGTTGGCGTATCCCCATGCATCCGAGACAGTTTCGAAGCGGTCGGCTCTGCCGTCTTCATCGGTGTCTGATATCCGTGTGAGTTCGCAGCTCTGGGTGACGTAAAAGGCCGATTCGTCCTCCCTGTAATTGATGCCGAATATTTCATCGAGACCGGAGGCGAAGAGGTGAAAGGACGGCAGCGGCTTTTCCGCGTCAATGCCTTCTGCCACAAAAATATCCCCGTGGCGTGTTCCGATGGCCAGGCGGTTGCCGGGCAGCCATTCAAACGCGCCGGCTTCAATCACCAGTTGCTCCGGTATGGGAATGTCAACCAGCCGGTAGAAATCCCGCTCACGGTTTTCCGTGCCCCATCGGCTGCCGACATCCTCGGCCATCAGCGGGGAAATGAATTGCAGGGCCAGCATCAGCGCGGCCCGGCGGTAAATGACAGGGAAGGCCTTACGGTAGAATTTCATAACGGAGTTCAAGATTTGATCTGCCCCTGGGGACGGGAATCTTCAGGAGCAGTTCCTGCGAGTCCGGGCCGTCTTCCGCAGTCACCGGACGCAGCAGGGATTGGATGCCCTCATTTACTACTGAAAACTCAACGCCGTCGGCGGTAAAATGTCCGGTGGAGTCCGGAGTGATCCTGCCGGTGAGAGCTCTGAACCACAGTGTTGATGCCTGTGGGGACTCAAAGCGGATGCTGCGTGAAAGGCTTCTGGTTGCGGTGTCGGCAGACAGGTCATCAGGCTGTATCCGGTCCTCGATACGGATATTGCCGACGCTGTAGAGCAGCACCGGGCTTCTGCTTTCATTGAGAAAGTAACCCCGGAAGCGGTACCCATGGTTTCCGGGATAGAGGGGATCCGGATCGACCGGTTCCTCACGGGTGGTAACGGGCCTCAGGGGCCATGGCGTTGGCGGTGAGTCCGATGCGCCCTCGAGAAAAGCCACATCCTGCGGGAGGGTCTTCGGGCGGGCCAATGGGGAGAACTGTCCGGATCCCTGTCCACTCCAGCCGACATTGATGAAGTCACCGGTCCAGAGTGCTGTGAGGGCTCCGTTCCTGGCGTCGAAGGCAAGATTGATATTTCCGGGGAATCCGATGGCTATGCCGCGGTAGCCGGCGATTGAGCTGCGTCCGCGGTAGGTGACGGGCTCATCCGTGACGGCAATTTGCGTTGGCTTGTTGGTGATTCCGGATGGATCCGGTGCCGATCTTCCCAGAGAAAGATAGAACCAGAGAGCGGCTATCTGCTTATCCCCGTCGCCATCGAGGATTTCGGTGGCGGTGGCTTTCCCGCCGGGCCAGTATTCCGGCATGATAATTCCTTCCCGGAACCGTGAGGGGTTTCTCAGAAAAGCGTTGAACCACGATGGATTGAGCCTCTCGGGGGCGGTGATCAGGTCTATCCCTGCAAACTGTGGAGAGGGCTTCGAATTGAAATTGTGACAGGCGATGCAGTTGAGTGCCTCGTTGCCGGCGAGCGCCCTTCCGGCATCGCGGAATGTCCGGCGGTCCTCACCCTCGGGTTCGACAAAATGGACCGTTGTTATGGTCGAGTTCCGCTGGTCCAAATCAGCAAGCCATTGAGGCAGATCACGCAGGTTCGATTCGCCGAAGTGAGGCATTCGGGTGCTCATATAGGGTCTGACAGCCATCCGGTCAAACAGGACCCTGTGCATCCATTCAGGCTGGAGTTTGTCTCCGATTCCGGTCAGGGGCGGGGGGATGCGTGCCGCCTCACCGAGATTGGGTTCAGTGGTGGTGAAATACGGGTCATGGCGATCAGAGACTCCGCCGGAATCATCCCGTCGATGGCAGGCGATGCAGTTGAATGCAGTCAGGGTGCGACTTATCCTTTCCGCTGGTGTGATGGCCTTTCCCGTTCCATTGTGCCGGATTGATTCGGCGAGGGCGGTGCGCTGTTCCGGGCTGAGTCTGAAATCGGGTGCGGATTGAGGATTGTCGGCGAGACATCCGCCGTCGATTTTCAATTGGTGGAAGGACAGCCGGGCCGGTGGAGCCTGCGGTGAGCCTTGAACTTCGTGACAGGCGGCACAATTCAGCTTTTCAAAATAACTCCTGCCCTGTTCAGCCAGCACGGGGTCCGGAGCAAGTGCTGACGGAAGCGCAGCCTGGTCCCTGAGCAGCCATGCGGCCAGATTCCCTGCCTCCCCGCGGGTGAGGTTCATGTCCGGCATCCTTCCCGAGGGGCGAACCGGGAGCGGGTTGAAGAGGAACTCGGCAAGGGACTGGTGGCTGTATTTGGAAGGCACATGGGCGAGGGAGACGTCGGAAGGCTCCGGTGTGGCCCCATCCGGAGTGTGACAGACCACGCAGCCGATGGAATGAAACAGCTCCCGCCCTTTCGAAAGCGCTCCGGGGTTTTCTGGCACCGGAGTCGGGTCAAAGGCTTTTTCCGCCAGACTGATGAGGTAATGGGTTATGGCGCGGCTTATGGACGCCCTTTCAGCTTCCGGATAGGTGGCCAGCATATCCGGCATCGAGGTGGTGGCGTCGGCTGAATGCGGACTGCTGATGAACCGGATGAGAAACTCCGGTGAAATTCTGGATCCTGCCTCGCTGAGATCCGGGGCAGCTGGAAGCTGAAATCGCCCGCTGTCAACCGGGGCCTGATGGCAGGCAATGCACCGGAGTTCACCGGCGAGGAGGTCACCTGTCTGCTGTTGTGTGAGCGGATGGCGGCTGCCGAGGCCGGGAATGGCCGGCGAGGCGGTCGATACTGAGATCCCGCCGAGTATCATGCCGAGGGCGAGCAGAACACCGGCTGTGGTGGATTGGTTGTGAACTGGGTGGGGTTTTGACATGATTCGGGCTGGCACGAGGGCAGATTATTTGTCCGCGGGCGCCGGTCCGGTGTCAGTGGAGGTCAGGCTGGGCCCGTCTTTGTTCACCTGTCTGGCATATGGAAGCATGCTGGCGCTGTGGATCGCAAGCACAAGATGGGCCAGTTGCAGGTGACGCAGCCGTTAAACCTTTGACGGTTTGGGGTGGTTATCGTAGTTTCTGGATTCCTGAAATCGGGGTAAAGTAAGAGATTTATGATAACAAAGTGGCTAACAAGCGTGCTTGGCACGAGCACAAAACGCGAGCTCAAGCGTCTTGAACCGAACAAGAATGAGATTAACCGCCTCGAGGAGTCCCTGCAGAACCAGTCCGAGGAAGTGCTGAGAGAGAAAACCCGTGCCTGGAAGGAAGAGCTTTCCGCGATTGAGGACAAGGACCAGCTGGCAAAGAGGCTGGATGAGATTCTCCCCGAAGCGTTTGCCGTTGTAAAGAATGCCTGCCGGCGCCTGTGCGGGACCACAACCTCCGTCCGGGGACACGAACTGAAATGGGAGATGGTGCCTTTTGACTGCCAGCTGATCGGCGGCATGGCCCTGCACCAGAGCATGATTGCCGAGATGGCCACCGGTGAAGGCAAAACCCTGGTGGCCACCGCCCCCGTGTATCTCAATGCCCTGACCGGCCGGGGTGTTCACGTCGTCACTGTCAATGACTACCTCGCCGCCCGCGACAGTGAATGGATGGGAACCGTCTACAGGTTTCTCGGCCTGACTGTCGGCTGCATTCAGCACGGGCAGTCCCCCAGTGAACGGCGCCAGCAATACGCGTGCGACATCACCTACGGGACCAATTCCGAGTTCGGTTTTGATTATCTCAGGGACAATGGTATGGCCACCCGGATGCAGGAACAGGTCCAGCGCGGGCACTACTTTGCCATTGTGGACGAGGTCGACTCCATCCTCATCGACGAAGCAAGGACTCCATTGATCATCTCCGGCCCGGCGGTCGTGGGCACCGACAATGGCATATACGAGCAGCTGAAACCGGGAATACAGTCACTGGTGAAAGCTCAGGAAAAACTGACCCGCAAGTGGCTGGATGAAGC
>JAUIAG010000311.1 GCA_030425355.1 Verrucomicrobiia bacterium
GGATCGGCTGACCAGTCCCTGAGTGGCGACTATCCCGACGAGGCTGCATTCCGAGGACGGAATCTGCACCGAACCACCGGTGTCCGTGCCAATTCCGACAGCGGCAAATGTCGACGCAATGGAGGCACCGGTTCCGCCACTCGATCCCCCCGGAGAGTGCTCGGGGTTATATGGGTTGCGGGTCTGACCACCGTGGGTGCTGGCTCCCTGACCGGCTATGCCCCACCAGTCACTGGTGTTGACCTTGGCTATCACCACCGCTCCGGCCGCCTTGAGTTTCTCCACGATGAAGGCATCACGGGTCGGGTAATTCTCAGCGAGTGGTGCGAATCCCCCTGTGGTGGGGAGCCCGACGTAGTCAATCAGGTCCTTGATGACGATGGGAATCCCGTGCAGCGGGCCACGGACACCCTTCTGCCGGCGTTCCTCGTCCATCGCCCGTGCCTCATCCAGTGCGTGCGGATTGAAGCAGATCACCGAATTGATCATTGGGCCTTTCCTGTCATAGGCCTCAATTCGGTTGAGGTAGAGGCGGGTGAGCTTTTCCGAGCTGAGTGCTCCCGCGTCGATAGCCTTGTGGATGTCGGCGATGGTGGCTGTCTGCAGCTCGAACCTCTCCGCCAGCGCGACACGGTTCGGGATGATGAGGGACAGTCCGACAATTATGGCGGAGCCCAAGGCCAGCGGGGATATCCCGCGGTTCTTGTATGAATAATCTGATTTCATGGTATTCAGGAGAAGACCGGGCAGGGCCGGGACAGGCTTGGAAAACCTGTTCAGGGGTTGTAGGTGATTATTTCTCCGGGAAGAGGCGGGGTGTTGGGCGGCGTTTTCCTGTGGCCGGAGACGTGCTCATACGCTGAGGCGAGTTTGATAAGCACCGGTTCGTCAAAAGGGCGTCCGAGAAATTCAAGAGCGATCGGAAGACCCTTGGATGTGAACCCTGCAGGGACCAGCAGCCCGGGATACCCGGTCTGCGAACTCAGTGGATTGTCGGCAGCCCTGTTATTCCATCCCTCCGAGATCTTTGTGGCTGGAAGTGTCTTGAATGGATAGACCAACGCATCCAGTTCGTATTTATCCATCAGTGACAGGATGGCCTCCTGGAGCATGGACCGGTTTTTCAGTCGCGACAAATACTGCCGGTCAAAATCCAGTGGTCCGAATTCCAGGGTGCGTTTCATGGAGTTGGAAACCAGATCCGGGTGTTTGCGCACCATTTCCTCGGTGCTCTTGAAGACGGCATCCGGGCCGAGACCGGCGAGGTAATAATCAGTGGCAAGCTTTTTCTCCCAGACACTGACCCTGGTTTCGCTGAGAATCTCAAAAAGTGGCAGTCCGGTGGAGACCGGGTCAATGATGGTGGCCCCGGCGGATTTCAGATCCTCGATGGCCTTTTCAATAAGGGCCAGTCCCTCCCGGCGTTCCGGTCCGCTGCGGAACATGTCCCGCAGCACACCAATGCGTGCGCCCTTCAGGCCGTTTTCGGGATCGAGGAACTGTGTATATCCACCTTCCGGTATCTTTCCGCGAGATGCCATGGTGACCAGGTCTTCGGCATCAAACCCTGCGACAATTCCGAGTGTGGCCGCCAGATCGTAGACGTTCCGGGTCATCGGGCCGCCTCTTTCATGGGTGAGGGCGCTCATGATCATTCCGGTGCGGCTGACGAGGCCAAGTGTCGGTGCCAGTCCGACAAGGTTGTTTTCAGAGGTCGGATTCCGGATGGAGACACCGGTTTCCGAGCCGAATCCGACCGTGGCGAAATAGGCGGCAATGCCCGCCCCTGTGCCGCTTGAGGATGCTCCAGGGACATACTCGAGAGCATAGGGGTTCTTTGTCTGCCCGATGACCGTGCTCGAACCCCACGGCTGGCTGGAGAACCAGTCGAGTGTGTTGACCTTGGCGAAGATGATGGCACCTGCCTTGCGGAGTTTGTCGACGATGAAGCCGTCTCTCCATGGCTGCGAATCTTTAAGTGGCAGAAAGCCCCCGGAGGTCGGCATGTCATAGGTGTCAAACAGGTCCTTGAGGATCACCGGGATGCCATGAAGCTCACTTCGGGGCCCCGATGTCCGCCGTTCACTGTCCAGTTCCCGCGCGATGGCGATTGCGTTGGTCTGAAGGGTGATGACGGTGTTGATAGCCGGTCCCTTTTTGTCATAGGCTTCGATCCGCTGCAGATACATCCGCACCAGCATTTCCGAGGTTAATGCCCCGGAATCCATGGCTTTGTTGATATCCCGGATGGTTGCTGTTTCCAGATTGAAAACCTCCGCTTTCACGGTGGCTGTACCGCTTGTCAGAGTCAAAAGGACCAGTGCGAGAGTTTGTCTTATTGGCAGATGCATGGATGCAGAATTTGAAGTTCGATATAAAGATTGCCTTATTTCAGTGGCCGGTCCGGCCTGGTCAGTAGGTGATTTTTCCGGTTTTCAGTGGTGGGGCGCTGACGGGATTGCGGCGGTATCCGGTGTGCTGCTCGAAGCTGTAGGCCAGTTTGATGAGCAGTGGCTCTGAGAATGGCCTGCCGAGGAACTCAATTCCAATTGGCACTCCGATGGGAGCGTCGCTGGTTGGGTTGGAGAATCCGCCCTGGAAGGTGATGGCCGGAAGACCGGTGCGTGAGGCCATGAAGCCATTCCGGTCGACCTGAACCGGTGGTTCGGGGCCGGTGGGAACCACCAGACGACGCTGGTGTGGATAGAACAGGGCATCCAGATTGTATTCATCCATTACTGAGACAAGCAGATCGCGGAAAGCAGCCTGCCGTTCGAGACGGGTGCGGTATTCCGGGTCATTCAGTGGATCCTCCATTTCGAGATTTTCCTTCAGGCGTCTTAGAATTGGCGGATGCGTGAGACCCGCTTCTACATATTCCGCGAGGTTTTTGTATTTCGCATCCGGTCCAAGGCTTTTGAAATACAGATCCATGAATGGCGCGGACTCGAAGCTCGATACGGAAATACGGCTGAGGTCTTCAAAGGCCTTGGAGACTTCCGGAATACGGACAGGAAATACGGTGGCTCCGATTTCCTTCATCTTTTCGATCTGGGCGAAGGTAACTTCATTGACCTCCTGGTGGATTGGCTCGGTGCCGAAGGCGTCGACGACATAGCCGATGCGGGCACCCTTGAGGCCGTCCTTGTCGAGGAAATCTGTGTAGGACTCGGGTGCCTTGCCGACACCATGCCATGTAGCCGGGTCGCCGGGGTCAAAACCGACCATGTAATCCATCATCACCGCGGCATCCGCCACATAGCGCGTGATGGGGCCGCCAGTGTCCTGGGTGTAGGAAATAGGGATTATTCCGTCGCGGCTGATGAGCCCGAAGGTTGGACGTATTCCAACACAGTTGTTGGCTGAGGAGGGCGACCGCGTGGACTGTCCGGTATCAGATCCCGTGCCGAGAATTCCAAAGTTGGCGGCGATGGCAGCACCGGTTCCGCCGCTGGATCCCCCTGGTGTGCGGGTGAGGTCGTATGGATTCAGGGTCTGCCCCATGAGCGAACTGATACTGACGCCGCTGCGGGCGAGTTCGCTGAGGTTGACTTTGGCGAGAATGAGGGCTCCGGCATCACGCATCCTTTTCACGGTGTAGGCGTCGTCCGGAGCCATGCTGTCAATCAGCGCTTTTGATGCTCCGGTTGTCGGCATATCATAGGTGTCATAATTGTCCTTGAGAAGAACCGGGATGCCATGGATTGGGCTCCGGGGGCCGGTGGTGCGGCGTTCGGCGTCGAGCGCCTTGGCGATTTCCCGCCACTTCGGGTTGACGTTGATCACCGCATTGATCTTTGGTCCCTTCTGATCGTAAGCCTCGATGCGGGCCACGAACATTTCGGCAATCTGTTCAATGGTGACAATTCCTTCATCCAGGGCAGCGTTGATGTCCTCCACGCTGGCTGTGAGAAGATTGAATTCCCCGGACTTCGTTGAAGGTTTGACTGCGGCGGAACTGAGTGTGGCGCCGATCAGGTCGGTTTTCAGGACCGGGGTGTTTTCGGGAAGCTTCCGGTTTTTCGAAATCTGCTCATAGGCGTAGCCGATGCGGAAGAGCGTCGGTTCGTCAAAGGGGCGGGCGAGAAACTCGACACCGACCGCCTGGTTGTCGGATGTGAATCCGCCCTGCACCACCATTCCGGGCATTCCCGACACCGAACTCAAACGCACCTTTGTGTAAGGGAAGCGTTCATTCACATACTGTGCCGGATACATGTTGTGCAGATAGACGAAGGCATCAAGCTTGTGCCTTTCCATGAGATTGAGAAGCATCTCCCTGATTTTGGACCGCCGTTGGACCTGCTCGACATATTCAGGTACCTCGAGTGGCGGAGGTGCATTCAATGCAGCTGTATACCTTTCGAACTTATTCCAGATGATCCCGCCGCTTTTTATAAGCTCCTCGAGGTTGCCAACCGGTGAGGTGTCACCCAATACCCGGAAGTATTGATTCAAGCCATCGCGGAGTTCGTGCGGTGTGATGGCGGAGAGCGCCAGCTGACCCATGATGTCATCCATACCTGACTGCACCGGATCGATGATGACAGCTCCGGCGGCCGCCATCTGCTCTATGGCTTTGTTGGTGAGCGCAATGGATTCCTGGCATCTTGGATCATCGGAGGTGAATACTTCACGGAAAACGCCAAGTCGTGCCCCTTTCAGACCATCCTTGTCCAGGAATGACTCGTAGGGCTTGTCCGGGTGTCTGCCGATGCTCAGGCGTGTGACCTGATCGGAGTAGTCAAGGCCCAGGACAAAATTAAAGACAATGGCGAGGTCCGTGACGCTGCGTGCCATGACGCCGACGCGGTCGAGTGTATAGGAGAGGGGAATGACTCCGCTTCTGCTGATCATTCCTTCGGTGGGAGTGAGTCCGGTGAGGTTGTTATGGGCACTGGGACCACGGTTGCTGGAACCTGTTTCGGTGCCCAGTCCGACCTGCCCGAAAACGGCTCCAAGAGCTGCACCGGTACCCGAGCTGGATCCATCCGAATGCCGTGCGAGGTTGTAGGGATTCCTTGGCTGGCCGCCGAGTGAACTGGCTCCAGGCAGCCCGGGTGCACCCGAAGCAAACTCCGAAAGGTTGCTCTTGGCCAGAATAATTGCGCCCGCCTTTTTGAGCTGCTTGATGACAAACGCGTCCTGATCGGGGAATAGGTGCCGGAGTGCCCATGCGCCGCCGGTGGAAGGAATGCCGACAGTATCGATGTTGTCCTTGACGATGACCGGGATCCCGTGAAGGAGACTCCTTGGTCCCTTCTCCGCGCGTTCTTTATCCAGTGCTCTAGCCTCAAGAATGGCTCTGCCATTGACGTTGATGATGGAGTTGATATTCGGCCCCATCTGGTCATAGGTGGCAATGCGGTTCAGATACATCTGTATCAGTTCTTCAGAAGTAAGAACCCCATCGTCCATCAGCTTCTGAATTTGTGGAATATCGGCGGTGGTCAGGTTGAAAACCTGAGCCACCGACCTGGATGACCCGCCGGCAAGGCAGGTTACAATGACTATGGCTGTTAAAATTCGCTTCATAAACGTTCTCGTTTCCCGGGGCAGCCGGCCGATCCGGCTGACTCAAATTTCAGTGGTTCATGTGGACAATTCTCAGTATGTGAAAGACTCGCCCGGCAGAGCGGGGGTGGGTTCCGGTGTCTTTCTGTTCATGGACTTCTGCTCATAGGCATAGGCGATGCGGAAGAGCACCGGCTCACTGAACGGACGGCCGAGGAACTCGACAGAAATCGGTCCATTCACTTCCCTGGTGTATCCGGCCGGAACCAGCACAGCCGGAAGTCCGGTCACCGAACTCAATGGATTG
>JAUIAG010000312.1 GCA_030425355.1 Verrucomicrobiia bacterium
ATCTGGATCGAAACTCAACTCTGCTCCGGAAAACCTGGATTATTCTGGATTCACAGGAAAGTGGACTCAGGTTCCCCATGCAGGCCCGACGCTGACCGGTAGACCGGTTTTCGCCGACTCATCCGCTGCAAAAATGACCTGATGAGTGCGGAGCGCTTCCCGCAAACCGGTCTGGGGCATGACTTCTCCGGCACTTATGGCTTCAAAAAACCTCGCAAACTGATTCTGATAAGGATGATCCGCCACATCACCACTGTCCACCAGACCGAAGGACAGTTCACTCCATTTGCTCCGGTTCAATCCTTCAACACCATCGAAGTGCACCTTGTTGTCGAGGATGCTGCCCTTGCTGCCAATCAAATGCGTATGAAAATAATACGGCTGAAGGCAGTCGATCACTGAAGCCGTCTTGCCTATGCGGCCGCTGGCAAACTTCACGAGAGTCACACTCGAGGTGTCATACTCATAACCGGAAAAATGCCCGCTTCTGGAGGACGTGCTGTGGCTGGTGACACTTTCAACGTCGTCTCCCATACACATCAGGAGCGCATCCAGGGCATGACACCCCGCCGAGAGCAGAGAACTGCCGCCGCCATCCCGCCGGGTATTCCATGAATACTGCCCATACCACGGGCCAATGCCGTGATAGTAATCCACCTCGCCGTAATGAATATCCCCTATCAATCCCTGTTCGATGATCGATCGGGTCGATTGAAACTGACTGGAAAAACGACACTCGAAACACAGGCAGAAACCGACTCCGCTCTCCTCCACGACTTTGGCCAGTGACTGGCATCCATCCCAGTCGAGCGCCATGGGCTTTTCAAGTATGATATGGCGTCCCGCACGTGCCACCTGCTCCGCCTGTTCCCGATGCTTCCACGGATGACTTGTGATCGCCACCACCTCCACGGATTCATCCTCCAGCATCTCCTTCAGGTCACTGTAAATCCGTATTCCTGCCACGTGTTTTCTCTCAATCTCCGCCGGATCCAGCGCACGACTGGAACAGATCGCCCGGACATCAGCCATGCCCGTCCCCCGAATAGCATCAATGTGCGCCGTAGCCGCCCAGCCATACCCGACAATGCCTGCTCCCAATTTCTTCTTCATGGATCGGCCCCACCATACCCCCCGCCCCCCGCAATTGCAACCACCCCTTCGCCAAGTACAACGTACCTGGCACTTTATCTGGCACTTTATATCCCTGGCGGATGGACCGAAAAAAAGGCCCGCATGGAGCGGGCCCGGTTGGGGAAAGAGAAAGAGAAAGCGGGAGGAGGGGAAGATGGACTTACATTTACTTCTCGAGCAGGAACTCGACTTCGTGCTCCTGGATCATCCGATCCTGGAAAGGCTGCAGTTTTTCCTGAAGTTTCTCCATGCGTAATCTTTCTTTGATGTCTTCGAAAAGTTTCCCTTCGAGGGGCTCTTTCCGGGACGGCCGCATTTCAAGAAACTTGATCACGTGATAGCCGAACCTGGACTTCACGGGGTCACTGATTTCGCCGGGGCTCATATTCATGGCGACCTTTTCGAAATCAGGATCAAGCTGTCCGGGTGCAAACTCGTAGACTCCGCCCCGTGCTTTTGATCGCGGGTCCTCGCTGAATCTGCTCACCAGTTCTTCAAAGGATTCGCCGTCTTTGGCTTTGCTGGCAATTTCCTCCGCCTGAGACTTCTTCTCCATCATGATACCGAGAGGAAGGTCTTCGTTGGTGCCTGGCTTGCGCGTGGAGATCATGATATGGGAAACCTTGTAAAAGTTGGGCACGGTGAAAAGTCCCGGGTTGCCGTCGTAATAGGCCTTGACCTCGGCGTCGGAGACTTCCAGTTCCGGGCCGAGAAGTCTGAACAGCACCTTTTCAGCAATTTTCCGGTCTCTGAGCTTGTTGGTGTATTCCTGTTCGGTCATGCCAAGGGCGATGATGTTGGCGGTGAAGCTCGCCTGCCCTTCGCGATCATTTTTATTCTGGCGGACGTATTCGCGGGCCTCCAGACCGGCCTTTTCCTTTTCTTCTGCGGTGGCCAGCGAAATCATGATTTCTGCAAAGGCCAGCCTTTTCAGGAGATTCTTTTCATAAAGGTGTCTGAGATTGCTGTTGAGTCGTGTTTTGCCGTCCTTCTCCACATCATTGCGAAATATGATAAACTCCTGATCCAGAACGCTTTTGCGGATCTTGAAGTTTTCATTCCTGGCAACCACCGGGTCTTCAAAAAGCCCTTTGGAGGCATCGGTGGTCTGAGCAGTGACCGGGATGTTTGCCTGAATCAACAGCAGAAACAGGGAAGTGAATAAAATGGATAAGTCCGCCTGGTTGAGCGACTTGAAGTGCTGGCGTGTGATAGTCATCAATAGATCAAGGTTGGAGTTCTCACAGTTCAACAATCTGGACCCGTGAGATACTTGGTTCGTTTTCGATGGCAGCAATGGCCTCGGCTGAAGGCTTTGAATCGAGATTGAGCACGGAGAGGGCTTTGCCGCCCGGGGATTTCCGACTGAGGCTCATGCTGGCGATATTGACATCGTATTGTCCCAAAAGTGTTCCAAGTCTTCCGACGATTCCGGGCCTGTCCTCGTTCAAATAAAACAACAGCACACCTTCGGGCACAATCTCGACCGGGCGGCTGTGAACGCGGACAATCCGGGGTTCATGACGGGCGCCGAATACCGTCCCTCCGGCGGAGACCTTTTCATCACCGGCAACCGCCGTCACATGAATCCACTCGCTGAAATCCGTCTTTTCATTCGACTTTGTTTCCTCTACCAGCAGGCCCAGAGAATCGGCCATGGTCCTCACATTGATCTCGTTGACACCTTCTCCGCCGGCTGCCTCGAGGAATCCCTTGAGAATGCATCGGGTCAGGGGATCACCGGGAACTTCCGTCGCCTTTCCACCGTAGGTGATGATGAGCCGGTCATTGCGTTTGGGCGCCAGTTGCGCCACCAGCTTGCCAAGCTTCTCGGCCAGCTGCAGATAGGGCTGCACCCGGGCAAATGTCTTGGTATCGAGATTGGGAAGATTGACCGCATTTCTCACTTCCCCGTCCGTCAGAAAAGCCACGATCGCTTCCGCGACTTCAATACCGACGTTTTCCTGAGCCTCTTCCGTGCTGGCCCCGAGGTGAGGGGTCATGATGACCTGCGGCAGACTCCGGAATGGATG
This sequence comes from Verrucomicrobiia bacterium, assembly GCA_030425355.1. GTDB lineage: Bacteria > Verrucomicrobiota > Verrucomicrobiia > Limisphaerales > JAJOIW01 > JAJOIW01. Next base: position 3,168 of record JAUIAG010000312.1, read on the forward strand.
ATCGCCGGCAACCGGTTCCGTCTCATAAACGTCGAGGGCCGCTCCCGCAACCTTGCCGCTGTTCAACGCCTCAAGAAGATCCTGCTCGTTGATGATGCCTCCCCGTGCACAGTTTAGGATTCGGACGCCGTCTTTCATGATGCCAAAGGCGCGGGCATCTATCATCCCCGATGTTTCGGGAGTTTTCGGCATGTGAACTGTTATGTAATCGCTCCCCGCAAGCAGCTCGTCCAGATCGTCCTTGAGCTCAACTCCGATTTCCTCAGCTTTCTTGCGTGAAAGGTATGGATCATACGCAAGGACTTTCATGCCAAAGGCAATAGCCCGCCTCGCCACTTCGGCACCAATGCGTCCGAGGCCGATGACCCCAAGGGTCTTCATATAGATTTCGTTACCCTTGAAGGCCTTGCGGTTCCATTCGCCGCTCTTCATGGACATGTGCGCCTGGGGAATATTCCTCGCCAGGGCCAGCATCATGGAGAAAGTCAGCTCGCAGGTGGAAATGGTGTTGCCGCTGGGGGTGTTCATGACAACAACACCACGCTTGGTCGCCTCTGTCACATCGACGTTGTCGACACCGACTCCGGCACGTCCGACAACCCTCAGCAATGGGGCGTTTTCAAGAACTCTTCTGGTAATTTTTGTCTCAGAACGCACCACAATGCCGGCCACGTCCCTCACCAGCTCCACCATTTCATCCTCAGTGTGTGCCCGCTGCAGCACCACCGGCTCAATACCCGCACTCCGGCGGAAAACGTTGACCCCCTTCTCAGAAACCTTGTCACAGACCAGTATCTTCATATTTCATCGGGGACATTAGGAAAATACTGACTGCGGGTCAAACGGTGAATGGTCTCACCTGCCCCGCTGCAGGACTTCCGCTATCTGAACCGCGTTCAGTGCAGCGCCCTTTAATAGCTGGTCCCCAACCACCCAGAAACTCAATCCGTTCTCGAAGGCACAGTCACGACGAAGACGCCCCACAAAGCAGTCGTCCATACCCGCAATGTCAAGCGGCATTGGATACGTCAATGTGGCCGGATCATCCTTCATCTCAACCCCGGAAAAGGCATCAATCGCGGCCCGGGCGCCAGCCACATCAACTGCTTTTTCAAATTCAGCAACCACAGAGATCGAATGAGCCCGGTACACCGGAACGCGCACGCAGGTGCAGCTGACCCGCAATGAGGGATGGTGAAGGATCTTCCGCCCTTCATTCTCCATCTTCATCTCCTCTTTCGTATATCCGCTCTCCAGAAACTGGTCCACATGCGGAATCACATTGAAGGCAATCTGATGCGGATAAACCTCCCTCGTCACCGCCTCACCGGAGGAAACCTGACCAACCTGCCTCTTCAGCTCCTCAATCGCCATGGCACCGCTGCCGGAGACCGCCTGATAGGTCGAAGCGATCACCCGCCTGAGCCCGAAAGTCCTGTGGAGCGGCGCAAGAGCCATCAGGGTAATGATCGTTGAGCAGTTCGGATTGGCTATAATCCCCCTGTGCCCGAAACAGTCCCCGGCATTGATCTCCGGAACCACCAAAGGGACATCATCCTTCATTCGGAAGGCACTGGAATTATCAATCACAACCGCGCCGGCCGCCACTGCATCCGGTGCGTATTCCGGAGACGTCCCGCCGCCCGCGCTGAAAAGAACTATATCAAGCCCCTGGAACACTCCCTTCTTCAGCTCCTCAATAACCAGCTCCTCACCGGCAAATTTCACCCGCCGGCCCGCCGACCGCGCCGACGCAAACAACCGGATAGCCCCCAATCGATAACGACGCGCCTCCAGCACCCGGAGCATCTCCATGCCGACTGCACCGGTTGCACCGACTATACCGACTCTCACATCACCTGCCATGCGCCATAACAACTAGCCGCCCCCCCCCTCACTGTCAACACAAATCCATTTATGTGCCAGGTACATTATGCTTGACTGGGGTGGGGGGTTGGGTAGGTTTGTGGGCATGCGTATACCGAGGTCGATATTGAGGCAGGCGGACCGGGCCCAGGTGTTTCATGTGATCAGCCGGGTGGTGGACCGTCGGTTTATTTTCACGGAGAAGGAGAAGGGGGTATTTCTTCAGATGCTGAGGCAGCAGGAGGGTTTTTCGGGCGTGGAGGTTCTGGCGTATTGTGTGATGGACAATCATTTCCATCTGCTGCTTGGAGTTCCGGCGAGGCCGGCGGAATTGTCACGGGAGGAGATTCGGCGGCGGATGGGCTATTTGTATTCGCGTTCGCGGATGGCGGAGTTTGACGGGGTGATCGAAGAGCGGCGAGCGGCTGGCAATGAGGAGTATGTGAGTGAGTTTTACGGGAGAATGGGGGCGAGGATGTATGATCTGTCGGTTTTCGTGAAGGAGCTGAAGCTGCGGTTTTCGAAGTGGTATAACCGTGAGCAGGAGCGCAAGGGGACACTGTGGGAGGAACGTTTCCGATGTGTTCTGGTTGAGGGCAGTGGGAACGCGACCATCCGGACGGCTGTCTATATCGAGCTGAACGGTGTGAGAGCGGGGCTGGCTGAGAGTCCTCAGCAGTACCGGTGGTGCTCGTATGCGGAGGCCATGAAAGGCGGGAAGAAAGCCCGGCAGGGAATCATTCGTATTGTTTCCGGCGGT
>JAUIAG010000313.1 GCA_030425355.1 Verrucomicrobiia bacterium
AGGCACATCGCGTGCCTGGCACCGACAACAAACCAACATACGCGAAGCGGGTGCCTGGCACCCGCCAGGTAACTACGGCGTTTCAGCAGGCTGTGCAGTCGATTGCGGCACGCCGAGGCTCGTCGGTTGCTCCTGCACTCTGACCCTCGGTTCCTTCATCCGCTCCAGCCAGTAGGCGGAAGGCGAGTTTTCAAACTGTTCCCATCCCTCGGCCCCGAGCTTGTCCTGGAGGGCGGCGGCGGTTTCGGCATAGATCTGACCAGCGGCTTCGTTCATCGATTCGGCGGTGATCCCGGGCTGCGACTGCAGTTGCCGGAATGCCTCCTGCGCACTCTTCTGGATGTCGTAAGCCTGAACTGCGGCTTCGCGCTCCATCCCGGTGTTCCGGGCAATCCGGTTCAGCTCCTGGAACTGGTAATCCTGGGCAAGTGTGTAGTCTTTGTACCGGTCCTCCCCGAGCACATTCCTGAGTTCCGCCGACAGCTGCTGGTCCGCGGCAGATCGCCGCTCCATTGAATCCCGGTTGCTGGAATAGAGGTCCACCTGGTTTTCCTCGTAGATTTTCTGCTGCAGGGCGAAGATGTCGCGGAATTCCTGTTCGGAGGGTTCCATACCACCGATCCTGTGTCTGAGAGTCTGTGACAGTTCGGACATCCGCAGGTCCACTTCGAACTTCTCTTCCGGGGTGAGCAGTTCACTGAGGCGCTGATCCCGTTTCTCCATGAGATCGCTCATCATGCGCATGTCCACCGCTCCGCCACTCTGATTCTCAGCGGCGAGTTGCACCATTTCCTCCTGCATCTGCCGGTAGATATCGGTGACTGCCAGGCTCTTTCCCTCGGGTAGAAATCCAAGCGACCGCTGCATCAGACTCTGCGGATCGGCCATCACCGACATCAGAGTGGATTCCGTGCCGGGGGTGTACTGACTCCCGAGCAGAGTCTTCAGCACCGCCTGTTTCTCCTCTTCCAGCTGCCGGAAAGTCTTGAGGTCATCGCCCGTGAAGAAGCCCCCCATGGAGGAGTTCGTCCAGTATTCCGGTTCCGGGAGGCTTGCGAGAATGTCTTCCCGGCGCTGCTTGAACATCTTGCCCACATCGGCCTTGATGATATCCGCTATGGTCTCCTCCGGACATCCGATCCGTCGGAGATTGTCGATATAAGTCAGGTAATCTTCAGATTCGAGCGTCTCCCAGTTGAAGACAATATCCGATGATGGCACCGACTCCGCGGCCATGTCCGTGGCTGGAACTTCCTTATCCTGCGCGGCAGCCGGCGCGGCCTCTTCAGCCTCTGAAGGCGGGTTCAAATCGGCGGCGGCATTGCGATCCTCCTGTGCCCAGTTTCCGAGGCGCACCCATTGGATGATGAGGAAAAGATTGGCAAGAAGTGAAAGTGCGAGAATGGTTTTGATTTTCATGGCGCTATAATCAAGTGAATCATGGCTGAAATATTCCCGATGACCGTCCTTCAGGAATCACGGGATTCCCATGAGTGCCAGTCGTCACGGGAGTGTTTTATACAAAGGGACAATTGGAATACCACTATTCGGGATGTGCTGTTGGTGCAATTACAAAGTGTCTGCCGATGTATAAGCCTCGGGAGACGGCACCGTCGTGGTGGTTTTTATTCAAGTCCAGTGATGAATGTCCCATTCAGGACAGGGCCTGGACCCATGAACCGAACATCAGGGCGATGAAAAGAAAAATCGCCAGGGCTTCGGTTGCCGGCTGATGAAGAGTCCGGCGGAGAAAGTCGATCCGCTGCAGACCGAATCCCAGAACCGCACCGCCGATGAATCCCCCGACGTGGGCAATCCAGTTGGAATCCGGGCTCATGCCGAAAAGGCCGATGACCCCCATGGCGGCGAAGAGCGACCGGTGCTGGCTGATCAGTCGGAGCAGCGTCGGGCTGCTGGGAAATCCGGGGCGGAAGGGGAATTCGATGCACATTCCAAGACTGGCGAAGACCATGCCGGAAGCTCCGAGGGAAGCCCAGTTCACACCGCTGGATCGCTGGAGCCACGCGAAGAAGGCATTGGCCGCCACGGCGCTGAGGAGAGACCCCAGGAGGGTGACACCGCCGCCGTACCGCCACGAAGCGAGGCTGGCAAATCCCCATCCCGAGACCATGTTGAGCGCGAGGTGCCCGAAGTCACGATGAAGGCTGACCGATGTGACCAGTTGATACAGCTGGAGTTCCGCGAAGACGGATTTATTGAGTATCCCCGCCTGTTTGATGGGCGCGGCGTCTCCCGGACCGGCCAGAAACACCAGCATCAGGAAGGCGGTCCAGCCGAGTATCGAGCCGTTGAGAAAGGCCCCGCTGCGGCCGGCACGTTCCAGCAGACCGTCATCCCCGGAATCACTGCCGATCCGCTGCAGCTCCTGTTCTTCTATAATTTCCTCGAGGAGCCGGTGCGCGTGCGACTGATGTGCCTCGTCCACCCAGACCCCCCAGTGAACTCCGTCATCCGAGGCCACCGGCATGGAGTCCACATTCTCTGTGAAGAGAACCAGTGAGAGATCCATGCAGCTCGACTGGTCCGGGGTGCTGAGCAGGCTTAGTCCGGACCCGTGAGGCGGCAACGGTGGACCGGAAAGCTCACTCATGCTGTCGGATGGGGGATTCACTGGATCGGAGGCGATTGCTCAAGAGATTTCTGGCCAGGCGTGCACTGATTCGATAGAAATACCGATTCGAACCGGCGGGCGGCCCAGGAGCGCTTCCCGTGCCGACATTGCAGATCAAATTATGACAAGTCAGGAAATTAGAAAGTCCTTTTTGGAATTTTTCGAAGGGAAGGGCCATACCATTGTCCCTTCGTCCAGCCTCATGCCCGACGCACCGAATCTGCTCTTCACCAACGCGGGGATGAATCAGTTTGTGCCCTTTTTTCTTGGCGAGCAGAAATGTCCATACAACCCTCCGCGGGCGGCGGACACCCAGAAATGCATCCGCGCCGGCGGTAAACACAACGACCTCGAGGATGTGGGGATGGATACTTACCACCACACTTTCTTCGAGATGCTGGGCAACTGGAGTTTCGGCGACTATTTCAAGCAGGAAGCGATAGACTGGGCCTGGGAACTCCTCACCGAAGTCTGGAATTTTCCCAAAGAGCGCCTCTACGCCACCGTCTACAATCCTGATAAATCTCAGGGTGACCCCAGCGAATTCGATCAGCAGGCATGGGACCTTTGGGCCGCGAAATTCCGTGCCGCCGGACTCGATCCCGAGGTTCACATCGTGAACGGCAACAAGAAGGACAACTTCTGGATGATGGGTGATACCGGCCCCTGTGGTCCGTGCTCGGAAGTCCATATGGACCTCACACCCAATGGCGACACAGGGGGCAGCCTCGTCAACCGCGACAGCCCGCTCTGCATCGAAATCTGGAACCTGGTTTTTATCCAGTATAATGCCAATCCGGACGGGTCATTTTCGGATCTGCCTGCCTGTCATGTGGACACGGGCATGGGATTCGAACGCGTCGCCAGCATCATCCAGAATACCGAAGGGTTCAAAAGATTCGACAAACTCATCTCCAACTACGAGACCGATGTCTTCCGGCCCATCTTCCGGGAAATTGAAAAACTGAGCGGACGGAAATACGGCTCGACTCTCCCGGATCAGGGCTCATCCACCGGGAACAGCGAACAGCAGAAGGCCGACATCGCCTTCAGGGTGATCGCCGACCACATCCGCACCCTGAGCTTCTCCATTGCCGACGGAATCCTCCCGGGCAACAACGACCGCAATTATGTACTGCGCCGGATTCTGCGCCGGGCAGTCCGCTACGGCCGCACACTGGGATTCACCGAACCATTCTTTTACAAACTGGTGGGCGTTCTGGCGGAGCACATGGGCGACATCTTCCCCGAGATCGTGCGTCGCCGGTCCCATGTCGAGGAAGTTCTGCTGGAGGAGGAGCAGTCCTTCAACCGCACTCTCGACCGTGGAATCCAGCTTTTCCAGGAGCAGACTCAGTCATTGAAAAAGGGCGACCAGCTTTCCGGAGATGTGGTCTTCATGCTGTATGACACCTACGGATTCCCGGTGGACCTCACCGAACTCATGTGCCGCGAACAGGGATTCCGCATCGACATGCCCCGCTTCGAGGAACTGATGGAGGAGCAGCGCAACCGCGCCCGCAAGGGCCGCTCCTCACAGGTCATCAGTGTCAGTGACGTCGATACCTCGGTCCAGACCCGCTTTCATGGATATGACTCGCTTTCCGCCACCTCGGTGGTCCGCAACGTGGTCGATCTCAAGGGCCGGAAGGCGGTCATCGTGGAGGACACCCCATTTTACGCCGAAATGGGCGGCCAGCTCGGCGACTGCGGAACCATCCGTCTCAGTGGTCACTCATGGAAGGTCGTCAACACCACCAAAGTTGAAAACACCTTCCTTCATTTCATTGACGGTGACAGCGTGCCTGAAATTGGCGGCGAGGTCACACTGGAGGTGGATCGCCAACGCCGTCTGGCCCTGGAACGCCACCATACCGTGACGCACCTCCTTCACTGGGCACTCCACGAAGTCGTCAGCCGCGAGGCCACGCAGAAGGGCTCCTACGTCGGACCGGAGAAGCTGACTTTTGACTTCAACTCGAAGGCTCTCACCCCTCAACAGCTTCTCGATGTGGAAAAGCTGGTCAATGAGCGCATTCTCGAGAATGCCGCGGTGACCTGGTTCGAGCGCCCCTACTCGGATATCCGCGACAACCCGGAGATCATGCAGACCTTCGGCGAGAAATACGGTGAGGTTGTCAGGATCGTCCAGATCGGCGGCCAGTCCGGTCTGATGGATGGTTATTCTGTCGAGCTGTGCGGCGGCACCCACACCCGGCGGACCGGAGATATTGGCCTGTTCCGCATCACCGGGGAAGGCGCCACCTCCGCCGGGATTCGGCGCATCGAGGCAGTGGCCGGATGGGAGTCCTGGGGCCTGTCCCACTCCACCGAGGATACGCTCAGACAAATGGCGGAATCACTCGGCTGCCCCGTCGTCGAGGTCCCCCGCAAGGTCGAGGCTCTCGTCGAAACTCGGAAACAGCTTGAAAAGCAGCTCAAGTCCATGAGGCAGTCGCAGGCTGCGGACCGCGCCCGGGCCCTGGCGGGAAATGCTCTTGAAATTGCCGGCATCCCGTTCATCGGCGCTGTGGTGGAAGGTGATGGTGACACCGGTCAGGCCATGGTCGATGCCCTGAAATCCACATTCAACGGGGTCATCGTCCTCGTGGCCGTGGATCAGGACAGGGTCTCGCTTTTCGCTTCGGTTCACAAGGACCTGACAAAGCGGATACAGGCCGGGAACATCATCAAAACCATCGCTCCCGAAGTCGGAGGCAAGGGCGGGGGACGCCCCGATAATGCACGCGGCGGCGGGAATAATCCGGCCAATGCCGACAAGGCACTGGCCGCCGCCAGAGCACTCCTCGAAAAGGCCTGAAAGTCTGAAAGTAAAAATAAAAATAAAAGAGGTGCCACATGCATCCCCGGCACCATCCCCCCGGGAGCGCCGGCGTCCCCGCCGGCCTGTTCCACAGCTCGGGAGCAATAGTTCCTGGGACATCGACCTGAGTGTCGATCCCTGAGGGATCACAGATTCACAGCCGGAGCCGGAGCCGGCCGTCACCCCATCACCGTTGGCGATGCCGACACCCAGGCCCCCGGGAGCGCCGGCGTCCCCGCCGGCCTGTTGCACAGCTCAGGAGCAATAGTGCCCTGCACATCGACCTGAGTGTCGATCCCGGAGGGATCACAGATTCACAGCCGG
>JAUIAG010000314.1 GCA_030425355.1 Verrucomicrobiia bacterium
GAGCCGAAAATATGCTGCAGTGGCTCACGCCGGCGGCGGCGAAGGACCATCGCCTCCATCAAGGCACTCACATCCTCCCGACCACTCTGACCCGCCGGAGCAGTAATCACTGACAGGGCGGATCTGCTGACTCCCAGGGCAGAAGCTGCGATATACTCCGCTTCGAGACGCGCCTCAACAATTCCACTTTGATTCAGACTGTCTGAAATCCACTTCAGACGGTCGCCTATCCATTCATCCATTCCCCCGATTTTAGCATCGTGACATGGTGACAGGCACCTTTTCCTTGTGGTCAGAGGGCATAAATTTGCAAGTACAAGGAGCCTGTCACCTGATTGGGTGAGTTGTTTAAAACGGGTTGCGCTGCGGGAGGGGAAGTGCTAAATAAGTGATTGTCACGAGCGCTGGTGAGAGCGGTGTGTGAGATGTGAGCCTGATCGGGCCTGAAGGTGAGAAATGAGTTGAAAAGGGAAGAGGCAAATCTTCGGAAACAGTTCATAACCAGATAGAAATGAACGGGATGGCTGCAGGGCCGGGTCGCCGGCTTGGGTGTAATATTTTGCAGTGAGACGCCGACAGGCGGGGTCAACTGCAGGGCGGCGGGAATTCAACATATGTCCGGGATTTCCGCTGTGAATAAAAATACAATCAATGAGAAATGAGATACGTATGAATCAGAGTCGAGATACAAGGAGTGCAAATGCAAATGCCGCGAACGAGAATGAGTTCCGGTTTGAGAAATGGAATGTGTGGCATTCGGCCCGGGAAGTGAGTGTTTTGGTGATCCGTCTGACCCAGGAGTTTCCGAAGGAGGAGCGGATCGGACTGGCGATGACCCTTCGCAGTCAGGCCATGGATCTGACGGCGATGATCAGTTCGGCCAGTGTGACATGGGATCAGGATGAGAAGGTCACGTGGCTGGATAAAGCATACAGAAGCGGCCAGGTGCTGGCATCACACATATTCATCGCCGGCGATCTGAAATGGCTGAGTGATGAGCAGGTTGGCGAACTTCTGGGCAGGATATCCCAGATTACAGGTCAGATTGGTGGCCTGAGAAAATCCATACTCAGCCGCGACCGCGAGAATGACGGAGGCGGTGGGCAGGGAAACTCGTGGCGACGGAACCGATGAGTCTGCCTTTCGCGGCCGGGATCGGGAGGTGAACTGACATCCCCGGTCCCGCTGCGAAGTCGGTTCAAAACTGCACCGGACCGACGGGGTATGCATTGAGAATCGCGGAGATTGATGAAACTGGTCAGCCATGCGGGCCGGAAGTCACGGCTTGCATCTCTTTTCACAGCCATTATGGTGGGAAATTGAAGAAAGAATAATGGATTCTCCTGATCAGTTTGATTTCTGGTATGCCGTGAACAATTCGCATGTGATAGTCCCGCCAAGGCGACAGCTTGAGAGTTTCGGTACGACCACCATAAAGTACCACCTCGTTACCGAGTTAATGGATTCAGTGAACCAGACCCGGATTCGTGAGGGCAGGGTTCAGGCATTCAAACCGGAACTGGTTCTGCCATCGAGCTACGCTGATTCTCTTCTGGAAGGGTTTTCGGAGGAGGAAGCCGGCCGATACCTTTCATGGCTTCAACGGAACGAGAAGAATCTGATGCTACTCAAATACGGTTTCAGGATTCGAAAGGAGGAAATCAGTACTGAAGTGGTGCACAGGTCGGTGCAGGAAGTTCTGGACACTATCCGCGAGGATGTGGAAGCCAGAGATCAACCGATGGAAGCAGTCATCCGCGGTGTGGAAGAACCATGGGAAGTGTGTTTACTCAAGCTGATGGTCGAGATGGTCGAGCGCTCGGCGTCCATGAATGCCCGCGATCTGAATCGTGATCCGCATGGATATCATGCTGAAATCGAAAAAGCCTTCAGTGAAGCTGCCCGCGATCGCTCAAAGATTGATGGCCTCGCGGAGCTATTGAAAGCACGGAATCTCTTTGAGCATTACGAGGACCGATTTTTTTCGCTGGTGAGAATGCGCTGATGCAGCGGGCCGGAGCGTAGCGTTGGAAACGGACTTAAAATGGGCTGCAGCCCGGTAATTCCCGGAATGACCTGACCTCCCGTTTGAGGACTAAGGCCTGGTGGTCTGCAGCCACGCGAACAGGTCCCTGATTTCCGGTTCTGTCAGATTATTCAGAAGACCCTCAGGCATTATCGAGGTGGCGAGATTCTGACGGGAAACGATTCTTCCTTTGGGTATCGAATGGGTGATTCCAGAGAGATCGCGAAGTTCCACACTGTTGCCGTCCTCACGAACGAGAAAACCGGTAAACACGGACCCGATTGACGTGATGTTCTGATCCCTGGCGGATGAACTGGTGGTGATGGTGAGCAGCTCGAAGCCTTCGCGAACAGCCAGTGCGGGGTTGACGATCGCCGTCACGAGATAGGCCCGGTCATCTCTCTCGTATCCGGTCAGATCAGGCCCCACCAGTTTCCCGGTATCAAAGAGACGGTGGCAGTTCCCGCAGAGGGACGTGAAGAGGGCTTTTCCGTTGACTGGATCGCCGACACCGTCCTCGAGGATATTGTGGATGCGGGTTTCACGATCTGCGAGTGGTTGACTGGTTGCCACTTTATCAGCGGGCCAGATACGGTTGAGGGCATCCAGAACTTCCGGGCCGCCATTGCTTCGAAGAATGGCCAGGAACTCGGAGCTGATCGTGTCTGAAGAAATGGCACCAGCTTCAATAGCCGACACGAGATCACGAGCCCATGGCCCGTAGCCGCACATAGCGGAGAGCAATGGATCACGCAGTGGATCATCAAGTCCCGTGCTCTTTAGAATTCGAGTCAATTGTGGACCATGAGACTCCCGGGGTGCACTTCTCAGGCCCTTGAGAGCAGAAATGCGAAGCTCGCTCCCGGCATCGGGATCAGCGACTGTCTCAATCATCACCGGCACAGACTTTGTTGAAGGATTTTCAGCCAGAATCCCCATGAGGGAAGTCCTTTCGGCAAGAGCCCTGCCGGAATCGCGAATGAACTCAAGTGCCGGTCCGGTATATTTTTCCGGCGCGATACGGAGCCCCAGCAGGAGGAGGTTGTAGTTCAGTCCTGAGGCACCGGCGAGGCTGCCCAGAGCGTCGGAGAAGCTTTCCGGAACATCGTTTATTGCCTGCCCCTTGAGGCCTGCATCCACACCCTGAACAGCCTCGTCGATGATCGCGGATTCTGTGATGGACTGCAGATAGATCCCGCAACGGTTCAGGTTGGAGATGGTGGCTTCGGAGACCATCCTTCTGGCGAGGCGTCCGGCAATCACCCTGGAGAACACGCCGCTTTCACGAAGCACTCCGGCATCTATCACGAAGTTGAGGAAGGCATCCGGGTCATCGGTATAACTTTGCTCGACCGCCCACCAGATCAGGTTGGACATGGCTGGATCCTTGAGAATCTCCGGGCGGTTGAAAAGGGGTTGAAGGACATGATTGGCCTGGCTGGCGGGAATCCTCCGGATAGAACAGACCAGCTGAGCGAGGACTTCCGGATCAGCCTCGTGGCGGGCTATGGAAAGGAATTCAGCCATCATTTCGTCTGATAGCAGTCCGGGGGTGTCTGTTATGAGCCGGAGGCCCCAGAATCTCACGGCAGATTGTGGATGGTCGAGAGCGATTTTCCAGAGCCGGGGAGTCATGGAATCAAGCCTTGCGAGGACCCAGAGAGTTTCCAGCGCTTCAATACCGGTGCGGCTCTGTTCGAGATAAGGAACGAGCCTTTCTGCCAGAGTGGTCATGTTTCCCCGGCAAATCAGTCTTCTGGCCGTTTCACGATTCCATCGATTGGGATGGAACAGCTGTACAATCAGCCGATCGGGATCGTCATCCTTAAAATAGGGAACGGAGTGTGGCTCGAAATACTCCGAGGTGATCCGGTAGATTCGTCCACGCTCGCGGTCCCAGTTATCTCTTGGATCGAGGTGGGTGATCCGTGCATCGTAGAAATCAGCGATGTATATGGCGCCATCCGGACCGGAAGTGATGTGAACCGGCCGGAACCACTTGTGGTCCGTTTCAATGGTCTTGTGCACTTCATGGGTTGTGAAGCTGCTGCCCCGGGGTTCCCTCTTCAATGCCATAACAAGATTGGCGAGAGGATTGACGCCCACCATCATTTCCTCATAACCGGGAAGAGCCGCGCCGCCGTATATGATCCATTGGTGCACCATTCTCCGGGTGTCCCCATTCAAGTCCATTCCACCCAGATAACCGAAGGCATATGGATTATTGTGCGGTCCATGCTTGCCAAAATTCTTCTGGTAATACCCTCCCTGAAAAAAGTGGACTGCCTGCATTCCACCGTTGGTGCCTGAGAAGGCCCGTCCCTGATCGTCGAACTCCAGACCGAAGTTGTTCCATCCGCCTTCAGCAAAGAGTTCGAAACGGAATTCATCGGGGTGGTATCGCCAGACCGTCTGGCCGAAGAACTTGAGGGGTTTGAAATCGGGATCCTTGTGAACCCTGATGCGGGCGGTGACCGTGGACCCTGTGACTCCGTAGAGCCAGCCGTCCGGGCCCCATTTGAGGCTGTTGGCCACTGAATGCGTGTCTTCCAGACCAAAGCCGGAGAGGTGGACCACCGGGTCTCCATCCGGGATGTCATCCCGGTCATGATCGGGAACAAAAAGCAGGTAAGGAGGATTGAGCACCCAGACACCGTCGTGATCCAGTGCGGTCGAGGTGGCGATGTTCAGTCCGTCGAGAAAGACTTTATGGGTGTCGTAGTGGCCGTCCCCATCGGTGTCTTCATGGATGGTGATGCGGTCCCTGCCACGGAACTTCCGGGTTTCGGGGGTTTCGAAGGGTGGCGGTGGCGGGTCGCGGTCGTAAACAGCCCGGAGGTGCCTGTCCCATGTGATGAGTTCGATCCCGGCGGGTTCCGGGTATTGAATATACTGCGTGACCCACATGCGGCCGCGTTCATCAAAATCCATGTAAAGTGGTTGACGGACTTCCGGCTCTGAGAGGGCGAGATTGATGGCAAGGCCGTCACCAAGGTGGTATTGGTCCATGGCGGCACGCGGCGAAAGCGGGTCCCCCTTGCCTTCAACATTGGAGTGGACATTGGGATTATCCTTGAACAACCCGGCCGCCTCCATGATGGCCTTGCGGCGGCCCTCTTTATCTGCAGGCACGACAGGTGGATCATCCTGATAATCCTCCCTCCCGGTGAGAGCGAGAAATTCCTCCAGCGCGCGCCGTGCAGAAGGGCTGCCGGGAGTGGAGGGCCACTGAGAGCCGGCCGGAACATCCCCAACCAGCAAGGTCCATGGACCGGAGAGGTCGAGGGCATCATCCCCACTGGAAATCTGGACCGGACCATTGATAATGCCCCCTTGCCCGCCATTGTCGTACACCCGGATTGCGACGAGATTCCAGTCTCCGGCACGAACCATGTCGGGTTCGATCAGATAGGGTCTTCTGATAAAACTCGCCGGCTCACTAAACAATGGCGGCATGGATCCGTTGGCTCCGATTTTCTCACCATTGAAGAAGACCTCATCCACATCATCTATCTGACCCGCCGAGAAAAAAAGTCGTCGGCCTTCCCAATTTGAAGGCACCTTGACATACAGCCTGTACCAGGCAAATCCATCGTGGCTGTGGAGGCTGGTAATTCCACTGGATTCCCATGACTGCGGAACCTCAATCACATGGCGGGTGACCGCCGGGCTCTCAAAGCCGCTGCCCTCCCGGGCGCATGCATTCGGGAATTGTATAACCAG
>JAUIAG010000315.1 GCA_030425355.1 Verrucomicrobiia bacterium
ATGCCGCTGAGCATCAGGCCGGTGGCGAGGATGCGGAGGCACTCGGGGGAATCGGGGGATTTTTCCGGAGCGTGCATGAAATTCTCCGCAGCGGTCTGCGCCACGGCGACGGCGAAATCATCGACATAAGTGCCAGCCCGATGGTAGGCGAATTTCCAGTCGGCAATAGCGGTCAGATTGGACACCAGGTCGCCTATGCCGGAGTAATAGAACCGCACTGGGGCCTGCGCGGCGATCCGTGTGTCGACGACGATGCCACGGGGCTGGATGGCGGGGATGGTCCGTTTCTCACCGTCGAACATGAGTGAGGAAAAGGGCGAGGCAAAACCGTCATTGGAGACAATCGTGGGGAAAGCCAGCACCGGCGTATTGCGCAGACGGGCGAGGTATTTGCAGGCGTCGATGGCGCGTCCGCCGCCAACGGCGACTATCCCGGTCATTGCCGGTGGCAGCCGGTTGGAGAGCTCAAACAGTTCGCGGGAGTCATTGGTGGTGATTTCCTCGTGGGTGAGGATGGCGATATTCCATTGGCGGCAGGATTCCTGTATCCGCCTGTGGAAGTGGCCGACCAGTCCATCGCCGTAGAAAATGCAGACCTTTCCCATTTCCAGCGCGCTGAGGTATTTCCCGATTTTGTCGATGGCTTCGGGTTTGATTCTCAAAAGCGACGGAACACTGATCTTCATGGGGGAGTTGTCCGGAACGATGGTGCGGTTGGGATGTTGCGTGGTGCTTTCCATGGACGGAATCGGGCCCTGCCAGAATTCTACACAGGTTGAGGACTGAGGCAACCATGGGGGATGGTGGGGGCGATGCGGGTGGTGCAGGACGGCCATGGCAGCCTGTTGCTGATGCCGAATCCCATACGGGGGTGGACAGTTTTTCATCGATTGGGGATGATACCGGAGAAACCACAGCAGTCATGAAACGGGCAGGAGCAGGAATTTTAATGGGCGCGATACTCCTTGCGGGGGGTGTCGATGGAGCGGGAGCCGGATCGGGGAACAGGCTGACACATCTTGAGGCTCTCGATCCATTTTATGTGGACCATACTTTTCCGAAGCTGACGACGCCCCAGTGGGTGGGAGAGGAGGGCGTGGACGCGGTGGTTATTCTGGGCATCGATGACCTTGGGAACACCATCATCTATGAAACCTACATGCGTCCGATTCTGGATCGTTTGAAGGAAATTGACGGACGGGCGCCGGTGAGTATTTTCAGCAACGCGGTGAGTCCGACCGAGCCGCGGTTTCAAAGCTGGCTTGATGAGGGACTGTCTTTTGAGGTGCACACGGAAGGGCACCCGTGTCCGCTGCTCTCGGGCGGTGATTTCGGTTCGGCCCTGAAAAATGTCTACGGGGGTATTGACCGCCTGGGCCGGATTCCCGGCAATCACCCGGTGGCCTACCGGATGCCCTGCTGCGATTCCATCAACAGCCCGAGCCCGCGCTTCTATTCGGAGATCTTCCCGAGACTGAGCGGGAACGGAAACTTCCTTCAGATTGATTCCTCGGTGGTGAACCTGATGACTTCCGCGGATCCGGAGCTGACGGACGGGATTCTGGTCGACGGGGACGGCGATCCTCGATTCAACAAATACGTTCCGTTTCCGTCCTTTGTGACCACGGTTGAGAACTATCCCTATCCCTACGTGTTCAACCGGATCGGCTGGGAATTCCCCTGTGCGGTGCCGAGTGACTGGCAGGCCCAGAATCTTCACGGAGCGAACAATGATGAAACGGTGGAGGACTGGAAGAAGGCGCTTGAGGCCACAGTCCTCAAGCAGGGGGTGATGACATGGGTGTTTCATCCGCACGGGTGGATAAGGCCGGATCAGGTGGTGCAGTGGATTGATGATTCCGTCAACCGCTACGGGGACCGGGTGCTTTTTCTGACCTTTCCTGAAGCACTGGAGCGTTTGAACCGCCACCTTCTGCTTGGGAATCCGATTCGGGCCCAGGATGGTTCTGACGGCGGAGTCCGGCTCATGGACCTCAATGCCGACGGGTATCTGGATGTGCTGATCGGCAATGAGAAACTACAGCGGACCCGGATCTGGAATCCGGATCAGGGCACATGGACCGATTCAGATTTTCCGGTGCGGCTGGCGGGACGGCCTGCGGGTTATCCCGATGCGACCGTCGGGGTGACAATTGCCGGTGACGGGGAGGACAGAATTTCTTTTTCGCGGTCTGCGCTGGACTGGGATCCGGGAGTCCGTTTCGGGGTCATCAGGCATTTCGGCGCATCGACCGTGTTGATGATGCAGAGCCGCAACGGTGCGGACGGCAGCTGGATCCGCGGCTCGTGGATTTGGGACAGTTCAGCCGGCCGGTGGAAAGCCTTTCCCGAGCTGTGGAACGGCTGGGATGGCATGGATCCGCGACTTGTTTTCTCGGAAAACGGCGTCGACCAGGGGATGCGTTTCCGGGATGTGGATGGCGACGGCTCCTGTGAGGCCCTGCAGGCGAACCCGGACCGGTCGCTCGCATGGCGCTGGGATGATCGGTCGCTCCGCTGGACGCCATCGGAGTGGACCCTTCCGCAGGGAACGAAAATTGTGGATGCCAATGGCCGTGATGACGGACTGCGCTGGGAGGATTTGAATGGGGACCGTCATGATGACGTGGTGCATTCGAATGCGGAGCGGTATTCGGTGCATCTGTATATGCCGGAGCCGCTGCTCGGATGGGGGCAGGGGTGGACAAGGGAGGTTCAGTCCGGACTAAGGGGCCAGTCGGATGATGAGTCGGTTCCAATGATTTCACGCGGTGGGGACTGGCCTTCGAATGGCGCGTGGTTCCGCGGGACCTCGCTGTGGGTGCAGAATGAGGACACGGCGGCGATGCCGGATCTGGTGGACCGGCGGTCCTTCAGGGACCTTCTTGCCGGGGACCTGGCTGGCGCCCTGAGCCCTTCCGAGTCGCTTTCGGCCATTGAAGTTGATGAGAATTTTGTGGTCGAACTGGTGGCCAGTGAACCGCTGGTGCAGGACCCGGTCGCGATGGACTGGGGGCTGGATGGGTCGCTCTGGGTGGTGGAGATGCGGGATTATCCGAATGGCCTCGACGGAAAGGGCCAGTCCGGCGGTGTGGTGAAGCGTCTGACAGACACCAACGCTGACGGGCAGTATGACAGGGCCACCGTCTACCTTGAGGGATTGAATTTCCCCAGCGGCATCCAGGTCTGGGAAAATGGGGCGTGGATCACGGCTGCGCCTGAGATTCTGTGGACGGCTGATACCGACGGCGACGGCCGTGCCGACGTCGTGGAAAAATGGGCTGGCGGATTCGGCGAGGGGAACCAGCAGCACCGGGTCAACGGATTCGAGTGGGGCCTTGACGGATGGCTTTACATCGCCAATGGCGACAGCGGCGGGACTATTTCGGGACGTCGTGGTGGCGGGGGCATTCCGCTTTCCGGGCGGGATCTGCGGATGCACCCGCTGAGCGGCGAACTCGAGTGGATTCACGGGCAGACCCAGTTCGGGCGGCGCCGTGATGACTGGGGAAACTGGTTTGGCAACAACAATCCCAACTGGCTGTGGCAATACGTCATGCCACGGGAAGGTTCAGGCCTGAATCCGCATGTCGGGTTCCGTTCGCGCCGGGTTATGCTGGCGAGCGGGCACGACATGGCCATGGCATGGCCGGTCAGCAATCAGCCCCAGCGCTTCAACGTTGTGGGCGCGAGCGGGCACGTCACCTCCGCCAACAGTCCGACTCCCTATCGGGACAGCCGCTTCGGACCGGAGTTCCACAACGCCATCTTCATCAGTGAACCGGCTCAAAGCCTGATCCGGCGCTTCCATCTGGTCCCCGAAGGCGCTTCCTTCCGTGCCGTGAAGGCCGACGGAGAAGAGGAAAAGGAATTTCTGGCATCGCGGGACCCGTGGTTCAGACCGACCCAGCTCAAGGTCGGGCCCGATGGGGGCCTCTACATCGCCGACATGTACCGGCTGCACATTGAACACCCGGAATACATCCCGGATGATGTCGACCAATGGACGAACTTCAGGGAAGGTGAATCCATGGGGCGGATATACAGGGTGGTTCCCAGGCGGCCGACCCCGACGCCACGGGAAATCCCGCACTCCGATTTGACATCCAACACGCCGATGGACTGGCTTCTGGCTCTGGAGTCCCCGAATGGGTGGATTCGCGATCAGGCCCATGCCAGGCTCATGCATCTGATTGAGCCCGACGGGAAACTGCGCTCCGGGGCTGCGGGGCTTTATCACCGGACCGACAGTCCCAAGGCGCGGCTTCATCTGATGTGGATCTTTCTCGAGTGGGGCATGCTCGACATGGAGTGGATGCAGGTGCTGATGCGGGAGGAGGATCCCCGATTGAGGTCCCAGGCATGGACGGTATTCAGCCGATGGGTCGGGAACAATCCGCAGCTCACACTCGATCCGCAGGCTGTGGAATCATGGGTGGAAAACTGCCGTGCCGGTGATCTTTTTCATGCGGCACTGGCCCTGGGCGGGATTGACGACCGACGTTTTGTTTCCTCTCCAAAGCGGCTGTGGACGACGCTGGTGCGGAAGGCGGTTTCTCAGGAGGACTGGATGCTTGAGGAGGCGCTTTTGGCGGGGGCTGCTCAATCCCGCTGGATTGTCCTCATGGAAGCCATCATGTCCGCCGTCGCTGATGATCCGGGTTTATCCCCGCAGCTCAAATGGGCTGAATGGATTCGGACCGGAGCACGGGAGCAAAAGATTGCCGTCGATGATTTTGCCGCTGTTCTGACCGGACTGCTCCGGCCTTCGGATCCCAACAGAGAGGACCCGATTGATGACATTCAACGGGTCAATGCCGTGCTCGTCTCACTGAACGGTCTTGATCCGTCGCATGAAAAGAGGCGTGCGGCAGTCAATGCTCCCGCATTCAGAGACCTGGTCCATTTCTGGGCTGTCATCAGTCCCGACATTGCAGGGGACACTTCGATAGCTGCTGCGGAACGCAGTGATGCGATAAGGCTGGCTGGACTGATTCATGCTTTCGGGACCACATCTCCGGAGCTGAGACAGAAGATCCGAAGCCTGATTGATCTGAACCAGCCGGAGGCCATCCAATCGGCGGCGATGGAAGCGCTGCTGGGAATGGACAGGGCTGTTGCAGTAGCCGAGCTCTCTCCGCGGTGGCAGGAACTTGTTCCGGAACTCCGTCGCAGGCTTCTCGAGGCGGCTCTTGAGTCACCCGCCGCGGCGGACGCTTTTCTGGAGGCAGTGGAATCCGGTGTGGTGCCATCCAGCCAGATCAGTGTTTTTGACCGACAGGCTTTTATGGAGTCGGGATGGGCGGCCGTTGCCGGTCGCGCCCGCGGACTGTGGCAGTCCCGTCCGGCGTCGGTTGATATTTCACGTCAGTGGACCGCCGGGGCGGGGGACCCGTCCCGTGGGCGCGAACTCTTCCGTCAGCAATGCGCGTTGTGTCACCGGTTGCGGGGTGAGGGAATGGCGGTCGGACCGGATCTCGACGCGTATGGCACCAAACCATGGGATTACTTTGTCGAGGCCCTGGCAAGACCGAGTGCCGCCGTCGACCCGGCCTACCAGCAGGTGGTGGTCAGTTCGCAGAATGGAAACTCATGGAGCGGCATACTTCTCGACCGGTCTCCGGAGCGGATCACGCTGGGACTGGCCGGCGGGCAGACCGTCGTCATTCCCGGTGAGGAACTGGAGGACCTTGATTTTCTGTCGACGTCCCTGATGCCCGAGGGTCTGGCCGGAGCGCT
>JAUIAG010000316.1 GCA_030425355.1 Verrucomicrobiia bacterium
GCCGCAGTTCGGATTGATAGACGATCCGGCGATATACCTCCCGGCCATCGATGGTGTGGATGGAATAGGTCACGCTGGGATCATCGGCATTCGGATCGAAGTCAAGCCGCCCGAATGAGCAGGTCCGGTTGTATCCGAAGAGGGAGTCCTCCATGACACTGTGAAGGTGGATATTGGTGAGGCGCGAGCTGCAGAACTCGTAGAAGTCATAGCCGCCATTGGCATCGGGACGGCGGATTTTCCAGATGTCGCTGCGGTGACGGTCGGCAGAGATGAAGACGACTCCCGGGATGCGGTGTTCCTCGATAAAACGGAAGATCTCCTCGCGTTCCTCCGGATACCCGTCCCACGGGTCGAGGCTGCCGGGTTTGACACCGGGAGCAAAACAGACGGGAGAGGCAATGACCTTGAAGATTCGGCGGCTTTCGCTGAGCCGGTCCTTGAGCCATTGCAACTGCACCGGCCCCAGCATGGATGGATTCTCTGCCCGCGGATCAGTTCTGTAATACCGGCCGTCCAGAAAGAAGAAATCCACTCCGCTCCTTGAGAAGGAAAAATAGCAGCCCGGGGTTGCGGGTGGATTGCCATAGCCGGGGTTGACCCAGTTTTCGGCAAACAGTTCGTAGACGGGTTTCTTCCATGCGGGTTTATCGACATCCGGCCCGCCCCAGCCGTCATTCACGCAGAAATCGTGGTCATCCCAGATGGCATAGACCGGCGTCCCGGCGAGCAGCTCCCGATACGGACGGGAGGAATGACGGCGGATATAGCAATACTCCTGAATCACCGGCAGTTCGGGCTGGTCGATGTAGACATTGTCGCCCAGAAGAAAAAGCATGTCGGCTTTCTGGTCCCGGATGGTGTGCCACATGTGTTCGAACTGCGGCTCATAGGCGGCCCCGCCGCCGAAGACGGCTGAAAACGCACGGCCGGATGCAGGGGCGTGTGCGGTGCGGAAAACAAATCCCGGATCGCTCCGCACCCCGTCCCCGGCAATCAGGCGATAGAAGTAGGTCCGTCCGGGCTGCAGTCCGTCAAGGGTCAGTCGGATGACGCGGGGTGCATCCGACAAGGCCACGGTGGAAGAAGCCTTTGACTGCACCCACCCGAAGCCCGGATCGGTGGAAGCTTCGACGTGCACGGCCGAAGCAGTGGCCACCCTCGCCCACACCTGAATACTGTTTTCGGTGACATGACCCAGATGGGGTCCATGAAGAATGGCTCCCGCGGCAGCCCGGACCTGCCGGGCTAAATCCGGGTCCGCCGCCAGAACCGGAGCCGTCAGAACAACCGGTCCCGCCAGCCATCTTTCCGGGGAGATACCCAGTTCCAGTGAGAGCCGGGCAAACCTGAGGGCCTCCTCAACTTCCCCGGCCCCGGCCAGGGCGACCGCAAGTCCGAAAACCGTTTCGATATTGTCAGGGTATTCCCGGTGAATGCTGCGCATCTTCTCGATGGATGCATCCACTCTGCCGGTGACGACTGCGGCGAGGACGTCCCTGTTCTGCTTCCATCCCCAGTCGGTCTGGCTGGAGACAGGTCCTGCTGCACCTGCCAGCAACATCGCCAGGACCATGGCACGCCGGAGCCCGGCAGGATTTATGATCGGGTTCATGGATGAATACTGACAGATCCGGCCCACCATGGAAATCCGGGAATACGCATCCGGCCTTCAAAAAAATATTTTCCATTGGCGCCTGTCTGGGTTTTAGTGATCGGCCATGAATCGCACGGCCTTCTTGTTTGCCGGCCAGGGAGCCCAGTATATGGGCATGGGCCGGGACCTGTCAGAAGCATTTCCAGATGAATTTGCCCGTATCCGCCCGGCCATTGACGGACTGGGGATCGGATTGACCGAAGTTTGTTTCGATGGCCCTCAGGAAAGGCTCACCAACACCGAATACGCCCAGCCCGGCATCTACTGGGTCAGCTGGCTCGCCCGCATGGCCCTGAAAAAAAGGCTGCCGGAACTCGTCCCCGCCGCCACCGCCGGACTATCACTCGGAGAATTCACCGCACTGGCCGTCGCCGGAGCCTACAGCTTCGAGGACGGACTCCACATTGTCCACCAGCGCGGCAAAGCCATGCAGAAAGCCTGTGAATCGACCAGCGGCGGGATGGCGGCCATCATCGGTCTGGAACGGGATACGCTGGGACCGATCTGTGCGGAACACGATGTGACCATGGCCAATCTGAACTGTCCGGGACAGATCGTCGTCTCCGGTGCCACCGAAGCCATTCAGCAGGTCTGCGTCAGGGCGACAGAGGCCGGTGCCAGACGCGCCATGCCTCTGGACGTGGCGGGAGCCTACCACTCGCCACTCATGAGCCCGGCTGCCGAGACGCTTGAATCGGTGCTCGAAGGCATGGAGATCATCCCTCCGGCCATCCCGGTCATCTCCAACGTTTCGGCACGTCCCCACGAATCAGCTGAAGACATCCGACAGGCCCTTGTCGACCAGGTGTGTTCATCGGTTCAATGGGAGGACTCGATCCGCTTTCTGATTCAGTCGGGGATCACGGCCTTTGTGGAACTCGGCCCCGGAAAGGCCCTCAGCGGCTTCATGAAACGCATCGACAAGTCTGTCACCGTCGTGAACATCGAGGACGCGGAGTCCCTTGAAAAAGCAGTGGAAATTCTCGGGAATTTATCTTGATTCGGCTATGGAAATCACATTCATGATAGGCGGGCAAACATGAGCGGAATTCTGGAAAACACGACAGCCATCGTCACCGGGGCAGGCAGGGGAATAGGCCGGGCCATTGCCATGAAGTTCGCGGCAGCCGGTGCAACTGTCTACTGCCTCTCAAGAACCGAGGCCAATGCCGCCGCCGTCGCCGCTGAAATTACCGACGCGGGCGGGAAAGCCCGTCCAATGGCCGTCGACGTCGCCGATGCAGGTGCCATCGAAGCCTGTGCCGCCGCCATTCTCAAAGAAGCAGGTTCCGTCGATATTCTTGTCAATAACGCCGGCATCACCCGGGACGGACTCCTCATGCGGATGAGCGACGACGACTGGGACATCGTCCTGCAGACCAATCTGAAAGGTGCCTTCCTCTGGACCCGTGCCCTGACCCGCCCTTTCATGAAGCAGCGCCGTGGAGCCATCATCAACATCGCATCGGTGGTCGGTCTCGTCGGAAACGCCGGTCAGGCCAATTACGCCGCCTCCAAAGCCGGCCTCATCGGCCTCACCAAATCCACCGCAAAGGAACTGGCATCCCGCGGTATCCGCGCCAATGTCATCGCCCCGGGATTCATCCGCACTGATATGACCGATGCCCTCGACCAGAAGATAATCGACGGCGTCAAACAGCAGATCCCACTGGGGGATTTCGGAACCCCCGGGAACATCGCAGACGCCGCTCTCTTCCTCGCGGGACCCACCGGGGCCTACATCACCGGCCAGGTTCTCACCGTCGACGGCGGCATGGTCATGTAACCACGAAAACGATCCACAGGATTTCCATTCTCTCCCGCCTTCTCTGGGTTGGACGGGAGAATTATAAAAAATAAAAAATGTTGCTTGACTGGTAAAATCGAGTGACTTACCAAACCTGAAAACGAAACGATTCCTCAATGTCGGAAGATAATATTTTAGCAAAAGTCAAGTCTATCATCGTCGGCCAGCTGGACGTCAGTGAAGACCAAATCACCCCGGAATCCAAGTTCATCGAAGACCTCGGAGCCGATTCACTGGACACCGTCGAGCTGATCATGGCTTTTGAGGAGGAGTTCGATATCTCCATCGAAGATGAAGAGGCCGAGAAGCTCACCACGGTCGGCGACGTCATCCGTTATATCGAAGACAACGAATAATTTTTTCCAAAGCAGATTTTCCACGCAGCTGCGGCGGACATGTCATGCCCGGCTGCTTTTTTTTTACCTGACTGAATGAATCGCGTTGTTATCACTGGAATGGGACTGGTGTCCTCTCTTGGGCACGAGCTGGATGGATTCTGGGACCGGCTGGTCAGCGCCCAATGCGGCGTCGAACAGATTTCCCAGTTTGATGCCTCGGCCTACGGCTGCCGCATCGCGGCTGAGGTGCGGGACTTCGACCCGACGCCGGCATTCCCCTCCCCCAAGGAACTCAAACGCACAGACCGGTTCACCCACCTGGCGATTTATGCAGGATACAAGGCCCTTCAGGATTCCGGGCTGGACCTGAAATCCCCGTCTCTCAACCTCGACGAGGTCGGTGCCATCATCGGTTCAGGCATCGGCGGACTCTACACCACCGAAGAACAGCACAAGGTGCTTCTTGAAAAGGGCCCCAGCCGCCTGTCGCCCTTCGTCATCCCCAAGCTTATTCTCAATATGGCTTCAGGGGTTTTTTCAATTTACTACGGCCTGCGTGGTCCCAACGTGGCCACCTGCTCGGCCTGCGCCACCTCAACCCATGCCATCGGCGAAGCATGGCGGACCATCGCCATGGGCGACGCCAGTGTGATCTTTGCCGGAGGGACAGAAGCCGCCATCACCCCACTTTCAATTGGCGGGTTCTCTTCAATGAAAGCACTCTCCACCCGCAATGACGACCCGAAGGCAGCCTCACGGCCCTTCGACCGCGATCGCGACGGCTTCGTCATGGGCGAAGGCTCGGGGGTTCTGGTGCTGGAGGAGATGGAACACGCCCTGGCCCGCGGAGCCCGCATCTACGGTGAACTTGTCGGCTACGGCAACACGGCCGACGCCAACCACCTGACTGCCCCGTCCCCTGAGGGTGAAGGCGCTGCCCGCTGCATGCGCATGGCTCTCAAGCGGGCACGGATGTCCCCCGAAGACATTCAGTATATCAATGCCCACGGAACATCCACCCCGCAGGGCGACATCTGCGAAACCAAGGCCATCAAGTCCGTTTTCGGCCCGGAAAACTCCGGCAGCATCGTGGTGAACTCAACCAAGGGCGCTCTTGGACACATGCTCGGAGCAGCCGGAGCCGTCGAACTCATCGTCAGCACTCTCGCCCTCACCCGCCAGGTTTCTCCTCCAACCATCAATTACCAGACCCCCGATCCCGAATGCGACCTCGACTACGTCCCCAACGAGGCACGTGAGATGAAGATCAGTGCCGTGATGAGTAACTCCTTCGGCTTCGGCGGCCACAACGCCACAGTCATTGTGCGGGAATTCAAACGCTGATAATCCGGCACAGCTCCTGATTTCCAGCCCGAATCGCCCGGTGGCAGACCATTCGTCTGCCACTTGTTTTTTGCACCCCGGGCGCGACATGCGACCGGAATGAGAGTTATCCCCAACGGGGCCATCCACGGGTGCCATTGAACCCGGTTCAATCAATCATCTCACGCCGCAACGCGGCGGACGGTGAAAGCCCGGGGTGGACTGAGAAACGAGCGCAACCCAGGGAACACGGGCAAGAATACATCACCAACCCATCGGGGCGGACGGGCTCGTGGCAACGGCTGATGGCGGCACTGATGAAGACCCGTTCGAAAACCCGGAAATTCTTCTTTTTTTGTCCTTGCATTTCAATCTCATACGGATACCCTTTCCCGTCCTATGAAAGATGGAATTCATCCGGAAAAATATCGCGAAGTAGTTTTCAGGGACACTGCCTCCGACTTTTCCTTCAAGTGCCGCTCATGTGCGCGCTCCAATGACACCACGGTATGGGAAGACGATGGGAAGGAATACCCGCTTGTGCTCCTGGGTATTTCCAGTGCATCACACCCTTTCTACACTGGCAACCAGGTTCTGGTCGACAC
>JAUIAG010000009.1 GCA_030425355.1 Verrucomicrobiia bacterium
AGGCAGTCGCCAATGTCAAAGTGCACGACATGCCGCCCGAGGACTCCTCCAAACAGCCCACCGATGAGGAACGCCTGCAGTTTATTGAGTGGATCGGCATGCTCAAATACCTGAGTCCGAGAAATCCGGGACCGTTCGTGATCCGCCGGCTTTCCAGGGTCGAATATGCCAACACCCTTCGCGATCTCTACGGGATCGACCCGTCGATTGCCGACCAGCTGCCCGAGGAAGTTGTCGGAGAGGGGTATCTCAATTCGATCTCCCCGATGCAGTCGGAAATTTTCCTCGAGCTGGCCAACGAGGTGGTCGGGCAGATTGTGGCGCCTGACGGCATGGAGCCGACCGAAGTCCAGAAGAGGCTTTTTGGCGCGGATCCACCCGAGGGCGCGGACCTTCGAAAGGAGGCGCGACGGGTCGCCCGATCGCTTGCCCGCGATGCCTTCCGTCGCCCGGCTTCCGAACCGGAACTGGATGTCCTGGTCGATGTGTATGATCTGGGCAGAGAAAACGAACTCAGCCACACTGCGGCGCTGGGCCTGATGTTCAAGGCGATCCTCGTCTCTCCGCAGTTTCTCTTCATCACGCCTGCCGGCGGGGTCGAATCGGGGGATGAAATTGTCCGCCTTGACGACCACCAGTTGGCGGCGCGTCTCTCATATTTACTCTGGTCTGCGCCGCCTGATGCGGAGTTATCGGCGCTTGCCGACAGTGGCGGGCTGCACGAGCCCGGCACGCTGCGGAATCAGGCGGAAAGGCTGCTGATGCACCCGCGGGCGAGGGCATTATTCGACAGCTTCGGCGCCCAGTGGCTGCGGGTCAAAGATGTGAAGAGCCAGGTGTTTGACCCGGAACTTTTTCCGCAGATGACTCCGGCCCTCCGCCAGGCGATGATGGATGAAGTCCGTCTGTTTTTTGAAAGCATCGTCCAGGAGAACCGGAAGATCATCCGGTTTGTGGACAGCGATTACACCTTCCTGAATGAATCGCTCGCCGGATTGTATGATCTGAAGGAGTCCGTCGTGGGCCCGGCGATGCGCCGGGTGAAGCTGGATGATCCCAACCGTGGCGGAATCCTCGGGATGTCGGCAACTCTGGCGGCCACCTCATTCCCCAACCGGACCAGTCCGGTGCGACGGGGCGTGTGGGTGCTCGAGCAGATCCTTGGAGAACGCGTTCCGCCGCCACCACCGGATGTTCCCGAGCTCGACGAGCAGGAACAGCAGAACGTGGAGGGGCTGACACTGCGGCAGCGCACCGAACTCCACACGACGGATCCGGTCTGTGCCAACTGCCACCGCGTGCTCGACCCGATTGGCTTCGGCCTTGAAAACTTTGATGCGATAGGCCGCTGGCGCGACAGCAATGACGCCGGGGCTCCAATCGACTCGGCCGGCAAACTGCCAACGGGCGCAGCCTTTTCCACCCCGGCTGAGTTGAAACGTCTCCTCGCCGAGAGGGAGGCGGACCTGGCGCGGAATTTCATCGAGAAACTGATGGCTCACGCACTCGGACGTCATCTGGAAGGATATGATGAGATCGTCATCGACCGGCTGGTCGACCGGACTGCCGAAGACGACTTCAGGGTGAGAACAATTATCACTGAAGTCATCGCCAGTTATCTCTTCACCCATCGCAGCGTTGTTGAATGAATTTACTGTCACCAGTCAGAGCAGAATTATGAATAACATGAATCACCCGTCCATTGTTGACCGCCGCACCTTTCTGAAAGGGGTGGGGGTCTCCCTCGCACTGCCATTTATGGATTCGCTGGCATCCGCCGCCGTGTCCTCCCGGCCGCCGGTGCGTATGGCATTCATGTACATGCCGCACGGGGTCATCATGGATCAGTTCTGGCCGAAGAGTCAGGAGGAATTCCTCAACTCGCCACCGCCGATTATCGAGCCGCTGAAGCCGATCATGGATCAGTGCCTGATGATGAAAGGTATTTCCGGCGTGCCGATTTCTCCCTTCAACGGCGCCCCTCATGCACTGGAGTTGTCCACCTGGCTCACGGCACGCCTTCCGGACGCCGACTCCCGCGACCGCATCAACATTTCCATTTCCGCCGACCAGATCATGGCCAATTATGTCGGCGCCCAGACTTTGCTCCCGTCTCTCGAACTGGCCACCATGCCGCAGACATGGAAGGAAAATCAGGAAGGCCTTCACGAGGGATACTACAATCACTGCAGCTACCGATCGCCGACACAGCCGGTGCCGGCCGAGACCGATCCCCGCAATGTGCTCAACCGGCTTTTCGGTAAACGCGGAAAAGAAGGCCGTGTCACTCAGGCCAATCCGCTGGACCGTCAGATGCTCGACCGGGTGCTCGGCGGTGCCCGCGACCTGCGCCGCACCCTGGCCAGGACCGATCAGCAGAAGCTCGATGAATACCTCGACAGCGTACGGTCCCTTGAACGCCGCATCGCCGCCATCGAAACCCGACAGCAGGAGGCCGCTCTCGAGAAAAACGGTGTCGCCCCGTCCAGACGCCACGCCACTGATTCGGCACCGATAGAAGTGAAAATTCCCGAGGGCGACAAGCGCAGTGAATACATGCAGGTCATGTGCGACCTCACCGTCCTCGCTTTCCAGACTGACACCACGCGCGTCAGCACCTACGTCGGCTCCCGGCCCAACGGGGCATCCTACCCCGAACTTGGTTTCTCCAATCAGCACCACTCTCAGACGCATTACGGCCAGGACCAGGAAAAGATCCGCAAGGTGGCCGCCATCAACAGATTCAATGTCGAACAGTTCGCCTACATGGTCACAAAGATGAGTCAGCTCAAAGAAGGGGACGGAACACTCCTCGACAACTGCATCATGATGTGGGGCTCAGGCCTGGAGGACGGCGACAAACACCAGCGCGAAAACCTCCCCTTCGTCATTGCCGGAAAGGGCGGCGGATCCATCAACACCGGACGGTTCCTGTCCGACATCAAGGGAAATCAGGGCGACCTGCTCACCACTCTGCTCTCCTGCGCCGGCATACCCCTCGACCGGCCCATCGGCATCGCCACCAAACAGATCACCGAAATCAAGGCCTGACTGCATCGGAAACCCATATGGATCCCGGTGGTTCATTGCCGCAGGGAAAATTCACTTGACTGAATATTCTCTGACTGGAATATTCGGGAAGGTGAATACAATAAGCATTTACAAATGCCTGTGTGATCCGATTCGGTTGCGGATTCTCAACTTGGTCAAGGATGGCCCTCTGTGCGTATGCCATATTCAGGAAATTCTTGAGGAGCCCCAGGCCAAGGTATCCAAGCAGTTGACCTATATGAAAAATCATGGCCTGCTGGAATCCTCGAGATGCTGTAACTGGACTGTTTACCGGCTCGCAGAAGCTTCACACCCGGTTTTTGAATCTAATCTGAAATGCCTGCAGGATTGCCAGGGCGAATTCCCTGTTTTCAAGGTGGATCTCGCAGCCAGACGAAAACTGATTCTCCGGCTTAAAAAAGAAGAAAGCTCCTGTCCGATCCCCGAACTGACCCGCTGGTAAACCATTAAAAAAACCAATTTAAAAAATGCCTATCCTTAAATCCGCTTTGCTGCCCCTATTCGTCATTATGTCCAGTTTGCCGCTTCACGCAGAAAACCATGTGTCATCTCCGCTGATTGACCCCCTTGATAAGTATGTTGAGCTCATCAAGGCGGAAAAAAAACATATTCCTGAGCAACGAAAAAAGGTTCTCAATGACTTTGCTGCGTTTATTGCCAGGCAGTGCAGGGAGAGGGATTCCGTAAACCTTATGTTTATTTGCACGCACAATTCACGACGAAGCCACATGGCTCAGATCAGTGCTCAGACAGCTGCTGCCTTCTACGGCATTCCGAATGTGCAGACCTACTCCGGAGGAACTGAAGCGACCGCTTGCAATATTCGAACCGTTAGGGCATTGCGCCGGGCCGGTTTTTCAGTTGCAGCCTCAACAGAAAGCTTCAATCCAGTGTATCTGGTCCAGTACTCTGAGAACCGACCTGCATTAAAAGCTTTTTCCAAAGTCTATGATTCCTCGGAAAACCCCAAAGATGGCTTTGCAGCTGTCATGACGTGCTCGGATGCAGACCAGAATTGTCCAGTCGTCTCTGGAAGCATTACTCGCGTATCGCTTCCGTATGTAGACCCGAAGGTATCCGATGACACACCCTCTGAAGATAGAACCTATGATGATCGACTTCTCCAGATTGCCACAGAGCAGTTCTATGTCATGGAGCAGGCCCGGAAACTTCTCGATGCTATGTCTTCAGAAATTGTCCCGCGTGGATAATTATTCAAGTATCTGGACGACGTCCTGAAAGGGAAAATCCGGGATGCTCCCAATGAGTGCTCTACCTGCCCGTTTATGCATCGGATGCTCAGTTACAGGCTGATCAAAGCGTTCTTATCAAATTATTCCGTACTCAGCGGAATGTCCACTCTGGCGGTGTAGCAGAGGCCTGTCAGGCGGTTGCAGAGGTTGACGATGGCGTAGCACTCGGGTGGAGATGCATTTGATCCCTCAGGTTGGCGCCATTCGAAGTCGAAGAGTCGGTTCTCGGTCGAGTAGGCGGTGTCGACCGGGTAATGGGTCCACGGTATCCAGAGCGGGGACGCTTTTCCATCGCCGAATGACACCCACAAACCTGAAGGGGCCGCTTCGTTATTCCATGAGACCTGCAGCGGACTGGACAGTTCCATCCGGATGTGGATTCTGGCTGTCCGGCCGGGGGCGGGGTTTTCGGGGATGGTGACAGTTGAGACGCGAATCGTATCAGGAGCCACCCGGTTGAGTCTGCCGTCGGGATCCGGCTCAGCTGGTGTGTGATTGCCGGTTTCTGTTTTCGGGGATTCGCCGGACGGGCTGGCGGATTCGGATCCGGTGAGCGGGAAGGTTGATTTGACCGGTGTTTCGCCGCGGTCTGCAATCTCACGGAGTGCCTGCTCGATCCAGTTGTAGAAGGGGTAGGGCTTGTCCAGTCTCGGGCCGTACTGCTGGATTCTCCGCCGCCAGATGTACTGATTCGGGTCGGCTGCCAGCGCGGACTGCCAGTGATGCAGCGCCCGGCTGAAGTCCGTGGGTGATGCCGCTGTTGATTCATCCCGCGCCTTGAGTGCCACGCCGAGACGGAAGTGCATGAGGCCGGACAGGTAGTCACCGGATTCCTGCGGGAGAGATTCCAGTGATTTTTCAAACAGGCCGATGGCGGTGCTCAGAGAGTCCGGTGTTCCGGCAAGGACCATCTTTTCCGCCTCGGTGATCCGTGGACTCCATCTGTCCTGCGGGTTTTCTGCGCCGTTGGATTCCAGTTCAGCGATAAGTTTCCCGAATGTGTCCTGCGTGGGATTGATCGCGACTATGGTGCCATCGGGGTCGAGCAGGATGGTGAGCGGCACGGCTCTGGTCTCCAGGAGATTCATGGAGTCGACAAGGACCGGCCAGTCCATGTTTTTCCATTGCATGAAGAGCCGGGCACGGTCGGGATGCTGTTCCTCGACAATGCCGTAGACATTGATGAGTCCCTTTTCGCGAACTGGTTCAGTGGTGATGTGCCACCCGGGCACATGTTTGCGGCAGCCCGCTCACCACGATCCGAAGATGTGGAGCAGGGTGGGGCGGCCATTATCCGGCGGGAAGGCGGTGGGTGATTCCGGCGAATCCAGGGATGGAAGGCTGATGGGCGGGAATGCCGATCCCACCTGCAGCCATGGAGCCATGCGGTTGTCCGGCTGGGTCAGGGCGGTGAGTGCGGTGCAGACCATGACGATGGCTGCGAGCCCTGTCTTCCACCAGGCCATGCCGGTGGCGGGATATGTCTCTGAGCGGAGGGATTTCATGAGATTTCAACCACGGGGTTGATGAGTTTGCCGAGGTGCTGAACGGCTATTTCGACCACGTCATTTTCCTCAAGGGAGAAACTTTCATCGGGGACGATGCCGGTGCCGGTGAGGAGAATCGCGCCGTCGGTGAATGTCTGGCACCGGCAGAGGTAGTCGCGGAGTTCCGGAAAGGTCCTCTTCATCTGTGAGGTGGCGGTTTCCCCGGAGAACACTTCTTTTCCATTGCGTGAGATGCGAAGGCGGACATTGAGGCTGGCCGCCTCCTCGGGTGTGAGGCCCAGCGTGAGATACGGGCCGAGGGCACAGGAGTTGTTATAGACTTTGGCCTGGGGCAGGTAGAGGGTGTTTTCCCCTTCAATATCGCGTGAGCTCATGTCATTTCCGATGGTGTAGCCGACGATGTCGCCGTTACGGTTGATCCACAGGGCGACCTCCGGTTCGGGGACATTCCATTCGCTGTCGCCGCGTATGCCCACCGGATCGCCGTGTCCACACACTTTATGAGGCATGGACTTGAAAAATATTTCCGGTCTTTCGGCATCATAGACCTGGTCGTAGGCGGAGGCGGCGTGGCGTGATTCCTCCATGCGGGCGGTTTTGCTGCGGAGGTAGGTGACGCCCGCGGCCCACACTTCCTGCATGTCGACTGGCGGCAGAAGCTGGATTTCATCCTGGCTGAGGGATTCCATATGGGGGACCTCCAGCCATGCGCTGAGCATGGCAATGGCGGCGTCCGGTTCTTCGAGGAGATCCGCCAGTGCCATGCCTTCCGATCCGGGGATCGGCAGGATTTCACGGCTGTTAGTGAGAATCCCGAGCCGCGGCTCGGCCATCTCATCCGATGTTTGGAATCGACAAATCTGAATCACCTGTGCAGATTGACGACAACGGCGACAATTGTCAAAGCCGGCAGTCACAGACAGGCAGGAGGGATCCAACGGCCCGGGCCTGTGCCGGCGGCGGATTTTCGCGGAACCCTGAAACTACCACGATTCAATTTCGTGCCATGGCCAGTGAATTAATCAACAATCTCGATTACTCCATCCAGCGGAAGCTGGCAGAGGGTGGGATGGCCGATGTGTTTCTGGCCGAGCAGATCGGAATCAACGGCTTCACCAAGCGCGTTGCCATCAAGGTCATCAAGGAGGAGCTTTCGGAACAGCAGGAGTTCCTCGACAATTTTATCGGCGAGGCGAAACTGGTGGCCGACCTGGTGCACACCAATATCGCGCAGACCTACCACCTCGGGGAATCCGACGGGCGCTATTTCATCGTCATGGAATACATCCGCGGCGTGAACCTCCAGGAGCTGGGCGATCAGCTTTACCACAAGCAGATCCGGCTTCCGGTCGAGCTCGCCGTGTTCATCACCAGCCGGATTGCCCGGGCGCTTGCCTACGCTCACACCAAGCGGGGCGCTTTTGATGAACTGCTGGGCATTGTCCACCGCGACATCAGCTTCCGCAATGTGATGGTCAGCTTTGAGGGGGATGTCAAACTCATGGATTTCGGCATCGCCAAAGCCCTCGGGTATCTCCGCAATCAGGAAGGAAGGATACTCGCCGGCAAACCTGACTACATGAGTCCCGAACAGGCGCAGTTCAAGATCACCGATGCCAGATCCGACATCTTCTCCACGGGAGTGGTCCTATCGTCCCTGCTGCTCGGTTACAACATCTTCTGGCACGAGAAACCTGAAAAGGCCCGCAGGAATGTCATCAGGGCAAAGCTGCCGAAGTTCATGAAAGTGGATCCGCGTATCGACGAGAGGCTGGATACCATCCTTCGCCGCTGTCTGAGCAAGGATCTCCACAAGCGGTATCAGACCGCCGAGGAACTCCTCCACGACCTCGAGCTTTACATATATGGCGAAGGCTATGGGCCCACCAATGAGTCCCTCGCCGAATTCATCAACCACGCCTACGGTCAGTTCAAGTCGACGCCGGTGATCGTCTCCAAAGGGGATACGATCCCGCTCAGTCATGCCACGGACTGGACTTCAACGCTGAGGAAGGGCGCGTGAGCCGAACACCGCTCACGGGCGGGCGCGTGTCAATGGCTGCCAGCGGCGGCCGGGGAGCCTGGTGGTGAGTGCCGATCCGGTCCGAACCCACAGGGTGCCGGCTGGTGTGATTCATGAACATCAGACGGCAGCCCGGCCAACCCCGCACGGCTTCGATCGTGTCGCCCCCGTTTACTCCGCCCTGGAAAAATTGGTTTACGGGGATGCCATGCAGAAGGCCCGTGAGGCCTTTCTTGACCGGGTCAATGGCCACGGGGATCTGTCGGTGCTGACACTCGGGGAAGGGCCGGGCGGATTCCTCACCCGGCTCTGCGGCAGCGTCCGCGCAAGCCGGTTCTTCATCATTGAGCCATCTTCAAAAATGCGGGCGCTGCAGTGGCGGAAGCTTCAATCCAATCCCTTCGGCGACGGAAGCCATGAGTTCCACTATTTCGGAAGTCTTGAGGAATTCCTCGACTGGGCCCGCCACCGGACTCCGGTCACCATTGATGTCGTGGTGACGCACTTTTTCTTCGACATGTTCGACGAGGACGGGATCCGCGGCATCATCCGGTCGGTGAACCCGCTGACAGTGGAGGCCGGGCGATGGTGGTGGGCCGACTTCCAGATTGTGCCCGGCGGCCGCTGGTGGCGCCGGATGCGCGCGTCCGTGCTTTTGCGGGTCATGTACTTTTTCTTCGGCATGGTGAGCGGACTGCGATGTCGTCGGCTGGCCAATGCCCAACCGCTTTTTACGGAGTGCGGTTGGACACGCACCACCGTCAAATCATACAGCTTCGGGTTCATCTCCGCCGGTGAATGGACCCGCAGTGGATCGCCCGGCAGCCAGCCTCACTGAACATCGTGTCGCTTTGACATTCACATGCACTTTCTCTAACTTGTGGCCAGTTGATGAAGCAGCTTCAATTTCAGGAATCCAACTTTGACCAGCTCCTCCGGGAAGTCACCAGCACCAGCAGCCTTTTCAACCCCGAGATCGATCATCGGACCCGAGAGATCATCACCGAGGTCGGAAAAAAAGGGGACGGTGCGTTGGTGGAGTTCACCCGCCGGTTTGACCGCGCGGACCTGAAGCCTTCCGATCTCCGCATACCCCCCGAAGAACTTTCTTCAGCGTGGAAAGCCATCCCTTCGGATATCAAGAAGTCCCTCAGGCTGAGTCACCGCAATGTGACCGCCTTTGCAAAGCAGTCCATGAGGAAGGCATGGCACGGCCGCAACGAACAGGGAGCGAAGGTTGGTGAGAAATTTGATCCCTTCCGCCGGGTCGGGATTTATGTCCCTGGCGGGACGGCCCCGCTGGTGTCGACTGTGATCATGACCGTTTCCCTGGCGCGGGCGGCGGGTTGTGAGGAAATTGTCGTCACCACGCCATGCGGAGCCGACGGGACAGTGAATCCCTACCTGATGGGTGCCTGTCATCTGGCCGGTGCCACGGAGGTCTATCGCGTCGGGGGCGCCCAGGCGATTGCCGCCATGGCCCTTGGAACTGCCAGCATCGGTCGCGTTCAGAAGATATTCGGGCCGGGCAACGCCTACGTGGTGGCTGCCAAGCGTCTGATGTTCGGTCACGTGGCCATCGACCTTCTGCCTGGACCAAGTGAACTGCTGGTGCTGGCTGATGCGACGGCCAATCCTGCCTGGGTTGCGGCGGACCTTCTCGCTCAGGCGGAGCATGGCAGCACCCATGAACGGGTGTTCCTCGTATCGACCTCCTCGCGACTCCTCAAGGCGGTTCAGAAGCAGATTGAAATCCAGAGCAAAATCCTGAGCCGAAGGGAGTTCATCACCAAAACTCTCCAGACCAACGGCTTTGCCATCAAGGTCAGGGACATGGCTATGGGAATCCGGCTGACCAATGAAATCGCACCGGAACACTGTGAGCTCCACCTCAGGGAGACCCGTCAGGCGATTCGCGAAATCCGCACTGCCGGGGCCATCTTCGTGGGGGGGCTTTCCCCGACCGCACTCGGTGACTACCTTGCCGGACCGAGTCACGTGCTGCCCACTGGCGGAGCCGGGCTGTCCTTTGCCGGGCTGACTGTCGACCAGTTCCAGCGCCGGACCAGCATCGTTGAATTCAACGCCACGTCGCTGAAAAAATCGGTTGCGGCGCTTGAGACCCTGGCCGGCCTCGAAGGGCTTGATGCTCACGGCCGCTCCGGAAGTATCCGTCTGAAGTGAACCCGGGCTTGAGCCCAATGTCCTATCCGGCTGAATTCCATGGCTACCCGCAAATCCCCACTGTCCCTGATCCGGCAGCACATCCGCAAACTGCACGCCTATGTGCCGGGCGAACAACCGCGGCACCGGAGGCTCCTGAAGCTCAACACCAACGAGAACCCCTTCCCGCCGGCGCCTGAAGTGCTCGAGGCCGTCCGGAATGCGGTCGACGCCCGACTCCGGTTGTATCCGGATCCGATGTCCCGGGAAGTTCGCGGGGCTCTTGCGGCATTTCACGGCGTGGCCCCGGAGAATGTCGTGGTCGGCAATGGATCGGACGACATCCTCGCCATGGCAATCCGGGCTTTTGTCGAGCCGGCTGACTCCGCCGCGGCCCAGCGGAACCCGTCGAAGGGCACTATCCAGTATTTTGATCCCAGTTATTCGCTCTATCCGGTTCTTGGGAAAATCCACAAGGGGCAGCTGCGGAGTGTTCCATTGGGAGATGATTTTGCCCTCCCGACTGTTTCCGAACTCAAGGCCGGGGGAAGCTGGGATTTCAGAGCGGCGTTGAGTTTCATCACAACACCCAATGCGCCGAGCGGTCGGGGCTACCGCACGGCTGATCTCGAGGCCATCTGCCGGGCAACCCGGGGAGTGGTGCTGCTGGATGAAGCCTATGCGGAATTTGCCGATGAGAACGCAATGGAACTGGCCACGCGCTATCCGAATGTGCTGGTGAGCCGGACATTCTCCAAGGCCTACTCGCTGTGCTTTCAACGGGTCGGGTATGCGGTCGGGCATCCCGAACTGATGGGCGCGCTGGACCGCATCCGCGACAGCTACAATGTCAACGGCCTGGCCCAGGTGGCGGCAGTCACCACCCTGAAGCATCATCACTACTACGAGCAGAATTTCGCGGTGATCCGCGGGGAGCGTGAGAAGACCTCAGCAGCTCTCGAAAAACTGGGATTCCGTGTGTATCCCAGTCAGACCAATTTCCTCCTGGTGGAGCCGCCCGGTATGCCCGCCGAGCAGTGGTTTCAGCAACTTCGGGAGATGGGCATCGTCATCCGCTTTTTCAAGACTCCCGGCATGGACCGGTTCCTGAGAATCAGCATCGGAAGTCCGTCAGAAATGAAGCGGTTCATGAACGGCATCCGCCGGATTCTTCGGGAGAGCCTCCAGTCCTGATTTGGTGGTTTCACTCAACGCCTTTTGAGCTACACTGTGTGCAGTCCTGAACAGGATCCGCAACACAGCTGAAGGCAACATGAGTGACACATCCAGATTTCTTGCAGGTATCGCCCTGATCATTCTCGCGTCGACCGGAGTGAAAGGCGCCGAAGCCGATTCGATATTCAGGCAGCTGAACGACGAGTGGCCGGGGCCGACTGAACAGCGGCTTGCCAGCGGTGCCCCGGGCCCGGAATACTGGCAGCAGCGCGCCGACTACCGCATCCACGTCACACTCGACGAACACCGGAACCGGATTTCCGGCGAGGAGACCATCACCTACCATAACAACTCCCCGCACGCCCTCGATTACCTGTGGATGCAGGTGGAAAACCAGATCTTCGACCCGCAGAGCCTCAGCCGGC
This sequence comes from Verrucomicrobiia bacterium, assembly GCA_030425355.1. Taxonomy (GTDB): domain Bacteria; phylum Verrucomicrobiota; class Verrucomicrobiia; order Limisphaerales; family JAJOIW01; genus JAJOIW01. The sequence goes on from JAUIAG010000009.1 coordinate 11,621, forward strand.
GCTCCGAAACCGCCCCCCGACTCGACGGAATGAGCTTCGAGGCCTTCCGCAACTACCAGGCGGAGCAGGGATTCGACGGCAGCGTCAGCCTCTCGGATTTTGAGGACGAGGACGGCAACCCGCTGAACTTCACCCGCGTGGACACCAACGTCCGAATCGACCTGCCCGAACCACTGGAATCCGGCGATTCCATGACCTTCTCCCTCAAGTGGGACATGCCGATCAATGACGCCACCCGCGTCAGGGCCCGCACCGGCTTCGAATACTTTGACGGGGACGGCAACGCCATCTACGAAATGGCTCACTGGTATCCGCGCATGGTCGCCTACACCGACTACACCGGCTGGCAGCACAAGTCATTCCTTGGCAGGGGAGAATTCACTCTCGAATTCGGCGATTTCGACGTTTCGATAACTGTGCCCTCCGATCATGTGGTGGCAGCCACAGGCGTTCTGCAGAATGCCGATGAGGTGCTCTCCGCCAAGCATCTGGCCCGCCTGGAGGAAGCACGGGATTCCGACACACCGGTCTTCATCATCACCGAGGAAGAGGCCCGTCAGAACCAGGAGGAGGCGGATGAATCCATGCTCACCTGGAATTTTTATGGAGAGAATGTCCGCGACTTTGCCTGGGCGTCCTCGCGGAAATTCATCTGGGACGCGATGGGCATCGAGTCGGGTGGCAATGAAGTCCTGGCGATGTCCTTCTATCCGCCGGAGGCTGAGCCACTGTGGAGCCGGTATTCGACTCACGCCGTGGCCCATACCATCGACGTTTATTCGAAGTTCACTTTTGACTACCCGTATCCTGTGGCTATTTCTGTCAATGGTCCGGTCGGGGGGATGGAATATCCCATGATCTGCTTCAATGGCCCGCGCGGCATGGAGGACGGCACCTACTTCGGGTCCCCGAAGTCCGCCGGTGAATGGCGTTTCTCAAAATACGGGCTCATTTCCGTGATCATCCACGAAGTCGGACACAACTACTTCCCCATGATCGTCAATTCCGATGAACGTCGATGGACATGGATGGACGAGGGACTCAACACATTCCTGCAGTATCTGGCGGAGCAGGAGTGGGAGGATGAATACCCCTCGCGCCGGGGCGAGCCCGAGGCGATTGTCTCCTATATGACCAGTTCCCCTCAGGTGCCGATCATGACGCATTCGGACCTGATTCATCAGTTCGGCAGCAACGCCTACGCCAAACCGGCCACCGCGCTCAATGTCCTTCGGGAGTCGGTACTCGGACGCGATCTCTTCGATTTCGCCTTCCGGCAGTATTCGCGCCGGTGGATGTTCAAGCGCCCGGAACCCTATGACCTGTTCCGCACCATGGAGGATGCCAGTGGCGTTGATCTCGACTGGTTCTGGAACGGGTGGTTCTATTCGACGGACCACTGCGATATTGCCATCACAGACGTGGATTACATGCAGGTCAGCACCCAGGACCCGGTGATCGAGAAAGAACTCCAGCGCCAGAAGGAGGACGAGATGGAGCCCACTCTCAGCGCGTCCCGCAATAAATCGCTGCCCAAACGCACCGACCGTTTTCCGGACCTCGAGGATTTCTACAATGACTTCGATCCTCTGGCGGTGACGCCTGAAGACCGTGAGACCTACTCGAAGATGCTGGAAGACCTTTCCACCGAGGAGAAGGATCTTCTCAAGATTGACGATCACTTCTATGCGGTGAAACTCGAAAACCTCGGAGGACTTGTCTCTCCGGTGACACTTCGCGTTGTCGATGATCGCGGAGACGAAAGCGAGTACCGCATCCCGGCTGAAGTCTGGCGCCGTAACGCCCGAACCGTCAGCATCCCCCTTCAGACCCAGCGGCCCCTGCAGCAGTTTATCGTGGATCCCTACCGTGAATCACCCGACAGCGACCGCGAAAATAACTATTTCCCCAGACAACTGGAACCACAGCGCTTTGAACTGAAAACCTCTTCTCTTCCGAAGAATCCCATGCAGAAGGCCCGCGAAGCCCGTGAGCAGGAAAAGAAAAAGAAGAGCGGTGAAGGCGCTGAAGCTTCATCTGCGGATGGTCAGGAATGATCATGTGTGCGGGAGCCCAAACCGCATCCTTCAGCGGACTGATCAAATTCTTCGGGAACCTTCTGTGGGTTACCCCCATATTCATCATCCTTCTCACAGCGGCGGGCTGCACCGGTGAAAATTTAGGCCACGGCTACAGTCGGAAAGGGGAGTATATCTGCTATAAAGGCAAACGCATCGACAAAGAGGGCGCTGGTGATCTGGACGAGTTCGCGGTAGCCGCAGGACGCAATCTTACTTTGGCCAACAATGTCGACGCGGCCAGCTTCACAGCCCTGAGCCCCGATTACAGCAAAGACAGGAACAAGGTCTACTACAGATGGATCAGCGGGCCACGTTCTTGGGTTGTCGAAGTCCCGGGGGCGGACCCCGCCACATTCGAAGTCCTCGGCCTCGCGTTGGCAAAAGACCAGAACCACGTCTGGAAGGAGGATAGAAAGGTCGAAGGTGCGGATCCTCAGACCACACGAATCCTGACCGACCGGGTTTGGAAGGATGCACAGCACGTCTGGTTTTACGGCAATGTCATACAAGGTGCGGACCCCGCCACCTTTGAATCGCTTGGCGATGATTACCATTACCGGGACGCCAACCGTGTATACTGGATCTTCAACGTTGTCAAAGTCGTGGAGGGCGCCGACCCGAAAACCTTCAAAGTCGGAGGAGAATAGACTCAGAAGCTGTTTAAAAACGCGCCCGGAGGCTGACTGAGAAACCCTGTAAATTTTACTGTTATTATACCGCAATATCCATGATTAGTTCGGGATGCTAATTGAATCATCCTATTCCTCATGCCTGGACAAAAGTCAATGGGAGCTCATACAAGCCGAGTTTCCGGCCCCAAAACGCCGGGGTAGGCCACCAAAATACCAAACGCGGCACTTCGTCAACGCGCGCCTCTACGTCACCCGGACTGGCTCCCGGTGGCGCGACCTTTCAAAGGATTTCCCCCCAACAGAATACCTGTTTACAGTATTTCAACAGGTGAAGCACAAATTGCCTGACGGAACTGTTCAGGGGCTTGACTGAATAGGCTGGGGATGGTTTCGTTGTTCATGGGTAGTTTCTCTCTTTTTTTGTTTTAATCACCCGAATTCCAGTGAATTCAGGCGAGAAACTTACCCGCTGACTTTTAACAGCTTTTGGGACACTTCCGAACCGGATTGGGGTTTGAAGATCTTGAAAAGCGAATCCAGTACGGCCTGTCACAGTGTTGCAAAGAGAAGGAGAGAGAAGGATTGTGAAGGTTTTATTTTCTCTAATTATTTGCTGGCTCATGTTGTTGACCGTTCTGGTAGTGAAGGCGCCTTCACCGCCAAAGGCAACTATCGAACAGGAAGTCGAGAAACAGCTCAGGGATAGAGAGAGGAAGTTGGACGAGTCTTACGCCGACAGGTTAATACGTATCCATGAGGATATGGGGGTTCCTATGACCAAACGGCCTGAGACGATCGAAGACGTATTGAACGAAGCGTCGAGGATCATTTTCCTTCCCGACACCGATACCGATACCACGGAATGAGGCGGAACACTTATGCGATCATGCTTATCGGTCTTGCCGCTATTTCCATGTATCCTCTGATGATTTTTGGTTTGGGGATCGGCGCAATTTTGACAGCGATACCTTTAGGAGTAGCAATCATTATTGTGTTGAAGCCAAAGTGAAATAAACCCGAAATTTTGAACGCATTCCTTTCTTGATTGGTGGGCACCCTGAATTGTTGTCAAATCGAAATCCGTTCGAATCCATCAAGACTCAGTTCATTATCTCGGCGGTCATAAAGCCCGGTTATTAGTATTCTAAGGAGGATTGTATAATGCGGCATAAATTAATTATTTTGTGGTTAATTTTGGTCTCGGGGGTATGTATCTTACTGATTTACAGGGGTGGGATAGTATGGGAAAAAGAGATGAAAGAGAGAAAAAAGAGGGTCGATGAGAGGAATCTGGAACATGCATTGCGTGTAAGTTTGCTAGACACAAAACTACTTGCCATAGACGTGTTTGTGGAAAATGCAAATGCAAGCATACAAAACATAAAGCAAAAATTGCATTCAGAAACATTCTTTATTCCGCTCTACTATCGGGGAGTTGAAGAGATCTGGCTGAATGAAAACATGGTGCCATGGGCGAGAGAAGGGGATTACGAAATTGCTCTGAATGAACCGGCTATTAAGGTTAAGAATCGAAATGGGCAGTATTATGAGATGACGTTCAATAATAAGTTAATTAAAGGTGAAACCGAAGGTGTGAAATGGATCGAATATCCATAGGTTCGGATTTATTGAAGAACCAGCAGGTTTGAATCTTTATGGGTATGTTGGGGATAATGGAATTAACCAATTTGATTATATTGACCTTTTTACATTCGATTCGTGGATATATATGCTGTGAGGGCAATAAAGGACATGTCTCTGCTGGCAACCACGGCAGCAAGTTTCCATCTCACAGACTTTGGATCAACGGCAGATTGACGAAGGTCATCGAACAAGGCGAATCAGTAAATTTATGGAAGGAAGGAAAGCCAGATACACTTTTAGTTCCCTGACCACGGTATGCCTCCTGGTTTGTGTGCTCCTGGGCTGTCATCGGCAGGTGAACTACAATAGCGTTCTCACTTCAGGTTCACAGAAGATCACGGAAGCCAGGGAATTCCGGGCGTTGTTTTTGAATACCCATGAGTTCCTGACCTACTTCGACGGATATTACGGTGAACCACAGTGGAACTCAAAAGCGCTTCTCCATGGCCGGTATGTCCTCACGCTGCAGTGCAAAATTGGTGTCGATTTTTCGAGGAGCGTCGTGACGAACTACCAAACGCCAAGGGTATTCCTGACCGAGATTGTTTCGCTAGAGCGGCTGGCGAGTGGACAACTCTCTGCAACGCACGGGACAAACATCACGTTCAACATCGACCAATGGAAGCGACTCGTGGAAAACAACGGCAACTTTCAATCACTAGGCGTGAATCTCTCGAGCAACTCTCCTGTCGATGGACTGGAAACCTGTTGGTGGAGTCTGTGAGAAATGACCAAACTCACCGCTGTCCCGCACAAAAGGTGTAAGAACACAGCCCCCGCGAAAATTTCAATGGCAGGAAACCATTCGACTATGGCTGTGATCATTTGCATGACTTCCTGCCTATGGAAGGAATATACTACATTTATTACGCCATGCATCTGTTTGGATTCATACCGGGTATGACAGTCAAATTCCGCGCAGCCGTTATGTTTGTGATGGCCGCGGTGGCGGCTTTCCTATTATCGGCCGGCTGTGGCGGATCGGTGGACATTGGCTCTGCACCTTCCCTGCTTTCCGGAAGCTGGCAGGTCTCGGGGCGGCCCTATGATCTCAGTCTGACTCTCAATGAGGGAGGATCGTGCTCAACGGAGTTCAGTTTTGGCCGCGGCATGCCCCTCAGGGATTCCGTTGTTATCCACAATCTGAAGAGTGCCCGCACATGGGAACTGAGGGAGGATTCCGGGAAGCTGTTTCTGATCACCAATGATGAAGGGGGAGGGCTCTTCCAGCGGGGGCAGGTAATCCACCTCACTTCGGACCGCCTGGTTCTGAGGTATGAGAACGCTGTCGCCGGACAGGGGGTTTGTGAACTGACGCTCACCAGGCCCTGAGAATCCCAGCAAGCTGTTGACGGGACTGGATGAACGGGGAAGGCGGGGTTAGTTTTCTTTTATATGGAAGACGATCCCAGACAAATAATCAGCGACCAGCTGCTGGCCAGCGAACTCAAGCGCAAGGAAAAGCTACTCACCACCATCAAGTCATTGAATCTGGGGCTGGGTTTTTACGCCACGGCGCTGCTCCTGCTTGTCACGTCCATTGTCACCATATACTGGGACAAGGATTTCCCTTCTCTGGTGCCCATTTTCATCATGGCCTTTCTGCTGGTCCTGCTGGATATCCTCTCCAACATCCGTTCCCATCAGAAAATCAATGCTCTGCTGGAGCTGATTGGAGAGGAGCCACTGCGGCGGCTCGCCCGCAAGACGGGCGACGAGGATCCGGATGCAGACTATTGATCCGGACGACGGCTATCGATTCTTCCGGTGGTCGTCGAGGAGATAAGCTTCCGTAATCAGGGACGGGCCGCGTGAAATGTGGACCCGGAAAGCCAGAACGATGAAGCCGAAAGCGATCAGGATGCTGGAAATGCCAAGGCTCAGATAGAGGCTGCGCGGTCCGGTGGCCCCGATGGTGGCGACCTCTGCGGCCGGTGGCTTTTCTTCGTCTGAGGAGTTCAGTTCGCGGGCTCTGACTTCGAGGACTCCGAAGCCGGATTTGGCACGCGAGGCCCCTGACTTTCCGTCGGGCTGGCCGGATCTGACTGGGCCTGCTGCAATGTCGGCTGTGTCGCTGTCGTCATTCACCGGACTGGGAGCGGGTTCGCTTGACTGGTCCGTCTCCCCGGCGATTTCAAACCGTATCAAAGCGTTTGTGGACGGTTCGATGGGGAGTGGCTCCTGAGTGGCTGCTTCATTTTTTTCCGCCATGGCGGCATCCGCGTCCGCCAGTGGGGTGAGGGAAGCCTGATTGGCCTTGGCCATGGCCAGGCTGGCCGGGTCTGGCCGGGGCACTGAGATTACATCGTCGCCCCGCATGATGAGCGGGTTCCGCGAGACCTGCACCGGAGTGCCGGAATTGCTCGTCAGCAGCGGGTTGCTCTGGCCGCCGACCATTTCAAAAAGTGAACGTTTTTCCTGGAAGAGTTCCACCGGATCCCCTTTGGCATTGACGGAAAGGCCGATGATCCGTTGGTCGCGTCCCTTGAGGGCAGTGACGATGGGTGATTTGAAGACCAGCAGCTCCTTGCCGTTCTGGTTGAGAAAATAATCGATGCGGTTATCGAAGGGCGTTCCGCGAAGGACGTGTCCCGGAATCGAATAGACGAGGATATTGATTTCACCGGCACCCTTGATGGCGGAGAAAACGGTTCGGATTGTTTCGGGCCAGTTGGCTTCGTGAACCGGCTTTCGGGAGGCGGCATAACCGACGACATCGGCGGCCAGAGCTCTGGCATTGGACTGCGTCCATGTTCGGGTGGGAAAATCGCCGGTCTGCACAGTGGCGTCGGCCGTCCACACGGCGAAGGTCTGTCCGTCGAGCATCGCCCCGCCAAGACCGGTGGCGATATGCCGTCCCAGTTCATGGATCTGGTTCTCCCGGTATTCCTGGGATTCGAGGGATGTTTCAATCACGAACAGGTAATCCGGCGGACCGGAGGCTGCTCTGTGCTCCTGCCCGATGATGGTAAGCACCCCGGGGCAGAGAAGTGTGATTGGAATGAGAAGTGACCTTAATAATGCCATTTGTCAGTTGCTCGATTGAACGCTTCTTTCAATGAGCTATCGGCGGAAGCCACTGTTTTCCTTACGGTTATAATGATGGATTTTTTCCGAGAGGCTGGTGGTGGAGTGGTCAATTTCGTCGATGAAGGCCTGACAACTGAGTGTGGCGGCCCCGAACGCGGCGACAGTGCTTCGCTCCAGGCTGTCATTGGTGACCACCAGAACCCGGCCATAGGGCTGGAGCCGGAAGGCGACTCTCTCAATCACGCTGTCGGCACTCAGGCCTTTGGGCGAGTAGACAATTTCAATTGTGGTCTGAAGGTTCTCCCGGCGCTGTTTGCGGACTTTTTTCCGCGATCTGATCGAAATATCCGGCTCGCGGTTTTTCTGAACCGTGTCGCAGCCGTCGAAAATGAGGGACACCGGAATGCCTTTTTCGTCCTGAAACTGCTGCAGTTTCCAGGCGAGTTCGGTGCGGGCGTCTTCGGAATGCCGCGGGCAGTCAGGCGCGAGCTCCGGCCACGCATGCAGCAGGTTATAGCCGTCGACCAGAATGCGGATGAATGAGCTCACGACTCACATCATCCCCGGTCAGCCACCGTCAATCAAGTCGGGGAGAGCAGTTTTTTGCAGGCTTTTTCCAGTTTTTTGAAGTTCTTCTCAGAACGGGCTTCGATGTAGCAGCGGAAAACCGGTTCGGTGCCGCTGGCCCTGAAAGCCACCCATTCTCCGTCTGGAAGGATGAATTTGAAGCCGTCGGTGGTTATTGATTCGATGACCTTCGCGGATCCGATCGAGTCGATGCCGCGCGAAAGGGACGCAATCAGGCCGTCCTTGGCCGCTGGATCCACGGGGATGTTGATGCGGCTGGTGAAGAACGGACCGGTGATGGCGGAAATCTCCTCGAGGATGACCCCGAGCGACCGGCCTTCAACCGCCACCAGCTCGGCAATCAGAAGACAGGCCAGAATGCCGTCTTTTTCGGGAACGTGCTTCTGGATGCTCAGTCCGCCGGATTCCTCTCCGCCGACGATGACATTTTCCTTTTCCATGATGGCGGCGATGTATTTGAAGCCGACGGGTGTTTCATGGACAGTGATTCCCATGGACTCCGCCAGGGCCTGGACCTGATGGCTGGTGGGAACTGTTCTGACCACTGATCCCTTGAGGCCCTTGTTCCTTGTGAGGTGATAGAGGACCAGAGTGAGAATCTGGTTGGGGGTCAGCCATGTTCCGTCGCGGTCGAGAATACCGAACCGGTCGGCATCCCCGTCGAGCCCGAGCGCCACCTGACCGCCATTTTCGAGCATCCATTTTCTGATGGGCTCCATGCCTTCGGTGTCGGGCTCAGGGTTGCGGCCTTCAAAAAGCGGATTGAGATCTTCACGAATGGCATGGAACCGGCATCCGGACTCTTCGAGAAGTTGTGAGAGATATCCGCGACCGGCGCCGTGCATCGCATCCACGCCGATAAGAATGCCCGATTCACGGATGGCATTGAAATCAACCAGCTGCCGAAGGCGGGCGAGGTATTGCGGGGCGAGGTCGACTTTGCGGATCTTTGCCTCGGGCGAGTAGCCCTTCCAGGTCCAGTTTTTCTTCCGCAGGGACGCAGCCTGTTCCTCGATTTTATTGGTCCATTCCTTAGGGGCACCGGCGCCGTTCCAGAGAGAAATCTTGAAGCCGCTGTAGGCCGGCGGGTTGTGGCTGGCGGTGATGTTGACGGCGGCAATGGCCTTTTTTCTGAGGATGCCGAAAGCGAGGGTCGGGGTCGGGGTGTCCCGGTCGACCATCTCGACGATAAATTCATGCCCCTGCAGAATCTGTGCAACATGAGCGGCGAACTGCGGTCCCATGAACCGCGCATCGTGACCCACAAGAACGAGGGGACGTCGACCGGCAATTGGGGAGCTTTTCTTCCGGCATTCCTTTTTCAGAACCCGGGCAAATGACTCTGCTGCCAGATGAAGGTTATGGTAGGTGAAATCCTCGGCGATAATTCCTCGCCATCCACTGGTGCCGAACTTGATAACCGGATCCATTTGAAAATGTTTTCTGACTGGTGGTCTGTTGGTGGTCAAGAGTGACTCATCCGCCGAAAGGAGTCGAGAATCTTAATGTTCCCGGCGGCTTTTCGCATAACCGGGAAAATCCTCTTTCCATAAAATAAAAAGAAAACCCCGTGGAATCCGGAATCACCACAGGGTCTGAAAACTGATTGTGCCGCGGACCAGCCATGCAGTCATTGTGCGGGGCAGGGGGCGGGAAGCGTGTCAGCGCTTGTTCCAGTCGAAGGCGCCTTTTTTAATCGCGTAGATATAGCCGATGAAGAGGATGCCCAGGAAACTGACCATGGATCCGAAGATCACATTTTTCTGGAGTGGATCGGCGAGGAGGTCCTTGTAGACCGTGGCCCATGGGTAGAGAAAGACAACCTCGATATCAAAGAGGATGAACAGCATAGCCACAAGGTAGAATTTGACTGAAAGTCTTGAGCTGCCGGCTCCCTCGGGGAGCATCCCGCATTCGTAGGGAGTGTCCTTGATTTTTGTGCGTTTTCCGATCTTCCCGAGGACGACGGAAATAACGAGATTGCCGACGGCAAAGGCGAGTGCAACAGCCGTCAGTATCAACACCGGCACATATTGTTGGAGCTGATCCGATTCCACGGTGGAACAATTCGTCTATTTCAGGACAATTTCAAGTAAAATCCGGCTGCGGGCCCGATTCTGTCAGGTGGTGCGGTATTCTGCTTTGACAGTCTGACCCGTTTTTGGGAATAAAGTAGTTTGCCTGCATGGAGTGCAGGAGTTAACCCTGCCTGTCTCTTTGCGGACAGTGTGGATTGGATATTTCAATCATGTCAGAATTAAAAGGAAATTTACTTGTAGCCCAGTCGGGGGGCCCAACGTCGGTGATCAACGCCAGCCTGGCCGGCGTTGTCGAGGAAGCCGGGAAACACGTCTGTATCGAGGAAATATATGGCGGTCTGAATGGAATCTACGGAATTCTGAAGGAGGACCTGATTGATTTCAATGAGGAAACCAACAAGACGATCAGCGGCCTGAAGAACGCGCCCGCTGCGGCCCTCGGCACCTGCCGCTACAAGATCGACTTCAAAAAGAACCCGCAAAGAGCACAAACCGACATCAATCGGCTTTTTGAAATCTTCGAAGCTCATAACATCCGCTACTTTTTCTACATTGGCGGGAATGATTCTCAGGATACATCCGCGAAGATCCACGGGCTGGCCGTGCAGCGGGGGTATGAAATGAGGGTCATCGGCGTGCCGAAAACCATCGACAACGACCTCCCTCACACCGACCACACCCCCGGTTACGGATCGGTCATCAAATACAATGCGGTGACCACGCTTGAGATCGCGACCGATGTCTCCAGTATGGCGACGGATGACGGTTCCTGCTGCATTATTGAAGTGATGGGCCGGAGTGCCGGATGGATTGCCGCCGGAACAGCGCTTGCCAAGCAGTATCCGGATGACCCTCCACACATCATCCTCATTCCTGAAATTCCCTTCAATCAATTCACTTTCCTGAACCGCGTCCGTGAGGTCGTGGACAAGAAAGGATACTGCATTGTCGTCGTCGGCGAGGGCCTGAAGGACGAAAACGGGGATGAAATCGGCGCCGACAAGGACAACCTCGATGCCTTCGGCCATCCAGTGCTCTCAGGAGCAGCCGAAAAGCTCAAGGACATCGTCCAGGACAATCTGAAGCTGAAAACACGGACCGTGAAGCTTGGTTACGCTCAGCGCGCCGCGGCCCACATCGCCAGCCAGACCGACATCGACGAGGCCTATGCCTGCGGTCAGAAGGCCGTGAAGTCAGCCGTGGACGGCAACAGCGGTTTCATGGTCAAGTTAGTGCGCCGTTCGAGCGAACCGTATGAATGGACCACCGATCTTCATCCGCTGATTGAGGTGGCCAACGTCGAGCACTTCGTGCCGAGAGAATGGATGACTGAAGACGGCTACCTGCCCAACGAGAAATTCATGCGCTACGCGCGCCCTCTGGTGAAGGGCGAGCCGACAGTTCCATTTGTCCACGGGATTCCCCGATACGCCGAACTGGCCAAGATCAGAGTTCACAAGAAGCTCGATACCTACAATATCTGAACGAAGACATTCCTGATTAACTGGAATCCGGATTTGGGCTGACCCGCCATGCGGTGATTTCTGCTGAGTCCGCGGGCAGCCACATTCCCTTCAACGGATTCCGTCCTATCGTCCATGCACACGCTTGTCAGAAACAGCCTCGAAAATATCCGTGTCGAGGATGTCCGCCCGCTGATTCCACCGGGTGAACTCAAGAGCAGCCACCCCGTAACAGAGCGTTCCCGGGCTACAGTTGAGGCCGGGCGCGATACCTTCTGCCGTATCCTCAACGGCGATGATCCACGACTGGCAGTGGTCATCGGCCCCTGCTCGATCCATGATCCCGCCGCTGCCCTTGAGTATGCCTCACGCCTCCGTGAACTCAGTGAGAAGGTCAGGGATCGGTATTTTGTCCTGATGCGGGTTTATTTCGAGAAACCCCGGACCACCATCGGCTGGAAGGGGCTCATCAACGACCCGGACATGGACGACAGCTGCGACATTGAGAAAGGCCTCGGCATCGCACGCAAACTGCTGCTCGATGTGGCCGAACTGGGGCTGCCCACCGCTACGGAATTCCTCGACCCGGTGATCCCGCAGTTCATAGCGGACCTGATCAGCTGGGCGGCCATCGGAGCCCGGACCACCGAGTCGCAGACACACCGCGAAATGGCGTCCGGCCTGTCCATGCCCGTCGGCTTTAAAAATGGCACCGATGGCTTGGTTCAGACCGCTGTTGATGCGATGAGCGCCGCGCGCATTCCCCACAGTTTTCTCGGAATCGACCGGCAGGGACGCACCAGTATCGTCAAGACTGCCGGCAATCCCGATTGCCATCTGGTCATGCGCGGCGGACGCAACGGCCCCAACTACCTCCCCAGCTTCATCGAGGATGCCGCCGCCGCCATCTCGAAAAACGGTATCAGACCGCGGATCATGGTCGACTGCAGCCATGCCAACTCCGGTAAAAAACCCGAAAACCAGCCGGTGGTCTGGAATGAAATACTCCGCCAGCGGCGCGAATCGCATCAGGCAGGCCCCGTCTTCGGTGCCATGCTGGAGAGTTTCATCCACCACGGAAATCAGCCCATCCCTGCGAATCCTGGCGATCTCCAATACGGTCTGTCAGTGACCGACGCCTGCCTTTCCTGGGAGGAAACCGAACAGCTGCTGCTGAACAGCTGACCCCGGCACCCCGTGCCCGGAACTTCACCTCCATCCCCGGAGCCCAGGGAAAAAATTTATCCACTCCCGATTCGATTCGATTCGATGCCGGAGGGTGTTAATATCCTCCCGGCCGCCATCAGGTGACGAACTCATGAGTGACACTTCCCGATTAATCCGGCCGGTTGGTGATCACTCATTTGCCGCCATAGACTTTGAGTCCGCCGGGGAGATGCCGGGGCACACGGATGTGCCCATACAGGTGGGTGTGGCAGTCATGCATCGGGATGCCATAGCGCCGGAGGGCCTCTTCCGATCATATATCCACACGGACCGGCCGGTGACATGGCAGGCTTCCCGTGTGCATGGAATAAGAAAATCGGACCTTCGCGGGGCACCGGCCATGGCGGATCTGTGGGACCCGCTGCATTCCCTGCTGCACGGGCGGGTCATCGTGTCCCACCATGCTTCGACTGAAAAACGCTATCTGGGTCTTTTTCCGCTGCATCCATTTGGGCCATGGGTTGACACACTTGAGGTGAGCCGGCGGCTGTATCCCGGACTGGAGGACTACACTTTGGGCGGGCTGCTCAGGCTGTTCCGCATCGAGGATGAGCTGCAGCATCTGTGTCCGGACTGGCAGTATCACGATGCCTGTTATGATGCTGCGGGGGCCTTGATTCTGCTGCGATTCATGGTTGAGCAGGCGAACCTGTGGAGTGCACCGCTGGAAATGCTGCTCGATCTATCCTCCGGTCGGGGATGATATCCGGGCATCCGCATGGCTGAAGCCCCTCCAACGACTAGTTGACCGTCCTGCCCGGCCGGTGTTACGATCTCCCTTCAACGAGGCGGGAATCATTTATTTGCCTGACGGCATCAGCGGTTCCACAGGAATATCTCAGCATCTGCACATGGGCGTAACAGAAAATAACAGAATCATCTTTGTCTGCACTGGAAACTACTATCGAAGTCGGCTGGCTGAGATTCTTTTCAATGACTACGCGCTGAAGGCGGCGCTGAACTGGGACGCAGAGTCCCGCGGGCTCTTCGACCGCGGCAGTATGAAGGGCATCTCTCCGGATGCACTCCGCTTTCTCGAATACAAGGGCTTTGAATCACCCGAGCATTTCTCCCGCGAACCGGAGCGCCTGCGCGTCGAGGACCTCGAGACCTCACGGCTGGTGATTATTCTCAACAAGAATGAGCACGAGCCCATCATGAAGATGAAGTTCGGTCGCGTGCCCACCATGCTCGAAAAAGCGGGGCGGCTCCGCTACTGGAATGTTTACGACGTCCCATCCAGGCGGCCGATGAAAGCGCGTATTTTCAAGTCGCAGGAAGGGGGAGAGCAACCACCGGAAAGCAGCGGCGAGCACATCGATTTTGCCGTCCAGCTTCTGGTGCATGAGCTCGGCACCCGCGGACTGGAGATCAATGATTCGACCGAGGACATCGATTCGTCAATTCCCTCCGGTCCGAAATTCCGCTGACCGGTGCGCGGACCCGATCACCGGCCTCATTTCATCTGTCCCGGAAACTGATTCACTCCATGCTGCAGGCACTGGCGAGCTTTTTCAGGATTCGGGAACGGGACACCACTTTCCGCCGTGAGGTCCTCGGAGGTCTGACGACCTTCGCCGCCATGGCGTATATCCTCGCCGTGCACCCGGCCATCCTTGCAACCACCGGAATGGACGCGGCTGCCCTGGTTACCTCCACAGCTCTAATCGCCGGTATGGCCACGCTTGTCGTCGGCGTGTGGACCAATTTCCCTCTCGCCATGGCACCGGGCATGGGCCTGAATGCCTTTTTTGCCTTCACGCTGTGCGGGGCGGGCGGAATGCCATGGCAGGCCGCACTCGCAGTGGTGCTGACCAGTGGATTACTTTTCGTGATCCTGACCCTGACGCCCGCCCGCGTTCTCATCATCCGCGCCTTTCCACAATCGCTCCGTTCAGGTATCAGCGCCGGTATTGGCGCCTTTCTGCTTTTTCTCGGACTGAAGAATGCCGGCATTATCAGGGCGGACGCAGTTACATTCATCGCCGGCAATACTGACATGAACCTGAAGCTGGCCGTGATAATGGTGGCCGTGCTGGCGGGGGTGTGGACTGTGAACCGCAGGGTGCCGGGCAATCTTCTTCTGGTGATTCTGGCGGTGACTCTGATCGGCCTTTTTCTTCCGGCCGGCGGCGATGATCCCGAAGGCCGGATGACGGCCCTGCCATCTTCCATCGCCGGGGCACCAGCGTCCATTGCCCCTCTGTTCCTTCAGTTCGACTGGAAATTCCTCCTGGATCACGGGTCCCTTTTTGCCAGCGGGGTCCTGACTTTCCTTCTGGTCGACATCTTTGACACGACGGGGACGCTGGTGGGTATTGGACACCGTTCGGGCGCCATGGACCAGGAGGGCTTCTGGGCTGCTTCTCATCGTGCCATGAAGGTCGACGCCGCCTCCACTGCCGTCGGGGCCGCAATAGGCACATCGCCGGTGACAACTTACATCGAATCGTGTGCCGGGATTGAAGCCGGGGCGAAAACCGGTCTTGCTTCCGTCGTTACCGGCCTGTGTTTCCTTCTGTCGCTGTGGCTCGGGCCGCTTATCCTCAGCATTCCCGTCGAGGCCACCGCCGTCGCCCTGATCGTGGTCGGGATTCTGATGATCCAGTCTCTCAGGGATCTCAATTTCGGCGACGTCACCGAGTTCTTCCCGGCAGTGGTGTGCGTCTTTCTCATTCCACTGACCTTCAGCATCAGCCATGGAATCGCCCTCGGATATCTCTCCTTTCTGGGGCTGAGCCTTCTCTGCGGCCGGGCTTCGACCCTCGATCTCACCCAGTGGATTCTCGGACTGGTGTTTGCCCTGCTTCTTGCGGTCGGAATATGAGCCTGGCCGCCGCCTCTGCTTCCGGATTTTCGGGGATCTAGTCCCGGAACGGCAGGCGTCGATCATGATCCCTCAGGAACATCAGGGCCGCTTCCGGTTCATCTGCCAGTCCTTCCGGAAAGTCACCTTTCCCCGTCCATTCATCCAGAGCTTCAGAAACCGTGCACCGGCGGGTCCATGTGGTCACGGAATGATTGGCCCATTTCATGATCCAGAATGCGTCCAGTTCATGATGGAGGTTCCGGATCAGGGACCCGGCGGAGGCACTGCGTTCGCGGATCGACGCCAGTCGCTCCGGAAAGCCCTCCATCTCCAGATAGTCCCTGAGTTGAGGTGCCTGTGCGATATCACTGATTTCCCTGCCTGCGGAAAGTTCACCCAGTCGTCCGGCAAAATCCCCGAGGACGGTGAATACATGGGGCGGGTAAGTGAGAAATCCACCGGGTTCATTCCGATCGCGCGCCATTTCGGCCATGGCTCTGCCGGTCCCGAAGGGAACCCGATGGGACACCCTCGCCGAAGGGTGGACGCACGTGTCCTGAATCCGCGAGTGCTTCCCGGTTTTCATGAACTTCTGCAGGAAATAAAAGTCTTCGCCGGCTTTCCGGGTATTCATGCCGCCCTGGCGGCAGTATTCATCCGCTCTTACCGCCATGGATGATCCGACCGTGTGGTATCCATACGGCAGCCCGGTCGAACGAATCAGGTTGGTGTAGAGCCGCAGGTGGGTCTCATATTCCATGATGGCACGAACCTGTCCGGCCGATGCGTTCGACGGCCACCGGTGTTCATAATGGATGCTGGCGGAGACTGCATCACTCCGGGTGCAGAAATGGCGGTCGATAGCGACCAGATAACTGCTGTCCACCGTGCAGTCCATGTCGAGGCAGACAAGTATATGATCGCCGGGAGATCCCCTGAGTTCGCTGCATACCAGATCGAGCCCGATTTTGCGGGCCAGTCCGACTCCGGCCTTGCGTGCCGGAAGGTCCATGGCTTCGAAGGCCCGGAGGCACATCCATGGCGGAATGGCCCCGGTTGCCGATGCAAACTCCCGCAGTGCCTCAATTCCTTCAAATGTGCGCTTAACGACGGCAGCACCGCAGTTCTCGGGAGCGTTGAATACACAAACCACATCGACCGGGCAGGGTGGGGCATCGCACCCGCACAGGCTGTTGATAACCGAAACCGTGTCCGGTTCGTCATACCCCGGAATCACCACGTGGAGGCGGGCCCGGTGTATGTCGGGCGGATGTCCGTTCAGATGGTGGACCGGATATTTCCCGAGGTCTTTCCACCCGAAGCGGTCCTGGTATGAACGGATCAATGCGCTCAGGGTTTTTGCCGGCGGGGCTTCTTCTTTGCGGATGGCTTTGACTGCGGAGTCACGGCGGAATCCTCGTTCTGTGCACTCTCCTCCAACTCCTTTCCGCCCGATCCGGAAGGATGAAGGGGGCGGTTGATACGATGCTTCCTGAGGCACTCGTAAACCGATTTGCTCAGCCCTCCCTTGGTGAATCCAATCACCTTGGCCCCCTTCGTGCCCAGAGCCTCATTGACATCCTCACTGGACCCATAACAAACGATGGGGTAGGGGGCGAATTTGTAGAGTATTTCTTTTCGGCTGTTTTCGCTGATGTCTCTGGTAATCCAGATGAAATGAAGGTTATGGCGACGCCGGTACAGCGTTTCGCGTCCGAGCATGAAGTTGTGTGCCCGCCGGCAGAAACCCAGCATTGTGCCGAGCTGGCCTGGAAAAGCCCTGTCATTGTGGCTGTCGGCGGGCTTCACGGCAGGGTCAGCTTCTTTGTGCTGATCCTTCGGCGTCTGTTCTGGCTCCTGCTCTTTATCCATGGTTTTTGTGCCGGCCGGCCGGGTGATTACCCGGGCTGCTTCCGGTGTTCTTTTTATGGATGCCATCTTCTCATTTTTTGATCATCGCTGGCAGATTTTTTTTGTAAGTCCGGGTGTGGACCGTGGTCAACTGATCCATTTGAAAAACTCAAGCGCCACAGCTGGAAGTCCTTATATCCGAGTGTCCACCTTCGTCCTGTCCACGGAAAAAAACACTAAAAATTAATGAAATTTGTGCGATTTATGGACATAATGACTTCGTCGCACCGGTGATCTGGTGAGTTCTTCAATGCTGGAATCCACCCTGTGACACCGGATCTATTCATAGTGACATGAAATTATTGAAACTGACCATCCTCCTGGTATGCGGAGTGGCGGCCACCCCATGGCTGCACGCGCAGACCCCGGCCAGCCCGCGGCATGCCCTGGTGCTTTCCATCGATTTCATCCCTGAAAACATGGATGGTCTGCTCTCTATCTTCCGCACCGATTCAAAAATCGGTCCACTGATGGAACGCGGGTATGTCAACGAAACCTTCCGGATTCAACCCGAGGGCGGGGCTGACACAAGGGCTGTCAGCCGGGCCGGTGTGTATGCATCCCTCTGGACCGGTGTCTGGCCATCCTCACACGGCGTTTTCGGGCTGGAAAATGATCAGTATCAGCTGGAGAAACACCCCCAGATCTTCAATCAGCTGAAATCAATTTCCGCCAGCCTCGACAGTGTGGTGATTACCGCCGACCAGCTTATCGGGAACCGTCTGGTCAAGGGCTATGCCTCAAACTCCTTTATAGAAACCTCCAACGCCAACGTCGTCACCAACGCCGCACGCACCATAAGCGGTGATCCACCGGCACTGCTGTGGGTCCACTGGGGGTTTGATTCCAGCGGGACTCCGAACGACGGCTTCACCACTCAGGCCTACCGGGCAGCCAGTTCGTTCAAGAGGATTCTTTCGAATCTCTGGCTCCGGGACTCGTTTGCCGATGAATCGTGGGTTGTGGTCATCATGGGCCTGCCCGTGGCCGATCCCGGACTGGCTCCCGACTCGCGGAACTTCGGATTTGTCGGGGTCGATACAAGAGGCGTCGCCGCCGGATCGATTCCTGAACTCACTTCAGCTGTTGACCTCGCTCCATGGCTTGCCGGCTTCTTTTCCAAGGGTGGCAGTGCTGCCGGGGGCTCAGGCAGGGCTGACGAGAGGCCGGTCCCGGTGCGGCTGGTCAATCAGCCTGAAGAGGCGGATGGTGATCTCAAGCTCAACCCCACCGACCTTCCTCAGACGGCAGCCAGTCTCGATGAACTCACCCGCCGCATTGAAAAACTCACCCTCGCCTACCAGCAGGGCAGGGATGAGCAGCAGCGGCTCGCCCAGCAGCAGGCCCTCGACTTTCAGAAACGCCAGGATGAACTCCAGACCCTCATCATGACTCAGATGAGCAACCGGCTTTCCAATGTCAGGGACATGTCGACCAGCTATCGGAAATTCTCCGGCAATGTCATGGACCAGTCCATGCAGCTGGCACTCACGGTTATCGTGGTGATGATGGTCATCTGCATGGGCACCTTTGTGGTGACCACGGTGATCCAGACCCGCAACAGCCGGCAGCTCGCTCAGATCATGCAGTCCTTCGCCGCCTACCGGTCGCGGCAGCTGCACAGGGAATTCCCCGAATACCAGAACCAGAGATCCCCCGAATCCGGTACCCCTTCCACCACCTCCCACGGCGACTGAGGAACACCATTTCAGGACCCCCTCCGCTGCTTCATGAAATCGGGCTGACAGGCCGGGACACGGGGCATAATGGACTCCCGGACAGCCCTTTGACTGCCCGGTCCCGAACACCGCTCCGGACCGCATGAATTTGCTTGGGAATCCCCCCTGGCTGGTTCACATTACTTCCGATGACCGAACAACTCCTCGACGGGCTGATCTGGTATTGCTGTCTTGTGCCCATCATCGCCATTCATGAATTTGGCCATGCCTGGGCTTCCGACAAGTGCGGGGACCCGACCGCTAGGCATCTCGGACGGGTCACGCTCAATCCCATAGCTCACATGGATATGGTCGGCACGGTCATCCTCCCGCTGGCGATGATCATGATCGGACTGATGAACGAGCAGCTGGCAGGTTTCATCATCGGCTGGGGGAAGCCGGTCCCTGTTGTCACCTCCAACCTCCGCAATCCTGCCCGCGACTCGCTCTTTGTGGCCATGGCCGGGCCATTCATGAATCTTGTGCTCGCGGCAGTTGCCGTCCTCACATACCGGATCTTCTATTCAATGGACCTCGAGATGATTCTGCAGACCACCTATCTGCTGGCATCATTCAGCCTCTTTCTGATGTTCTTCAATCTGCTGCCGATACCGCCCCTCGACGGATCATATATCCTCAAATATCTGACCCGTATGGATGACCGCGTCTACATGAATATCGCCCAGTACGGATTTCTCATCCTGATCATCTCCATCCAGATTCCCGCGGTTCAGCGGTACCTCTCCGGGGCGACCGGGGCAACGCTGCTGTTTCTGTTCAATCTCTTTCAGATTCCGGTCCGGTAAAGACGGCAATGGCGGTGCAGGCTGCACGCCGCTTCATGACCGGCTTTAATCGATAGTATTCAGTCATTCAGTGAGATATAGTCTTCGATAATCATGGTCAGGACGTCCATAGACATTGGAACCAACTCGGTCAAGCTCCTGATAGGGGACGTGCGTGACGGTCAGATTACCCCACTGGTGGAAAAGAGCACGCAGACCCGACTCGGTCACGGGCTCTACGAAACCGGCCACCTCAGTCTGGATTCAATGGCACGGACCCTTGAGGCGATTGCGGGATTCATGCGTCAGTCCGGGGCGATGGGGTCCCGGTCAGTGCGTGTGGTGGCAACCAGTGCGATGCGGGAAGCCGCCAACAGCCGGGAGTTTGCCGACCAGATCCATCAGCTGACCGGTGTGCCGGTCGAAGTGGTTTCCGGTCAGAAGGAGGCGGAACTCTCATATGCCGGCGTGACCGATCAGATCCGCA
Organism: Verrucomicrobiia bacterium; assembly: GCA_030425355.1. Taxonomy (GTDB): domain Bacteria; phylum Verrucomicrobiota; class Verrucomicrobiia; order Limisphaerales; family JAJOIW01; genus JAJOIW01. The sequence continues at coordinate 32,035 of JAUIAG010000009.1, forward strand.
ACCCGGAGGAACCCGTCCTGGTCATCGATGTCGGGGGCGGCAGCACCGAGCTGATTCTCGGAGTCGGCAATTCAGTGCGGCAGTTCGCAAGCCTTGAAATGGGTTCGGTTCGCTGCTTCGAGAAAATCACCGTGGATGACCCTCCAGTGGAAGCCGATCTCGCCCGGGCCCGGGAGTTCATATCCGGCTGTGTCGGTGCCGTCGGCCCGGACCGGTGGATTCGCGAATGCGGTCCGGTCCGTTGCAGTGTTTCAACCGGCGGGACGGCGGCCGCCATGACCTGCATGCTCCTCGGTGAATCACGGGTCGACCGACAGATTATTGACACCACGACACTTGGGATTAATGATATTGTTGAAATACGCCGGATGCTTTGGAGTGTGAATCTGGCGAGGAGAAAAAAGATCCCGGGTATCCCGCGGAAAAAGGCGGATATCCTCATCATGGGTGTGCTTATACATGAGATTGTCTATGAGTTGTTTGGTGTGGAGGTGTGCTATCCGTCCACAAAAGGGCTTCGTTTCGGCGTCCTGCTTGAGCCCGAAGAACAGAAATAATGCGGGTTGTCGTATCCGTGATTCGGGCGGATTCAGTCTGATTGAGCTGCTGGTGGTCATTGCCATCATGGGGATTGTTTCCTCGCTGGTTCTTCCCCATGCGGCCCGTCTCAAGGCCCGGGTTAAATCCGTGCAGTGCGGGCAGAATCTCCGTCAGTGGGGGCTGGCCACACATCTGTTCATCCAGGACAGTGACGGATGGCTTCCGCCGGATGGAAGCAGCAACGGGCGTTCGACCCGCGCAGGGTGGTATATCGACCTGCCTCCCTACGTGAATCTGCCGCCCTATTCGCAATGGCCATGGCGAACCAACTCGACGCAGAGGCCGCCACAGTCCGCCTATCTCTGTCCATCAAACCGCCGCATCAGTGATGGCGTGAATCTCTTTCACTACACACTCAACCGCCATGTCAACGGGTCGGGCGCCGGGTTGAGAGTGCGCCTCGACCAGGTCAGAAGTCCGGTTCAGACCATCTGGCTTTTCGACAATGGCCGGAAAGCCGCGGTCGCCTCCCGCTCGAACCTCCACACCAATCTGCATCTCAACGGGGCGAATATCCTCCTCCTCGATGGCCACGTCGAACATCGCGACCGCGGGGATTATATCGACGGGGAGACCGGGGAGCCAAAGGGACGCATCGGAGAACTGATCTGGGAACCGTGAATCGGGGCGGTCATTCTTCCGGCAGGGCAAAGGCGATATACGATTCACCGCTTCTGGTGCCGATCTTTCCACCACCGCAGGCAATCACGATGAACTGGCGGCCGCCGACGGTGTAAACGGCGGGTGTGGCATATCCCGCAGCCGGGAGTTTCGCCTTCCACAGTTCCTCACCTGTCCCGCGGTCAAAGGCGCGGATGTGCTCGTCGCGGCTGGCAGCAATGAACACCATGCCGCCGGCAGTCACCACCGGGCCGCCGTAATTTTCCGTCCCGGTGCCTTTGATACCTCTGGCCCTGAGGTCTTCCCATTCGCCGAGTGGCACCTTCCACCGGTATTCGCCGGTGTTGAGGTCAATGGCATTGAGTGTACCCCATGGCGGTTTGACTGCGGGATGGTTTTCCGAATCGAGGAACCGGTTATAGCCGGTGGAGGAGTATGGGCTTCGACCGACCACATCATCGGCTTCTGCGGCACCATCGGTTTCACCGGTTGTTCCATAGAGGAAACTGGTGACCGCTTCGCGCTGTGCCTGACTCAGAAAGGCAAAGGAGGGCATGACCTTGCGTCCTGTTTCGAGAAGTTTCATGGTGTCCTCAGGCTTGAGCCGGCTTTCAAGATTGATGAGGCCCGGGACATTCTGCAGTGGATTGCCGGCGCGGTCCGGTCCATGACAGACGGCACAGACCTGAGAATAGATGGCCCGGCCCGTCGAGACCTTCCCGTCGCGCCGCTCAGCCGGCACCATCGTCAGAATCCATGGCATTTCATTGGCATTGACATAGAGAATGCCGTCGGGGGATGTCGCAGCGCCGCCCCATTCCGCTCCGCCGTCGAACCCCGGGAAGATGATGGTGCCTTCGAGGCTGGGGGGAGCGAAGGGCGCATGGGGTCTGATGCGGGAAAATTTTTCGAGAACCCCGCGGTGTGATTCCTCGCTGATGTCGGTGATCTGATCCCAGGAAAAGAGCTGCCTGGCAAAGGGGGCGGGCCTGACCGGAACAGGCTGGGTTGGAGCGGCAACTTCCCCCTGCAGGTCTGATGGCGGTACGGGAATTTCCTCGATTGGATAGACTGGCTCGCCGGTCACCCGGTCAAAGACGAAGACATGGCCGGATTTGGTGACCTGTGCCACGGCATCGATGCGCCGTCCATCCTTTTCGATGGTGAGGAGGTTGGGAGGGGCGGGGAGATCGCGATCCCACAGGTCGTGATGGACAAACTGGAAATGCCAGAGACGCTCGCCGCTTGAGGCGTCCAGTGCGATGAGACAGTTGGCAAAGAGGTTATCGCCGAGTCGATTACCGCCCCAGAAGTCGAAGGCGGCTGATCCGGTGGGGCAGTAGACAATCCCCCGGTCTTCATCGAGGGCGAAACCGGTCCAGACATTGGCGCCGCCGATAAATTTCCATGCATTGGGGGGCCATGTTTCATAGCCGAATTCTCCGGGCTGGGGGATGGTGTTGAAGCGCCAGACCAGTTTCCCGGAGCGGAGGTCGTAGGCGCGGATGTGACCCGGTGCGGCCGGTGCCGGCCCTTCGCCGAGGCGCATCCCGGTGATGAGCAGATTCCGGTAGACCACGCCGGGAGTATTGGCCTGAAGCTGCAGCCCCTCGACGTCCCTTCCAAGCCCGTCCATCAGATCAACGGAGCCGCCATCACCGAAGGAACTGATGCGCTGTCCGCTGCCTGCATCAATTGCATGGAGATATCGGTCGTTGCCGAAGATAATGCGGCCCCGGTTACCGTCATGCCAGTAGACCAGACCACGGTTCACCCCGGATTTCCGAAGGCCCTCACCGGCCGGATCCCATTGCCAGAGCTCTGTTCCATTGGAGGCGTCGACCGCGAAGAGCCGGAGATCCGGCGTGGTGCCGAAGAGGACTCCGTCAACAACCAGGGGATTGCACTGGATCTGTGACCGGTTGGAGCTGTCCCGGCCGCCGGTCGTGTATTCCCACGCACGAATCAGATGCCTCACATTCGTAGGCGTGACCTGAGTGGCAGGGGAGTACTGACTGCTCGACTTCGAACCGAGATAGAACCGCCAGTCGAGATCGACTGCCTGCGCAGCCGCCTGAGATGTGAACAGGCAGAGACCCGACAGCAGCCCGATCGCTGTCGTCAGGGAAGTTCGCGTGACACTCATGCCCGACATCCTACCGCCCCCGGTCACGGATGTCAGTTGCATTCCGGATTCCGGTAATCAGCGGTTGACGGGAAATTGTCCCGGAAACGCTGCACGAAGACGGTTCACAACATCCACCGCACCATTGAACGGGGTGAACTGGGGCTTATCATTCATGATCATCTGAGGCATGGTCCCTTTGCCGTAAACCGAATAGTGATTGTCGTATATTTTGGACGAGGCATTGATCTGGGTCTGGACCCATGGATCAATAATGTTCTCAGCGAGTTCGCGCGGATCCACCATCGACCTGGCCAGTGTGAGCGCTTCCATGAAGGTTGGAAACCGGCTTCGGTGCATGATTTCGCGGTCCCAGTTGCGGAATGCCTCCGGCGAAGTCCGGTTCATCGCGAGGGCCAGTCTGGCAAATTCGCAGGCTTCGACATGGGAACGGCTGGTCTCGAATCCACGGCTTGCCAGCGCCGGGTTGCACTCGGAATCCAGCGGCATCGGGACCATTAGAAAGGCGATATCGTAGGGATGCATCGAGACCACTTTCTCCAGTTCCATGTGAAGATTCCTGCAGTACTTGCAGGTGTAGTCGATCATGGCGATGGCGACGTGGCGTGCCTCGCGGTTTCCGAGGAGGGGAAGGCTGTTGACATCGAGTCCATGCACATTGCCGAGTCTGGTCAGACCGGAAACCTCGTCTGTGGGAGCGGTCCTGTCCTCCGGTTCCTGAGTTGTGCCGGCGGCCTGGGTTGTCTCCGTCCCGTCAGGGGACGGTGTTTCCTGTGATGCCGCCTGTTCCTCCTGCACCCCGACGGGCGGGGTGGTTCCGGCAGATTCCTCATCCTGGGGAGCCCACGTGATCTGAAGGATTATGCCTGCCGCCCACACGATGCCGGCAAGGGCGTAGAGATTGGAGGGGTGGCCGGGTACGGGGGTCGGGACCCTCCTGCGCCAGACCAGGAGCCCCGCGACTGTCGCGAGGGTGTGAGTTGTCAGGCAGTAGACGCAGAAGGATTTGAGAACGAAATACTGTATCCCGGCAAAGTAGACGGCTGAGCCGATGGCCATCATCGCGCAGACATTGCCGATCCACTGGAGCCTGTGCAGGCCATTGGCCCGGAAGAGAAATCCGAGACCGATGCCGAGATAGACGGGCAGGGCGAAAAGACTCACCGGCACCGGGCCGATATAGGCCCATCGGCTGTTCAGGACTCCGCCACATGAGGACTCCGGACCACAACCGGCGGTCGCCGCTCCGGAAAGGCTGGTCCACAGCAGATAAATAGAAAGGCCGAGGGCAGCAGTGGTGAGTGTCAGTCCGAGAGGGATGATCCATCCCGGTCCGGAGGCCTTCGCTGCACCGGCCCGGGATGATGCTTTCCCCCGGGTTCCATGGCCGGAATCCGGTGGCTCATGGCTGGCATTTTCCGGTGGCTTCGCAGAATTCCTGCGGCTCTTCTGAGTCTTACTCTGACTCTGACGGTTTCGAGATTTTTTTCCCATATTATTCCCTTCCGGGCGTTTTGAATGCCCGTGTCATGCGCTGTCCTCAAGCCCGTAGAAGGACAGTGCGGTGTCGCGGTACAATGCTGTGCGTTCAGCCTGCGAAAATCCCGAAAAATAGTCGTCCACAACTGAAACAACCTGGGAATAGGAGGCTGCGAGAGTGCAGACCGGCCAGTCTGTGCCGATCATCAGTCTCGAGGGCGTAAAGGCATTCACCACCACATCGAGGTAAGGATGAAGTTCAGTGGGTTTCCACCGGGTCCAGTCGGCTTCAGTGACCATGCCCGACACCTTGCAGGTGACATTCGGAAACCGGGCCAGTTCGATAATTTCCGATTTCCATGGCTCCATGGTCTGTTCCCGGATGCAGGGCTTGGCAAGGTGGTCGAGAACAAATGGCTGGTTGGGGAACTCCCTGACCAGTTCAATGGCGGCCGGCAGCTGCCGTGGATAGACGAGGAGGTCGTAAGTCAGTCCGAAGTGCCCGAGGGCGGCGATTCCTCTGCGGAATTCCCGGCCCAGCATGAAGTTGTCATCCGGTTCATCCTGGACCACATGGCGCACGCCGCGAAACCGCCTGTGGCCGGCGAAGGATTCGAGCTGCCCGGTGACGGCATCGGATCTGAGGTCCACCCACCCGACGACACCCAGTATCCACGGACTGGCATCAGCCAGCTCCAGCAGCCATCGGGTTTCCTCAAGAGTCTGCCGTGCCTGGACTGCGACCGATCCGTGAAAGCCGGCCCGTTCCTGAAGCTGGCGTAGTTCGCCGGGCAGCCTGTCCACTCGGAGTGCTTCCATGGCGGGTCCGTCCATCCACGGATAATCCGCTGGTGAGTAATTCCAGAAATGCTGATGCGCATCGATGCCGGTGACACCGCGACTGGTCACTGCATTATTCATGAGCCGCCTCGTCGACCTCGACGATTGCCTTGATGGCACCGGTCTCCGCCCGCGTGAAATCGGCAAATGTATTGGGCAGGTCGGTCAGCCGGGTGTGATGAGTGATCCACGTGCCGGTATCAATTTTTCCGTCCTCGATGAGGCCGATGATTCGTCCGAAATCCCGTGGCAGCGCATTCCGCGATGCGAGGATGGATCCCTCCTTGCGATGAAGCAGCGGGTGGGGGAAGTGCACTTCGCGTGTCGTGATGCCCACGTAGATCAATTTACCGGTGTGCGCCAGGTAGTTGACGGCGTTGGACATGGACTGGTTGTTGCCGGTGGCATCGATGACCTGGAGGAAACCGTGGCCCTCGGTGATCGTCTCAAAAGCCTTGAGCTCCGATTCATCTCCTGCAAAACGGACCGTGTGATGGACGCCCATTTTTTCCCGGCAGAAATCGAGGCGTGCCTGGTTCATGTCGAGGACGGTGATGGTCGCTCCGGCGAGGCGGGCAAACTCAATGGCCGAGAGTCCGATTGGTCCGGCACCGATGACAAGCAGATGGTCGCCCGACTGCGGGGCTGCCCGGTCCACCGAATGGCAGCCGATCGCGAGAGTCTCAACCAGGGCCAGCTGCTCGAAATCAAGTCTGGAGCTGGGATGCAGTTTTTCGGCGCGGATATTGAAGAACGGCCGCATGCCGCCATCGGTGTGCACACCGATAACCTGAAGGTCCTCGCAGCAGTTGGAATGCCCACGGAGACTGGCAAAGCTTTTCGGGTTGTTCATGTAGGGCTCCACCGAACAGCGGTCGCCGGGTCTGACGTTGGTTACGCCTTCACCGACTTCCACGACCTCGACCCCGAGTTCATGGCCGGGAATCCGCGGGTAGCTGAAGAATGGCATTTTGCCGAGGTAGCCCGAGAGGTCCGTGCCGCAGATGCCGATGCGGTGAACCCGGACCCGGGCCTGTCCCGGTCCCGGCGGCGGAAGCTCCGGGGCATTGAGGATTTCGATTTTGCCGGGTTCCTGAAAATAGACTGCTTTCATTGTGTCGGGAAGGCGTCAGTTATTTTTGGCGAGGCCTTCGGTATGCCCGAGGTTCTTGACGGGTTCGAGGATCTGCAGAACTTCGTTGATCAGTTCCTCCTCGACTGGTTCGGAAACCCACTGCGCCCATTTGCGGATATTGGCAGGATTGGCCGAACCGGTGATGGTCGTGGAGATTTCCGTGTTGCTGAACACCGAATACTGCAGTGCCAGCTTGGCAATATCCACTCCTTTGGAGGCGCAGTATTCCGCCGCCTTTCGGCAGGTTGCCTTGACTTCTGCCGGTTCCTTGTGCCATTCGGGCAGAATCGCGTTGGTCAGCAGCCTGGCCGCAAAAGGCCCCGCGTTCATGATCCCGACGCCCTTTTCCCTGAAATACGGAATCAGGTCGGCCAGTCGGGTGTTCTGAAGGGTATACTGATTATAGGAAAGGATCACATCCACCGGCACCTGGTCCAGGACGAAAGGGAAAATCTTCATGGGATAGCCGGAGAAACCGATGTAGCGAACCTTGCCCTGATCGCGCGCCTTGACCATTGCCGGAATGGTTTCCTCAACCACCTGCTGCATTTCAACAAATTCGATGTCGTGGGCGAGGATGATATCCAGATGGCTGACGCCCAGCCGGTGCAGGCTCACGTCGATGCTTTCCTCAACCCTTTTGGCGGAAAAATCAAAATGATTGAGGTCGTAGCGGCCGAGTTTGGTGCACAGGGTATAGTCCTCGCGCCGCACGTCACGAAGCGCAATTCCCAGCAGCACCTCCGACATCCCCCGGCCGTAAAAAGGCGAGGTGTCGATGAAGTTCATGCCCAGGTCCATGGCCACACGAACCGACTGCATGGCCTCTTCCAGTGTGACCATGCGGAATTCCTGCCCCAGTGATGAGGCCCCAAAACCGACAACCGGTATCTCAAGGTCGGTTTTTCCCAGTCTTCTTTTTTCCATATATCTCTTCTTGATTTCCCGGACAGTCCGTGGACTACCCGTTTGTCAGGAAAGCCTTGAAACTTTCCATGGTCTTTTGTGCCGCTGATTCCGCATCGGGTTTGGGAAATGCCTCTGCGGAGGCAAACCCATGGAATCCGATTTTCCTCAAAGCCGCACCGATGGGGGCGAAGTCAGTGTGGCCGAATCCGGCAGCGTGGCGGTTTGAGTCGACAAAATGGACGTGCCCGACCATGTCGCCCGCCTCCTCAATTGCCGCGGCAATATCCACCTCTTCAATATTCATGTGGAACAGATCGCACAGCAGACGGACATTCTCCGCGCCGGTTTTTTGAATGAAGGCTTTGGCATCCGCGGTGAGGTTGAAAAGATTGGTTTCATAGCGGTTGAGGTGTTCGTAGAGAAACACGGTGCCACATTGAGCAGCGTGCCGGCCGAGATCAACCAGAGCGGATCCGAGAAAATCCAGCGCCTGTTCGCGGGAAACCCCGTCCCCCCACCGGCCCTGCATGGACCCGAGAATCGCCGGGGCTCCGTGTTCCGCGCCGGCGTCGATGATGCCTTTGATGAAATCCACCGCTCTGGCTCTCACAGTCGGATCCGGATGACACAGGTGCCATTGATGTCTCACCCATCCGCCGCCGGTCCCCACAGCCGCGAGAGACAGTCCCAGATCGGTCAGCACTCCGGCCACCGGAAGGGACCGGATCGCCTCACTGGAGGGGGCGAAAAGCTCGACCCCGTCAAAGCCGGCCTCCTTCGCCCTGCGACAGCCGTTCTCCCAGCCGTCATGAAAAACAAAAGGCCCGTTTTTTGCCTCCGGCACCACCGAAATCGTGACGCTGCTTCTGATTCGCGCAATTTCCATCTGTTTGGTGGAGCATAGTGATTCGACCTCTTTCTGTCCATCACCTCCTTGGGCGCGGGTGGCAGCCCGCCTGCCGCCGCCATTCAGTTCGACAGTTCCCGACAGATTCACATACAATGACCGGGTGAGTGAATTGACATATTGTGTCGCGGATTACAGCAACCCCGTCCATGCCCGTGCCGTCACCGAAATGGTCAACTGCCTGGCTATGGACCCGGTGGGACAGGGCAGGCCCCTGCCTGCGGAAATTCTCCAGGCTCTCGTCCCGGCTCTGGCCAGATACCCGAACTGCTTCAGCATCCTCTCCATGGACGGGGATACCGGCGTCGGGCTTTCGCTCTGCTTTGAATCCCTGTCCTCATTCAAGGCCCGCCCCATCGTCAATATTCACGATTTTGTGGTGAGGCAGGGGTATCGCGGACAGGGGATTGCCCGCCGTCTGATTGAGGAAACCGAAAAGGAAGCCAGGCGTCGGGACGCCTGCAAAATGACACTGGAAGTCCTCGAAGGCAACCGGTCGGCCCAGCGGCTCTATGAACGGTGCGGTTTCAGCGGCTATGAGCTTGATCCCGCCAACGGAAAGGCCCTTTTCTGGGAGAAGGCCCTTGTTTAGATTGAGAGAGACCGTCAGCTTCGCCTGTCATCCCCGTCCTCAAGGAGGAGGCGGGTGAAGACGGTGTGAACTGTCCCGCCGATTTTAAACTGCACCCAGACCCTGTATGTCCCGTCTTCGGGCGGCAGGTAGGGGAAGATGATTTCACCCTGTTTCCGGGCGGCTGTCATGGTGAGCCATTTTTCCTGGCTTTCATCGACGGATGGGAGGGTGCAGAGCGGTTCGTCCCTGCCGATTTCCGATGGGATCAAACCGGCGTCCCTCAGCTCGAACAGCTGCATGGCTGCCATGGAAACTGACCCGGCCGGGTGAAGGTGTGTGTAGATAGACCCGCCATTACCAACGACTGCCGCGTGCGCTGCCATTCCGAGATATGGCTCCGGTTGAATCGGTCTGCCTTGTTCGTCGGTGATTTCGAAGCGCAGCTGCTCGCCGGGGTCGGCAGCGTTTTCTCCGGTCCAGACAAGCTGTAAGCCGTCACCGAAACGGATGGGCGGGATGGATGAATGGGCCGAAGGAGCCGGATCGACGGACGTCAGCCACGAATCCTCAGGGTCCCGGAGGCTGCCGATGTCTGCAAGCCACTGGATTTCCCCGCTGTCGGGGACACTGGCATCCACAGCTTGTTCCGGCGCGGGGACGCTGACCGAACCGACGAAGGTCTGCGCATAGCCCGTTTCATGGGAAACATCGGCAAAGACATGATATTCGCCCGCGGGAAGCGCCGGCAGTTCCGACCAGAATATTCCTTC
>JAUIAG010000317.1 GCA_030425355.1 Verrucomicrobiia bacterium
CCTCCTCGTAATTGCAGCGGCTGGCGTCCTTCAGCTCCAGAGCATTTTCGATGGATTCCTGATCCGTGGAGCGTATCGCCATCCATGACGTCGGCGGATTGAAATTCAGGCTGTTGAATGACGGAATCTGCACCACGGGCAGTGGCTCATCCTTCTCGAGATAGTGAGGCTGCATGAGGTCGGCTTCCAGTTCGATCGCCTTCCGTTTCTGACGGATGACCTGAAACGCCATGAAGAGGAAGATGCCGCCCAGTGCCAGTATCTTCAGCAGGAGGACAAGGAGAAGTATCGCCATCGCATCCTGGCCGCCATCCTGGTCCAACAGCTCCGGACTCAGAGGGCCATGCGCGATCGCCACTGTGACCTCATACGTGTTCATTTTCCTGCCTGTAATTCCCCATCATAGACATACGACGCGGGTATTGAAAGCCTTTACACCGGATTCCACCTTCACAATTTATCAACATCATGGACTTTTCAAATCCGGACCGGCATTTATCATGGGACTTATCCATTCATCAACCATGAGAAGAATCATTTTTCAGAATCTGGGCAGTGTCATCCTCGCGGCTTTTCTTGCGGCCCCGGCCGGCGGGGCCGCACTTGAAATGTCGGCAGGAGGGACGGTTGTTTTCCTCGGCGACACCCTGATTGAGCGGGCCCAGGAATACGGGGAACTCGAGTCGGTGTTCACTTCATCCTTTCCCGATGCCGACCTCAAGTTCCGGAATCTCGGATGGAGTGCCGATACCGTCAGGGGACAGTCCCGCGGGGGGTTTGATCACCTGCAGCCCATGCCCGGATGGAATCAGCTGCTCAATTCACTCCGGGAGGCGGATCCCGACTGGGTGATCCTCGGGTACGGCATGGCGGAGTCCTTCGGGGGCGGCGCGCATGTCGAACCGTTTGCAGCCGGGCTTCAGAAACTGGTGGATGAGATCCGTGGCATCAGCCCGGACAAACCTGTGCGTTTCGTTTTTCTCTCTCCGCTGGCCCATGAATGGATCGCCGGGCCACTGCCTGACCCGGAGCCTCACAACCGGCAGCTCAAATTGTTTGTCGAGGCCATTCAACGCATCGCCACTGAAAATGACTCGCCTTTCGTCAATCTCTACCAGTGGATGATGGACTATCGCGGACCGGAGAAGCTCACAGATAACGGCATTCATCTCAATGCGGTCGGATACCGCCATGCCGCGCGTTTCATCGGTGAATCTCTCGACCTGCCGGCAGTCACTCAGCCATTGCTGATCGACCGGATCAGCGAGCCGGTGAACCGCGTCTCCCTGGTCTCCGGACATCAGAAAGTGATGGCAGGTTCCGGACTCCTCGACGAAAATTTGAATTACGTCCTCCGCATCAATGGTGAGGCGGTGCACGCCGCCCCGGGCTCGGAGTGGATCCGCGGAGTCAATATTGAAGCCGGTCCGGTGGCGGAACGGGCCAGAATGCTCGCCGAGCGCATCATCGCCAAAAACCGCCTTTTCTTCTACCGCTGGCGCCCCCAGAACAACACCTACCTCTTTCTGTTCAGAAAACACGAACAGGGCCAGAACGCCCGTGAAATACCCATGTTCGATCCACTGATTGAAGAAGAGGAATCATCCATACACCAGCTGGCTGCACCCGGCACCTGGTCCTTTTCCCTGGAGCCTTTCACGGGGGCCGCGACGGGTGTGCTGATGGATCCTCCGGCTCCGGTCGGCATCACCGGTTCAGAGGATCACTCCTTTGATAAACCAACTCAGGAAATTCCCCGCTTCGAGGTCTCTGATGGTTTCGAAATCCAGCTTTTTGCCTCCAATCCGCTGCTGGCCAAGCCGATTCACATGAATTTCGACGCGGATGGACGGCTCTGGGTGGCCAGTTCCGAGGTTTATCCCCAGATCGAGCCCGGCCAGAAAGCCAATGACAAAATCATCGTGATCGAGGATACCGACGGTGACGGGGTCGCCGATAACTCGCGGGTCTTCGCCGATGGTCTTCTCATCCCCACGGGCGTCGCCCCCGGCGATGGCGGTGTCTATGTCGGCCACTCCACCGAGCTCCTTCACCTCAAGGACACCGACGGTGACGGGATTGCCGATCGCAGGCGCATTGTTCTCTCCGGTTTCGGCACCGAAGACACCCACCACATCCTTCACTCCCTCCGCTGGGGACCGGACGGCATGCTCTACATGAACCAGTCCATCTACATCCACACCCACATGGAAACCCCGCACGGAGTCGTCCGTCTCAACAGCGGCGGAATCATCCACCTTCAGCCCGCCACCATGAAAGCCGGTGTCTACGTCAGAGGATTCTGTAATCCATGGGGCCACCACTTCGATCCATGGGGGCAGAGCTTCGTCACCGACGGCGCCGGCTATCAGGGCCTCAGCCTCGCAGTCCCCGGAGCCATGTATTTCACATACGCCGGTGCACCGCGCATCATCGACAGCATCTCGCCTGGCAGTTACCCGAAATTCTGCGGCCTCGAACTGATCCAAAGCCCTCTCTTCCCGGCAGACTGGCAGGGCGACGCCATTACCTGCGATTTCCGGGCCCATAAAATCGTGCGCTTTTCCATGGAGGAAAGGGATTCGGCTTTCCTCACCACGCAGCAGCCGGATCTGGTCACCACCGATGACGTCACCTTCCGGCCCATCGATGTGAAATTCGGTCCCGATGGAGCCCTCTATATCGCCGACTGGTCCAATCCGATTATCCAGCACGGGGAGGTGGACTTCCGCGACCCCAGACGCGACCACGTCAATGGCAGAATCTGGCGGGTTGTGCCGAAGGGCGTGCATGCCGCCAGGGCCCCCAGGCTGACCACCCGCACAAACCGCGAGCTTCTCGACGGACTGAATTCCCCGGTTGGATTTGTCCGTGAGAATTCACGGCGCGTGCTGCTCGAGCGGGGATCAGCCATCCTCCCGGATCTTCAGGACTGGGTGACCTCCTCACGCGATGACCGCTCACACCTCGAAGCACTCTGGCTCTATCAGGGCCTCAATCTGGTTGAACCTCAGCTGCTGTCGTCGCTCATCAATTCGGACGATCACCGCATCCGTGCTGCCGCTGTCCGGGCTGTCCACCACTGGAAGCACGAGCTGCCGGCGTCGTTCCAGTGGAAACAGTCCATTTCCGATTCACATCCGCGGGTCAGAATGGAAGCCCTTCGCGCTCTCGCGGTAGATGGCACCGCCGCCGATATGGAGGATGCACTCTCCGTCCTTGATCATCCGATGGACAAATATCTGGAATATGCCCTCTGGCTCACCGTCAACGACCTTCGGGATCCATGGGTCACGGCGGTTGAAGACGGCGCAGTGAACCCATCCGGGCTGAATCCGGACAAACTGGCATACGCGCTCAAGGCTCTGCCACCGGAATACGCCGGACGCGTCCTCGGGCGTGCCCTCGCCGGAACCGATATCCCCGCTGACGGTTCCGGTCCATGGCTGGATATTATCGGCCAGGCCGGAACGCCTGCCGAAATTGAAAAGGTGTCCGCCGGTCTTTCCAGTGGAAAGTTCAATGAACAGGGCATCGTGGCAGCCATCCGGTCGCTCGACGAGGCGGCCCGCTCACGCAGGCTCAGGCCATCCAATACTCAGGGCCGACTCACCGCTTTCCTCCAGAGCCGCTCCCCCGGAATCCGGGCAGCCGCGATCACTCTGGCCGGTGCATGGAAAGACATCGGCGCGGACTTTGCCGTCCTTGCCCGCATCCCGACCGACACGGATCACCCGGCACAGGAACGGGTAGCCGCCGTGGAGGCTCTCCGGCAAATCGGCGGTGCCGGATCTATCCGCGCTCTGGAAAAAGCCGCCGCCGCCAGTGATTCATCTCCCGAAGTCCGCCTCGCCGCCGCCACAGCCCTCGCCACCCTCGACACTGAAACGGCATGGCCGGTGGTCTCCGAACTCATGAAAACCGACCTCAGCGATGCACAGATTCTCGGGCTCTGGCGATCCCTTCTCCAGGTCAAGGGAGCCGGCGGGAAACTCGAGCCGTGGGTCCGGGTGGCATCCATCCCGGCACGTGCCGCGGAACTGGGAGTCCGCGCTGCCGGTGAAGGCGGCCGCCAGCTGCCTGGACTGGTCATTGCACTCAATCAGGCCGGACAGCTGGAAGGCCGTGGCAGCCTCAGTCCCGACGATTTCGAGTTTCTCGCCCGGCAGGTCCGGGAAAACGGCGATCCCCATCGGGGCGAGGCCGTCTACCGTCGCAGCGAACTGGCCTGCACAACCTGTCACGCCATCGGCGGTATCGGTGGAGTGCTGGGTCCCGACATGACTTCCATCGGTGCCAGTGCCCCGCTCGATTATCTCATCGAGTCCCTCTACTTCCCCAACGCCAAAATCAAGGAGGGCTATCACGCGGTGAATATCGACACGATAGCCGAGTTGACCTATTCGGGAACTCTCGTGCGCGAGGATGCCAGCCGCATCTGGCTCCGTGATGCCGCCTCCAACATCGTCGAGGTGCCCAAGGACCAGATCGTCTCACGCGTCACCGCCGATTATTCGCTCATGCCATCCGGACTGATCCGGAACCTCGGCACCAGGGATCAGGTCGACCTCTTCGCATTCCTGTCCAGTCTCGGTAAAGCCGGTGACTTCGACGCCTCCCGTCCCGACAAGGCCCGCCGCTGGTTCCTCTATCCCGCCACCATCGACGCCGCCCAGTTCGGCGAGGAGAAAATCCTCGGCACCGACCTCGGTGACAACGCCAGCTGGCGGGGCGGGTGGAAACCCTTCGACAGCCTCGTCAATGGCCGGCTCCCCAAATCATCGCTCCAGCAGCGCCTCAATGAAGTCGCCAGCCGGTTCCCCAACAAACTCTACGCCGGTGCTCTCTTCGAGGCCGCAGGGCAGGGGACTGTTGAATTCTCCCTCTCGGGATTCTCCCACCCCGAGGCCGCCGCGTGGATCGACGGCAAAGAGGTGCCACTCCGTGATAATGGCCGGGCGCTCAGCGTCAGTCTCCAGCCCGGCCGCCATACCATCATTCTGCGCCTCCCCGCCGACGAACTCCCCGACTCCATCGCCCTCGGTTCGCCGCAGGTCACATTCGTGACCCAGTAAACGCCCGCCGATCCTTCCCGACCCATCCACCGCCGCCAGGTTCTCCATGAGCCTGGCGGCGGGACTGTTTTCACACTCATCATCACGGCCGGACCACCCCGCCCGAAAGGGGCCTGTCTGATATTTCTCCAGCCCACGCGGATCTCCGATTGTCTCCGGTCAACCCTTCCCGCCTTCCAAATCCAGGGCTGATTCCGCTGCCCTCACCGGATCCTCACCCGGAATTTTCCGTTCCCGGCCATGTTTTCCGCTTCCATCCGCAGGAGTCTGCGGTTATCTGATTCTTTTTCAGCGCCGTCCAAGGCCCGGAGCCCGCTTTTTTCAGCTGTTTTTGCCCCGAAATCACCCTCGGTCGAAAAAGGTGAAAAAAAATTGAAAAAAGCCCTTGCAGGATATTCTGGTTTTGATAGTTTCTTGGTCCCTCGCAGAACAGGGGAGGGCGGAAGAGAAAATGACAGACCTCGAAATGAGGCACCAGGTCACTCCTTCGAAGAGTTCATTGAAAGTTGAATTGTGCGTAATCGAGAGCCCTCGATGAAGTCTCAGTAAGCAGAGACGGAATTGAGTTTAACCTAATTATTTAAAATCAAGC
>JAUIAG010000318.1 GCA_030425355.1 Verrucomicrobiia bacterium
TTTCACTCTGGGGTGGGTTATGCTGTTCCATTCACAGCGCCCGCTCATCTTCGATCTGCGGCGCGGAATATTTTCGAAATGTCGAAAAAATGTCGACCTTCCTGCTGCCAGCACTGAACGCAGCAGCAGCGGAGAATGGGTGAGCCTGAGGCAGGTGAGAGCCCTGCAGATCATCAGCGAACATTGCCGGGGAAGTGATTCGTCCTTTTACAGTTATGAGCTGAATCTTGTCTGTGATGACGGCCACCGGGTCAACGTGGTCGATCATGGCGATCTGAAGCAGCTGCGCCGCGATGCCGGCAGACTCGCCGCCATTCTCGGCAAGCCACTTCGGGATCATACGTGAGAAGACGGGCGGGCAGCGCGTGGTGGCCGTACTTTCGCTTTCGCGACGACGGTCAGTGTCCGGTCTCCCGTGTCCATTTCACTGGTCCCCCTGGTGATTGCGCGTGGCTCGAGACCTCATCCCGTGATATGTTTTCATGATGCAGATTTCAATCCGTGGAATAAATCGGCCCAATGGACTGCCATGCCTTTCAGCCCTGCTGCGGGTGGTCATCCTGTCTCTGTTCTTCACCGGACTCACAGGAAATCTGCCGGCCCAGGGCAACGACCTGATCAATATTTCCGATGTTCTGGCGGTTTGGGAATTTGATGCGGATGAACTCCCCGGGCAGCTCCGGGACAGTGTGTCAGGGACCGGGCTTGAGTTGAGGGGTGATGCGGCCATCAGTGAATCAGGCGCGGGACGCAGTGGCACCGACGGTGACAGAGCGCTCGATCTCGGCACGGGTGGATCCACAGAAAACCCAACCCACGCCATGGTCAATGAGCTGTCCCCCAATGGCCAGGATTTCATCGATAAACTGAACAATTCCAACTCGGAGGATGTTCTGACGGTGACATTCTGGCAGCGCTGGCGTCAGGGTGAGGTTGGGAACAGTTCTTCGGTGTGGATTGCTTCTCCATCATCGGGTTCCGGCGACCGTGGATTTCAGGCGCATCTCCCATGGGGGAATAGAATTGTCTATTTCGACACATCGGGCTGCTGCGGGACCCCTGGAAACCGTCTCAATGGCGGGGTGGACAATGCTGTGCCACCGGTTGACTGGGAGGAGTGGAACCACATTGCGCTGGTTAAAGATGGCGGGGCCAAGCAGGTGTGGATCAATGGTCAGCTCATTCTCGATCAGGCTGACGGCGCGGTGCCACTGCGGACCGACTGGACCGCTCTTTTCCTTGGTCAGTCCCCAACCGAGCCCGACATAGCCTTTCACGGATGGCTCGATGAGGTGGCCCTTTTCAGCGTTGCCCTTGATGCCGCGAGGATTGAGGCGCTGGCAGGAGGAGCCTCGCCCATGGAACTCACGCTTCCTGCATCCGAGTGGCCCCCGGTTGTGGACGGGGTCATTCCCGGGGATGGAACAGAATTTTATTCCCTCGATGGAGGAATCGGCTTCCGTGTGACGACCGCGGAGCCCAACACGATTCCGGAACAGAACATCAGCTTTTTTCTCAACGACGCCGACCTGAGTGACCAGCTGGTGATGGATGGCGGCCCCCGCGAGTGGCAGGTTCGATACGAGGCTCCGCTTCAGTTGAACCGGGAGTACACCGCCAGAGTGGAAACTGCTGATACCGAAGGGCGGACTTCCTCATTCACGTGGAATTTCAATACTCTTGAGGGCGATCCAGTCCCGGAATTCGGCGCTGTGCCAATGAGCGATATAGCCACGGCACGTTTTGTCGGTGGCGCTGTCGAAGTACCCGCACCCCGCAGTATTGACGGGAACTTCATCTCCTTTGCGGAAAGTCTGGATGAGCCGGGAGTTGCTCTGGTGATAGAACTGGACCGGCCGCGACCGCTCCATCGGATCGAACTTGTCAATCGTGGCGACAACTACGCCGACAGGATGGACGGTCTGCTCATGGAGCTTCTCGACAGCGATGGGCAGGTCATCGGGTCCGCCGGTGTCACCTCTCCCGGCCGGGGCGGTGCATGGCAGCACTCTCCCGAAGAAGTCGCTCTGGTGTCCGCTGTCCGCCTGAGCATTCCCGGGGGAATGACGAACGGGGCGGGGGACCATGTTGTTTCCGTTGCGGAGGTCGTGCTCTTCACGGCACCGAATTACGCCCAGGGGGCGGAGTCGTACATGATGCGGTTCAATGAATCACTGCCACCTACTGAAAATGGCAATGACGGGGATTACCGCACCCACACTGAATCGACTCCGCGGGCCGTGGGATCCTTCTTCGAGGTGGATCTTGGAGAAGAACGTGCTCTCTATCAGGTCCGGGTGATTGCAGCGGACGGGTTTCAAAGCCGTATGACCCACACCACCGTCCGCGTCTATGACGGCAATCGCGATTCAGTTTTCTCAGAGCATCTTGGCGGCAGTTCACCGGTTTTCGATGTTTTTCTTCCCGGCCCGGTGGCAGCGCGATATGTCCGCGTGGGATTTGAAAACAAGGAACGCTCCGAACCGGGGACCTTCTGGTATCTGGGGCTCAAGGAACTTCAGGCATTCGGCAGACCACTCGAAGATGTCGGGATTGTCAGCTTCGTGGCGGAGTCCCCGCAGGTGTCACCCGGAGAGTCCACCACTCTGGGATGGGCGCAGGAGGATTTGAAATCACTCATGCTCTATCCGCAGGGCGTCGATGCGCTGTCACTCACAGGCAGTGGCGGGAGTGGGAGTATCGAAGTGACTCCTCAGGCCGGTGTCGAGTATGCCCTGGTTGGGGGGATGTTTGCCGACACGGTTATCCGCTATCAGACCGTTCTTGTTGATGGCGAACCACTGGCTCCATACATCAACGAAGTTGTCTCCGTGAATCGCCTCTCCCTGCGGGACAACCACGGAGAATCCCCGGACTGGATAGAATTGCGAAACCCGAATCCGACTCCGCTGTCCATGGCCGGTTACGGGGTGAGCGACGACCCGGCCCGACCACAGCGGTGGGTCTTTCCGGACGGAGTGGAGATACCTGCCCACGGATTTCTGATCCTGTATGCCTCGGGCCGTGACGAGCCGTATGAGGGCGGCGGATTCATCCACCTTCCATTTGCGCTGAGCGGCAGCGGTGATGAGTCTCTGCTGCTGACCGCGCCTGACGGGGTCACTGTTGTGGATGATTTTCCCGTGCTGCCGGCACTGACCGGGGACCTGGCATACGGCCGGACCATGACTGGGGATCGTGCCTTCCTTGAGCCGACTCCCGGTGAAGCCAATCTTTCCCCAGCCTATTCCGGCTGGCTGCAGCCCGTGTCCTTCAGCCATTCGCGCGGGTTTTACGAGGAGCCTTTCCAGCTGGAAATCAGTCATCCGGATGAGGAGGCGGAAATTCTTGTCTCGACGGATGGCGGGCGGAACTGGCAGCCATGGACGGGGGCCATGACTGTGGAGGATCCCGTTTCCGTGCGTGCTCAAGTACACCGCGATGGATTCAAGTCCCCGCCGGTCCAGACTCACACCTACTTCTTTCACGAAGCGACACTTTCCGCGTCGAACATGAACCAGTCGCTGCTCTCGAATACGGAGTTGCGGAACCGGGCGAGGCTTGGACTGGAGGAACTCCCGACGGTCAACATCTCGATTCCGGCTCTTCCGGATGACTGGAATGAGTGGCCCGCATCGGTGGAACTCTTCCTTCCCGGCATGGAGCCCATTCAGCTCAACGCCGGTGTCGAAAGGTTCGGAGGCGCATGGACGGAATTCGCCAAAAAGAACTACCGTCTGAAATTCCGCTCGGAATACGGTGCCCGTAAGCTCGAAGCCCCACTCTTCACCGGATTTGACCGCGGGGTGCTTGCCGTCGACCGGTTCGACGAAATAGACCTGCGGGCGGGCGGTCACGACATGTCTTCGCGCGGATTCTACATGTCGGCACGCTTCAGTGAAGACACCATGCTGGACATGGGCAGCCTCAATCCCCACGGACGATTTGTGAACCTCTATTTCAATGGTGAGTACTGGGGGCAGTACCATGCACGGGAGCGACTGACGGATGCCTTCCTGGCCGATTATCTCGGAGGACAGCGCGAGGACTACACCAATGTCCGGGGCAATGACAATGACGGCAGCAACTTCGTTCCCGGCACGCCCGATCCACTCAATCGCGAGCCATGGCTGGGAGTTCTCGAAAGACGCGGTGATTTCGAATCCGTCAGCCAATGGCTGGACGTGTCCCACCTCATCGATTTCATGCTGATGTGGAATTACGGCAACGCCGAAACCGAATACCGCGCCGCCGGTCCGATACAGCCCGGCAGCGGCTTCAAATTCTGGCTGGGTGATGCCGACGGACACATTCGGCCCTCATCGGACCGCACAGGCAATCCCGGGCCCGGAGGGATATTCGGGGCCCTCGTATCCGAGGGACACCCCGATTTCATGATGCTCCTCGCCGATCGCGCTCACAGACACTTGACTCAGGATGGGGCCCTGACTCCGGCCCGAAGCATCCAGCGCCTCAGAGACCGCATGGAGGAAATCCATAACAGCCTTGTCGCCGAGTGCGCCCGCTGGGGATACCGGACCCCGCAAAACTGGGAAAGCGCGGCACAGGATGCCATCAGCAATTTCTTCCCCGGTCAGAGTGCAACCCTGCTGTCCCGGTTGAGAAGCCGTGGGCTGTATCCCTCGCTGGATGCTCCTCAGCTCAGTCAGTATGGCGGTGTGGTCGAGGGCCAGTCCGTTATCGACGTTCAGGTAACCGGCGGCGATGTCTACTACACTCTGAGCGGGGCTGATCCGCGACTTCCCGGCGGCGGGGTCAATCCGGAGGCTGTTCTACTTGGCGGTGCGGGCGGTGCCACACTCACCGGGCAGGGCCGGGCATGGGATTACCTCGATGTCGGTTCAGCGCCCGCCGGCGACTGGGTCGCAATTGACTACATCCCCGCGAACTGGTCCCGCGGAACGGCCCCCCTCGGGTATGGTGATGCCGGCATCGCCACCACGGTCAATTTTGGTCCCGATTCAGGAAACAAGTTCCCCACCACCTACTTCCGACGTGAGTTCACTGTCGCCGATGCAGCGGCCCACGATCAGGTTTTCATCAACTTCGTCCGCGATGACGGAGTGGCCATTTACCTCAACGGCGTGGAAATCATCCGCGACAATCTTCCTTCCGGAGAGCTTCAGTACCAGACACTGGCACTTTCCGCCGCAGGTGGTGGTGACGAAACACTGGTCAGGACACGCACGGTACCCGCAGGCCTTCTGCGCACCGGAAAGAATGTCCTTTCGGCGGAAGTCCATCAGGCATCCGGCTCCAGTTCGGACCTCCGCTTTGATGCGTGGCTTGAAAGCGCGACATCACTGGAGATTCCCGTTGATCCCGGCAGTCACCTGATGGCGCGTGCCTGGGATGGCCGGAACTGGAGCGCCCTCACCGAGTCCCGGTATTTCGCCAATGAAGCGACAACTCCCCGGCCCGGCGATCTTGTCGTCTCTGAATTGAGCTACAACCCCGCCGGTGACGATGTGTTCGAATTCATAGAGCTGCTCAATACATCCGGCAGGTACCTTTCGCTGGATGGTCTGCGCCTTTCCGGTGGTGTCGAGTTCCTTTTTCCCGGCGGACTCCGCATGGCCCCGGATGAACTGATTGTCATTGTTGAAAACGCGGAAGCCTTTGCCTCCAGATATTCGGA
>JAUIAG010000319.1 GCA_030425355.1 Verrucomicrobiia bacterium
GAAATTCATTTTGCTGAATTTTTGCGCATCCTGCGTATCATTCCCAGAAAAATCATTGATTTTGAATTTTCTGTTCTCACTTCGTCATCCTTGGAAAGCCCTCTATATGAAGGGAACCATGAGAATGTCCGTTCCACTATCCATCTTTTCGGCAGGATATGGAAGCCCGCCTCTTCACGGCTTTTAACCACTCCCAGCACGATTTCCCGGCGACGGTCCAGTTCTGGTTAAGGCCCGGTGCCACCTGCGTGCATGACACCTTGCCTGGATGCTCGGCACGCTTTACGTGCACCATCAGGTACCCGGCCCCCAGGATCGGTGTCCGCCAAATACAAAAAATCCCCGCCGGCGGAGCCGGCAGGGACAACATGACTAAGAATGGGTAATTGGGTTGGGTTGAAGGGGGGAACAGAGTTCAGCTGCCACCCTGGGAGTTAAAGGCAAGCGCGATCAGCTGGAAAGCCAGTCATCGGATGAATTGCCACCGCCGGCGGAATCCGATTCAAAGCCGAGCGGCTGGTATTCAGTGACACGTGATTCGAAGAAATTCTTTTCCTTCTTGAGATCCATGACCTTGGCCATCCAAGGGAAAGGTGATTCCTCGACACCGTAGCGGGGCTTGAGGCCGAGACGGACCAGGCGGCGGTCGGCTATATACTGGACGTAGTCGCGGAACATCCCGACGTTGAGGCCGATGATACCATTCGGAAGGCAGTCCTGGGCATAGGCGATCTCCAGTTCGACCGCATGGTCAATCAGTTCGAGAATTTCCTGCTGGAATTCGTCGGTCCAGACCTGGGGATTTTCGTTGATGATATTATTTATCAACTCGATACCGAAGCTCAGGTGGATGGATTCATCGCGAAGGATATATTCAAACTGTTCGCCGATGCCAGTCATCAGGGCACGGTTCTTGAAGGAAAGAATCATCACGAACCCGCTGTAGAAGAAAATCCCTTCCATGATGACATAGAAACCGATGAGGTTTTTGATGAATGTGCGGATACCATCATCGGTTGCCGTCGAGAAGTTGGGGTCCATGATATCCTGGGTCAGCTTCATCTCGAATTCGTCCTTTTCGTAGATGGAGTTGACCTCGTGATACATGTTGAAGACTTCGCGTTCGTCGAGGCCGAGAGACTCGACAATGTAGTGGAAGGTGTGGGTGTGAACAGCCTCCTCAAAAGCCTGGCGCAGCAGGTATTGTCTGGCCTCGGGGTTGGTGACGTGTCTGAAAATGGCGAGCACGATATTGTTCCCGACAAGACTTTCAGCCGTGCTGAAGAACCCGAGGTTGCGCATGATCATACGGCGTTCATCGGCAGTGAGGCGGTTGGATTTCCATATTTCGATGTCCCGCTGCATGGAGACTTCGGTGGGCATCCAGTTATTGGCACAGCCTTTGAGATAGAATTCCCAGGCCCAGTGATACTTGAGAGGCATCAACTGATTGACATCGACTGCCTTGCAGTTGATAAGACGCTTGTTCTCGGGGTTGATACGCTTGCCAAGATCGTGAAAATCAGGGCGTTGATCGCCGACATTACAACAGGACATTTTCTGAAAAAATTAGGTGGTTGAGTTATTCAGTTTTGTGAATGGGTGGACGCGGGTTGGAAAAATCTCCGAGTCTCCTGAAATTGCTGTTTGAGTTGATAACCGATGGTTCTGCACTGCTTTACTGGCAGCTCTCGCAGTCCGGGTTGTCGATACTGCAGGCCTGGGGCATTGGCGCTCCGGAGGTGGTCACCGACTCCTTGACCCGGGCCTCCATGAGTGAATCCGACTTCATCCAGTTGTTTTTGATGCGGTTGCCCTTGTTGATATTCCTTGAGGAATGTTCGACGGAGCTGGCGCCCAGAGTGCGCAGGTAATACGTCGTTTTGAGTCCGTTTTCCCATGCGAACATATACATCTGGCTGAGAGTTTCGCCATCGGGTCTTGCGAGGTAGAGATTGAGTGACTGCCCCATGTCGATCCACTTCTGCCGGCGGCTGGCACACAGGATCAGCCACTTGGGGTGGATTTCAAAGGACGTCAGGTATTTCTGGCGAACCTCTTCGGGGATGGCCTCAATCTCGGAAATACTGCCGTCGAAATACTTGATCTCGTCGACCATTTCACGGTTCCAGAGGTTGAGTTTCTTCAATTCATCCACCAGGAAGCGGTTGATTGAAATGAAGTCCCCGGAAAGGTTGGTTTTGGCATACAGGTGCTTGTAGGCAGGCTCGATGGACTGACTGACACCGCATATGTTGGAGATCGTCGCCGTCGGGGCAATTGCCATGGTGTTGGAGTTCCGCATGCCGTGCTGACGGATGGCTTCGCGAACCCGATTCCAGTCAAGGGTGCTGGAGCGGTCCATCTGCAGGTACCCGCCCCGTTCCTTTTCCAGAAGCTCGATGGTATCGATCGGAAGAAGTCCGCGGTCCCACTTCGATCCCTTGAAGCTTTCGTATGGTCCGCGCTCGCGGGCCAGTTCAGTGGAGGCGAGGATGGCGGACCATGAAATCTGTTCCATGCTGATGTCCGCGAACTCGACAGCCGCGTTGCTGGCGTACGGGATGTTGAGCTTGAAGAGAGCATCCTGGAAACCCATCAGGCCGAGACCGACAGGGCGGTGACGGAGGTTGGCGTTGCGGGCCTCATCGATGGGGTAGAAGTTGATGTCGATGACGTTGTCGAGCATGCGCATGGCCACGGAAACCGTCTCGTGCAGCATTTCGACATCCAGCCTGCCGTCGACGATATGAGCCGCCAGGTTGACCGAGCCGAGATTACAGACAGCTGTCTCGTCCTCGGAAGTGTTGAGAAGGATTTCCGTGCAGAGGTTGGAGCTGTGAACCACGCCGGTATGATCCTGAGGGGAACGCACGTTGGATGGATCCTTGAAAGTCATCCACGGGTGACCGGTTTCGTAGACCATCATCAGCATCTTGCGCCAGACCGAAGCCGCCTCCACTTCCTGAAAAAGCTGGATAGTGCCTTCCTCCGCCATCTTCTCATATTCCAGATAGCGTTTTTCAAAGGCCTGGCCGTAGAGGTCGTGGAGATCGGGGGTGTCGCTGGGGTTGAAGAAAGTCCACTTCCCCTTCTCCCGAACACGCTTCATGAACAGATCCGGAATCCAGTTGGCGGTGTTCATGTCGTGGGTGCGGCGCCGCTCATCCCCGGTGTTCTTGCGCAGCTCGAGGAAATCCTTGAGGTCGAGGTGCCAGGTTTCGAGATAGGCGCACATGGCGCCGCGGCGCTTGCCTCCCTGATTGACAGCCACCGCGGTGTCATTGGCGACCTTGAGAAAAGGAATAATGCCCTGGCTGGTCCCGTTGGTGCCCTTGATGCGGGCATTGGTGGCGCGGACATTGGTCCAGTCATTGCCGAGTCCTCCGGCCCACTTGGAAAGCTTGGCGTCGTCCGAGATGATCTTGAAGATGTGGGAAAGATCATCCATCACCGTCGAGAGATAGCAGGAACTCAGCTGTGGGTGAGCCGTGCCGGAGTTGAACAGCGTCGGTGTGGAGGAGATGAAACGGAAGGTGGACAGAAGGTTGTAGAATTCGATGGCCTTCTGATTCTTCATTTCCCCTTCGTTCAGGGCCAGTCCCATGGCCACACGCATCCAGAAAAACTGGGGAGTCTCGAGCCGGAGGTCCTTCTCATGGATGAAGTAGCGGTCATAGAGGGTCTGGAGTCCCAGCGAGGTGAATTTGTTGTCGCGGTCGCGGCGCAGCGCCGAGGCCAGCTTCTTCAGATCGAACTCGCGGAGCCGCGGATCGAGGCGGTCATAGCCAATGGCCGCTTCAATGTACTGCGGGAACTTCTCGCGGTAGGCGGAAACGAAAGTTGAATCCACGGGCTGGGCATCGAGGACTTCCCGGTAAATCTTGTTGAGCAGCAGTCGGGCTGCCACAAAATCATAATCCGGTTCCATCTCGATCCGGGAACTGGCTTCGCGAATCATCAGGTCCTCGATTTCCGAAACAGAAACGCCGTTGTAGAGACCGCGCAGGGTGTTTTCGGAAAGCAGCTGCCAGTCACAGGTCTTCTCAAAACCGTTCACCGCCTTGATGAACTGGCGGCGGATGCGCTGCGGATCCAGCGGCTCCAGCGATTCGTCGGGCTTGGTGATGAAAATCTGCTCAATCACCTGCCCTTCACGGTCCTTCTCTCCCCGCAGGGCCCGCTGCTTGCGCCGGTCCTCACGGTAAATAATGAATCTGCGGGCAACGCCTGTCGGCGCCATCTGCATCAGATGCTCCTCGACCGAATCCTGAATCAGCTCAATTTCCAAGAGCTGGCCGGACAGCGCCCGGCTGATCAGGTTCTCAACAACCCTTTCGGCAATGCGCTGCACCAGCGATTCCATCTCCGAATCGACGGCAGCCGTCTCGCCGATCCCGGCATTCGCGCGGAACGCCGCCTCGATCGCCAGAAGTATCCGACTCTCATCAAACGGAACAATCCGCCCGTCCCTTTTCCGGACAGTAAACTTCCGCTCCGCCAGCGGGTCGAGCTCCCGCATCTTCAACTGACCATCGAATCCTTCCTGCAACATAAACCTTAAACCTTAACCTTTAAAATGTTCCTTCTAATCTGTTTTTCACCCGGATGTGACCGGATTGACAAAAATCTCCAGCGAAAGCCTTCAGGCCTCCCGGGTTTCACCGCCCTGCCACCCTGCAAAACCGATCTCCACCACCCTCCGGCCATTCAATTCAGTCACCCCGCAAATCAATGCTGGGCCATACTGCCCAAAAAGTCAGTAAAATTCTTTTTTCAATTCCTGCCGGAATTATCAGAATTCTGCTGTTGGTCGGAGCGAACCCCGAATGGGAGGTTCTCTGGGGTGGTTCAGCCACCCGCCACACTATGTGGTGTGACAGTCAGCTGACACCACAACTAGTAGTGTAACGTCGCTGGACCGTCAAATGAAAAAAAATCAAAAATGACTCGGGCCCACCGGGCTGTGTCAGGAATTGATACGCTGAGGCGGATGGAAAGGGAACACTGGAATACGGACAAGATACTGGGTGGGATATACCGGAGTTATTCCCCGGAGAATGGGGCCTATTGGATAGATATTCGCAGTATTCAAAAGTTATTCACAATTCCGGGGGTGGTTTTGGGGGATTGCGGATGGGAGTTGAAGCGGATTGGAAGGAGGGTCAGAATAGAGGGCGATATGGGAGAAGCACAGCATGTGAAGGCAGAGGAAGTGGCTTTGATTGGCCGCGAGGTGGCGATCCGATGGAGTGATGGCCAGGAGGATTTTTTTGAGATGGAGCGGCTTCGGGCCCTTTCGCCGAGTGCGGAGACTCAGGGGGAGGTTGACATCCTCGGCCAGAAGCATGGCGGGACCAGCCAGAAGACATGGCCAGGTGTGGTTGTCCGCAGTTACGAGGTGGTGGGCACCTACGCTTTGCGGTTTATCTTCAGTGACGGGCACAACACCGGGATTTACAGTTTTGATTATCTGCGCCGGATTGCCCGGGTGCTGCGGGATCAGGCGTCGGAGGATTCACGGACCTGAAGGGTGAGAACACCCTGCGGAGCCCCGGTCAGGGCCTGCGATAGATGGCCTCCAGCTTTTCGGGAGCCACTCCGAGATAAAACAATGCGGTGACAATGGTCATGCGCCAGTATGTCCGCAGGA
>JAUIAG010000320.1 GCA_030425355.1 Verrucomicrobiia bacterium
CGCTGACTTATCTCCCACAGACCAAGTCATGCTGGCTGCAGATGTCGGGTTGCATTCTCAGCAGGCAATAAGAAACAGAAAAGGTGAAGTCTGTTGAACTCCGCCTTTCCTGTGGAAGAGTAAGAACCCGAAATTGTTTAGAGCTGAGCTTTGATTCTGAGCTTGCGGCGTTCGAGTTCACCCAGATCCTGCTGCCAGAAATAGGCGATTCGTGAGCCGCTGGTGTTCCATGTATGGATATAATACATCTTCTCGAATTTCACCCAGTATGCCGCACCGTCGACGAAAACATGGTTACCGCCTTCGGGGCCGGGATGCCGGGGGCTTTTGTGAGGAGGCATGCTTTTGTAGGCGATGTCCCTTCCGCCGCCCCACTGGCCATCAATTTTCATGGTGGCATCGGCAGCCAGGCACCATGTGGAGCGGGACGCACTGAGCTTGACGGGGCTGCGTGATGGAACGGTCCCGGTGGGATTACTCCACCGCTGGATCCCTCCAAAGTATTGATAACCGATATTCCACTGTGGGTATTGTGGCTCAAAAGTCGGAAAATCCGGGCGGTTCGGGCAGGTCCAGATTCGGTTGCGGGCAGCTGAGTTCGCGTCCCCTATGTGAAGATTGACTGTTCTGGCAGCCGCTTCCTCGGGCGGGTTGATGGCAATTTGAACCCAGGAATTGCCGGAGGTACGGGCTTCGACAAAGTAGTCCTGGTTGTCATTGGCGTAGATGGTGCTCCCGATGGCCAGCTGGCGAAGGTTGTTCATGCATTTGGTCCGCTTGCCTTTCTCCTTGGCACGGGCAAGGGCCGGGATGAGCATGGAGGCGAGAACAGCAATGATGGCAATTACCACGAGGAGTTCAATCAGGGTAAATCCGGATTTATTCCGCTTGGTGGGCTTGGAAATAGTCATTTCAAAGGACTTATGTGGGTTTTTCTTGTGAATTAACCCGATCGTAAAAAATTAGGCGGAATTTTCCTAGTGAAAATTCCGCCGGGCAGCGAAAAGCACGCGCTGGTGTGAGAATCAGGTAATGGCGGGGATTCCGGACCGGGCAGAGACCCGACCGATTCAGTGAACGACGTTGCTGGAGTGACGGATGTCGACCGCCTCCTGGAGAAACACCACGCTTTCACCAATATTTTTGGCATGATCCCCGATTCTCTCCAGACTCCGTGATATGAAAATCATGTTGATGGCAGGGTCGAGACTGGCGGGAGACTGGCGCACCTGATCCTTGAGATACTGCTGGATCCGCCGATTGGCGGCATCCACCTGCTTGTCGCGGGCAATCATCCGTCGGGCACGGCCCGGATCACGAAAAATAAAGGATTCTGTTGCTTCCTTCAGCATTTCCAGAACTGTTGCCGCCATGGATTCAATCTCGGTTCCGAGCACCATGGGGGGGTCGTCCAGGAGCATCTGCGATCGCCTGGCAATCGTGGTCGCTTCATCACCGACTCTCTCAAGATCCAGACTGATTTTCATCGCGGAAGTGACAAAGCGAAGGTCCCGTCCTTCTGGACTGGCAGCAAGGATCCGGTGAGCAACCAGGTCTATTTCAACCTCAAGCTGGTCAATGGTGTTATCGGAAATCTGCACCTGCTCAGCGAGATCTTCCCGACGGTGGAGAAGCGCACTGACTGATTTTTTGACCGAGGCATCAGCATGCCCTGCCATTTTCAAAATCAGTTCCTTGAGCTTTTCCAGTTCCATAATTGTCAGCGGTTTTGTTTCAGAGGCTTCGGGAGCCGGACCCGGTGGCGGGCTGACCGGGAATTGAGTCAACTCACGGAGATCCACATTGGGCCTGAACGACAAATAGTCGAACATTGATTTTCATCATTATTACTGCCGGAGTTAAAGGCAAAACCACGGGTTAGCGGCGATTTTGCCGTTTCGCCACGAGGATGTAACACAAAACACGGCAGGGTTAGCTCTGACACGCCGTGGCCGCGTCCCCCTGCCCGCTGAATCTGTTGCGGGAAAAAAAATTGAGGCTACAATCACGCATTCACACGATGGAACTTTTTCAGACGACCTTTCCCAATGGCATTATTCTCATTTGTACAGTGCTCATATTCGGATTTTACATGGCTTGGAGCATCGGCGCCAACGACGTGGCCAATGCCATGGGGACATCGGTGGGCTCAAAGGCCCTGACCATCACTTCTGCAGTCATCATTGCAGGTATTTTTGAAATGGCGGGGGCCATACTTGTTGGGGGCAACGTGACGGATACTGTCAGAAAGAAAATGTTTGATCCCGCCGGCATGGATCCCCAACTGCTGGTTCTGGGGTTTATTGCATCACTTCTGGCGGCAGCTCTGTGGCTCCAGCTCGCGACATGGAAGGGATGGCCGGTTTCAACCACGCATTCCATTGTTGGGGCCATTGTCGGCATAGGCATTGCGGTTGGCGGCAGCGTTGATGTGATCCAATGGGGCAAGGTTGCGGAAATTGCCTCCTCATGGGTGACTTCACCCATAGCCGGAGGCCTCATCAGCTTCCTGGTCTACAAGTTTATTCACAAATACATGATAGACACCAGCGACCCTGTTGCCTCGACGGCACGTCTGGCACCGGTGCTGGTCTTCTACGTCGGATTTATCCTGTCACTCGTGACCGTGTGGAAGGGTCTGAAGAACATCAACCTGGACCTCAACACCCCTCGTGCACTCCTCGTCTCGATCGGCATAGGCCTTCTGTTTGCCGTGGCATCGATTTTTTACCTCAGAGCATGGAAAAAGAGTCAGGGAAAACTCCCTTCTGAGTTGGCCGGCAAGGGGGCAGAAGACAGTGCCGGTGAGAGGGGCGGCTATGGCGAGGATTATCTTGTCACCCGGGATGTTCAGAGAATTTTTGCCGGACTGCTGATTGTCAGCGCCGCATTTCTGGCCTTCGCCCACGGCGCCAATGATGTGGCCAATGCCGTCGGGCCGGTGGCGGGTGTTCTCGATATCGTCAAAAACTTTTCAAAGGAGGACATCATCGCCGGCAGGGAACTGACTATGAAAGCCAGCCTGCCCTTTTATGTCCTGATTATCGGTGGCATTGGAATTGTCATAGGACTGGCGACCTGGGGTTACAAGGTCATCGAGACGATCGGAACGAAAATAACCGAGCTGACGCCGAGCAGAGGGGTTGCAGCCAATCTTGGCGCGGCCACCACCATCGTCCTGGCATCAAAGGTGATTGCCATGCCGATATCCACCACGCACACACTCATAGGCTCGGTGATCGGTGTCGGGCTTGCGAGGGGATCGAAGTCACTGAATTTCGGAGTCCTCAGAAACATCGGAATTTCATGGGTGGTTACCATCCCTGCAGGAGCCATTCTGGCAGTCGTGATCTACTACATCATGAAGGCTCTGCTCTACGTGGACCCGGCTACTCTTTCCGCTGCCTGATTGTCCGAAAGATCCGGGCGCAAAAAAATTGCACTGTGTGGCAGCGTCAAACCTGCCTCCCCGACAAATATGCCCTGTGGTTTCGCTCCTCTTCAGATGAGGACGCCCGGGACGCTGCCTCTATCTGATAATCAGGGGGTCCTGCTCGGCTGACTCCTCATCAACGCGTGGAGTCTGGCCCCTCAGAACCGAATTTCCCTCGAAAAGTGTCCGCTGGTCGATTGGAAGCGGATTGAGCCAGTCGGATTCATTGAACTGACCGCTCTGGCCATACATCGCAAGGGCGTTGGCGTAACAGGTCTTATGAACGGCATCGGCGGAGATGCCTCTCTCCAGCATGAGCCTGGCTGTTTTGGGCACGGCCAGTGGATCCGACATTCCCCAATCCGCGCTGGAATCGACTATTATCCTCTCGGATCCGAATTTCCTGACCACTTCAACCATTCTTTCGTTACCCATCTTGGTCTTGGGATAAAGTGTGAAAGCTGCCCAGAATCCACGGTCGAGAACCTCCTGAACCGTCTCTTCATTGTTGTGATCAATGGTGACTCGTGAAGGGTCGAGTCCATGCTCGAGAATCACGTCCATACTGCGGTAAGTCCCCTGTTTCTTGTCACGGTGAGGGGTGTGAACCATGACCAGCATGTCGAGTTCCTTTGCCAGCTCCAGTTGTTCCCGAAAGAACCGGTCTTCGAGGGCAGTCTGGTCGTCGTAGCCGATTTCTCCAACGGCAACCACCCCTTCTTTTTGAAGGTATAGTGGGAGAATTTCCATGACCGCTTCAGCCAGCTCCTGATTGTTGGCCTCCTTGCTGTTGAGACCGATCGTGCAGTAATGACGTATGCCGAACTGCGCAGCGCGGAAACGCTCAAATCCCACCAGTGTGGACAGATAATCGGTATAGGAACCAACATTGGTGCGGGGCTGGCCCAGCCAGAATGCCGGTTCGATCACCGCCACAATGCCTGCCTCGACCATCCGTTCGTAATCATCTGTGGTCCGCGCATTCATGTGGATGTGCGGATCAATAAATTTCATCTCGTTTTCCATTGCATTCATTGTGAATCCATCCATTCCCTGCAGATTGAATTCCAGTCGTGCTCCGTGGAGTCGCCCGGTTCATTCCACTTTGGAGTGCCCGAAAGCATAGACTGAGCTTCAGGCGAAGGGCAACTTTTCAAAGCGAGCCATGCAGCCCTCCGCTCAAGTGTCGAGCCGGATTGAAGAACTTTCCCAAGATCGGTCAGCCCGGTCTCCACCTTGTGGGCAAATGGCCCGACACCCCGCCACAGCTCCGGGGATATAACCCGGCCCGCAGCCCATCTTTCATGGGCATAATGGCAGAGCATTCCTGCCAGATTCAGGTTGTTACGCTTCTCAAAACCTATTATCGGAGCCAGTGGACTGCCAATAAAGATTGCCTTGAGGACCATGTGGTTCCAGCTGTTCTCGTCAAACCGTTCGCATGGATACGGATTGTTATGAGCCACGGCTTCAAAAACACTTTTTATATTGCTGCGAAGACCTTCTGTAGCCCTGAAAACATACTGTTCCTGGCCGGGAAAAAGAGGAAGCCCCCGATAGTATGAAAGAAGTTCGCTTATGTCTGCCGAGCGACAGAGCTGTTCAAGCCTCGAGGCGAATGCCGCCGGCTTCGTCGATGAGAGCAATAAACTGATTCTGGCAGCCTGATCCACTGTCCACCCTGAAGGCCGCCATCCGGGCCGGACCCGATCCGCTGCTTCCAGATCCTCCCTCACGAGATTGAGATCCGCCTTTCCCATTCTCCGGCTGACCTGACCGATCGCCATAAACAGGCTTCTCGGACCGCAGTCTTCATCACCGGACAGCTTCTCCTTCTGCTGGCTGTACCACGCCGAAGCGGAATCACCCGCCATCGAAAAAACCCAGTTTTCCAGCAGATTGATGATCTGTGCTGTGTCGGGATTCACCAAATCCATGCTTCGCTTCTCTTCATTGCCAATACTCCCATCCTAACCGGAAAAATTTACATGACAATCCCTCCCAGGCCCGGAATGGTGCCACTCAAACTGTTCGAGCCCGAATCGTACCTGGCACCGTTCGGACGTACCTGGCACCGTTCGGACGTACCTGGCACCGTTCGGACGTACCTGGCACCGTTCGGACGTACCTGGCACCGTTCGGACGTACCTGGCACCGTTCGGACGTACCTGGCACCGTTCGGACGTACCT
>JAUIAG010000321.1 GCA_030425355.1 Verrucomicrobiia bacterium
TGACCGACGGGTGAATGTCAGCACCGATGAGATCTGTTGATCATCGAGGACCGAGAGTCCGGGCATGAGCAGATTATATTCAGTGCCATTGACTTCAATGGGGCCCTGCAGTCCGTTAAGGACGATACGGATGAGGCGGTCCTTGGATCCCGAAACCCATTCTGAATCGACCAGTGGTGGAGCGAGACCGTCCTGCCCGCGGCCATGGGGCTGGTGGCAGGCACCGCAAAGGGTCGCATAGACCTGTCGACCGTTGTCAAAGCGGGACTGTTCCTCCCCGGAAAGCGGTTTGACATCCGCCACAGCACTGTCAGCGTCCCTGTCTTTTTCCCATGAGACAGCGGCCAGCAATTCCTTCAAGGCGGGGAAGCGCTCTGACAGATCAAAAAGCTCGTCCGGTCTTGAATCAATTTGGACGATGTAAGCGGGTTTTCCATCGCGGCCCTTTGGAACTGTGAGTCCCTCGAGGATGGCTTCAGCCATGGCGCGGGAGGATCCTGGAAGTCTGGTCGCCATGCGTGCCGCCGCGAGGAGTCTCGAACCCTGACGGCTGTTGGCGATTGAGGAAGCCGAGCGTTTGATGAATTCAGTTCTGGCGGATCGCTGCATGTTCCACGCCGGGTCAGCGGATGCAATCTGGAGAAACTCCTCCTCCACGCCGGCCATGGAGGAAAGGGCAGCGTTCTGCATCCACTGGTTTTCACAACCGAAAAGAAGCATTTCAGCGAGAGGCTGTGCCCGGTCTTCAGCCGGCATGAATCCAAGGCTGAAGGCCAGTTGCACCCGGACTTCAAAAGCGGGGTCCCTGGTGCAGGAGAGAACAGCGGATTTCAGATCGGATGGCGGGTCGGAGCTCAGAAGAAATGGCTCCGAGAGGCGCACGGCTGTGGCACGCACTTTTGCATCCCAGTCGCCAAGCGCGGTCTGCAGCACCTCCGGTGTCAGCGCCTCAATCCCTTCAAGGGTCCAGAGGGCATGGAGTCGTCCCAGCGCATTCCGGCCTTTGGTGGCGGCCCGTCGGATACGATCGGCAGGGGCTTTATCACCCATTTCAACCAGTAGCCGCTGGGCGGTATCGCGCACCCATCCGTTGGGGTGGCCAAGGTAGGCCACCAGCTGACCGGAGTTGGAAGGATCCATTGTGGTGGGAACAGCTGAGGAATTCCGCCCCTTCCAGATAACGCGGTATATACGTCCGAAATCGGTGGGGTTCTCGAGCCCGCGTTCCTCAATCTGCTGACGCAGGTATGTGGTCAGGTATATCCGATGCTGGATGAGTCCCCGGTAAAAATCGACAATGTAGAGTGCTCCGTCAGGGCCATTGTAAAGATTGACGGGTCTGAAGCGTTCGTCGGTGGAAGCCAGAAACTCGCTCTGAAAGTAGGCATTCTCGGCGGTGACGGTCCCGTTGATTTCAGTGAGAATATTTCGCCGGATCAGGTTTCCGGATGGTTCGGGGATAAACCCGTTGTCCACGAAATCCTCAGGCAGGTTGTTGCCCCGATAGATCAGCGGACCGGAGGCGGCGGTGTAACTGGCGAGGGTATGATCTTCATCCCTGAGTGTATCGGCACGATACCCGCGGTTGACGCCGGGATTGACACGGATTGGCCAGACCGTCTGATCGGCAGTGGTCCGGAAACTGGCACCGGAGAGCCGTCCGGCTCCAGGGTTGCGGTCGAGATAATGCGAAGGGAAAAGGTCGACACGAAGCTGGTCGCTGTTTGAGTTGTAGTAAATCCGTCCGTAATTGTCCTGGGACATACCCCACTGACCCCGACTGATGGTGGACTCCCGCAGCCACCGCCCACGGTACCGCTTGTAGCGGACATTGTGATTGGCGCTGTATATCCAGTTGTCCATGGCCACCATCAGGGCATTGGCTGTGTGCTCGGGATTGACCTGGCTGCCGTAATTTTCGTCGACCACCTCGCGCTTGTCGGATTTGCCGTCGCCGTCGGTGTCCTGGCAGAACCACAGGTAGGGAGGTTCGGCCACCAGCACGCCGCCATCTATGAGACAGAGCGCACGGGGCATCTGAAGATTGTCGAGAAACACCGTCCGCTTGTCCATGCGGCCGTCTCCATCAGTATCCTCAAGCGTCACCACACTGCCGACACGCTGGTCCTCGCCTTCGCCCTCGACATTGGGCATATATCCGGTCATCTCGACCACCCACATCCGCCCGAGGTGGTCAAATTCCATGGCGACCGGTGAATTCACCAGCGGCTCGGCGGCAGCAATCTGAACCTCAAAGCCCGGCACCACGGTGAATGACTGCAGCGCCTGTTCAGGACTGAGAATCGGGGCATCCGGTATCAGCTCTTCCGGAACACGCATCTGCTGGACCGTACCCGGACGGTCCTTGCCGTCCCCGGCCTGCCCCACCACATCCTGAGTCAGTGCGCCAAGGGCCACGATGGACGCCACCAGCGCAGGAATTCTCTGTTGTATGTGCATACAACCATATTGATTCGCCCGATGAATTTTGTCAAAGCATCCGACGGGACGGTGATGAATTGTCGAGCTGTTGATGAACAAATGAACCCGGCGGCGCATGCCTGGGACCGGCAGGACGGCCGGTTGCGGCTCCGGTCAATCACAGTTCCCGGTCATCGCGGAAAATATACTCGAGGTCTTCCATCGATAGGGATTCCGAGAAACGGGATTCGTCCAGAACTTCAGCCGCCAGTTCGCTTTTCTTCTTCTGCAGTTCCCGGATTTTTTCCTCCACGGTGTTTTTGGCAAGCAGCCTGTATGCAACGACGCGGTTGGTCTGTCCGATCCGGTGGGTCCGGTCAATGGCCTGGTTTTCGACGGCGGGATTCCACCATGGGTCGAAGAGCACCACGTACTGAGCCGAGGTGAGATTGAGTCCGGCACCGCCCGCTTTGAGCGAGATGAAGAACACTCCCGGGCCCTCGGTCTTCTGAAACTCCTGCACCAGCTGGCCGCGGTTCTCGGTCTGTCCGGTCAGACTCCAGAACCTCCAGCCCTTTTTGCGGGCCTCCGTGGAAAGTATCTCCAGCATTTCCACGAACTGGGAAAACACCAGAACCTTCGATCCTTCATCCATAATCACTTCAACATGATCGACGAGGGCCTCCATCTTCGAGGATTTGCCTCTCGATGAACTCTGGTAAAGTTTCGGATGACAGCAGATCTGCCGCAAACGCAGCAGCGATGTGAGAACGTTGAATTTGATCTTGTTGAACTCACTTGCGGTGCGCACCTTCAGCATGATCTGCTGGGCCCTCTTCAACTCAGCCCTGTACATCCGCTCCTGCTCCCCTGAAAGGGCGCAGTAGATGTCCTCCTCGACCCGCTCCGGAAGGTCTCTTGCCACCTGGTCCTTGGTGCGGCGTAAAATAAACGGCCGGATTCTTGCTGAAAGCCGGACACGGGCCAGCTGGTCCTTTTTGGCATTGTAAAGCGTCTGGAATCTCGACTGGCTGCCGAGAATTCCCGGCATGGCGAAATGCATGATACTCCAGAGATCGGTGAGGCGGTTTTCGATGGGCGTGCCCGTCAGTGCGAGGCGGTACCTGGAGTTGAGCTGACAGGCGGCCTTGGCTGCCTGCGAGCCCGGATTCTTGATGTTCTGTGCCTCATCGAGAATGACCGCCAGCCATTCATGCCGGTTGACCCTGTCTCCCAGATTACGGAGCTGTGCGTAGTTGATGACATGCACTTCAAAACGATCGGACTGAGCGGCGAAACTCCTGACCACTGACGGGTCCCAGACATTGACCTCCACACCCGGCACAAACTGCTCCACCTCATGGGCCCAGTTGTCCATGACGCTCTTTGGGCAAACGACAAGCACGGGAGCGTCGGGAACCTCAGGGTTGTCCTGCAGATGCTTCAGCCACGTCAGTGTCTGAAGCGTTTTCCCCAGTCCCATGTCATCAGCGAGGATACCGCCGAAATTATTGTGACTCAGATAGGAGAGAAAATGATACCCCTCAGTCTGATATGGCCTCAATGTCGCAGTGACCCCTGCCGGGATATCGGGATTGACCTCGGCGCGGATTTCCGCGGCTCTGTTCCGAATTTCAGTGAGCCTGTCCGCCTCGATCCAGTCATCGGCAACCTCATCGGCCAACTGGATGGCATGGGCCTTCTGCGGGCCCTCATTCAGCTCTTCCGGGCTCAGTCCGAGTCTCGCCAGCTGGCTGTCATCCTCATCGCTGATCTCGAAGTCGAGCCGGCGCCAGTCCCCGCTCTTGAGTCTCACCCACGTCCCGGGGGCCTTGAGCAGAATTTTCTTCTCCTCATCGGTCAGCTCATATCCCCCCGTGTCCATGACCAGTTCGACATCAAACCAGTCGGTGCCCGATTTCTCGACCTTGACACCGATCGAGCCGCGGATATGGCCATCGCGGAAACCGCTGAGCTGCGGATCCAGCTCGACGATGGCATCGCGGGGCAGACCGGTCAGCCATTCATGAAAGGCATCGGGAAAATTGCGGTTGACCGGAGTCATGAAAACATTGTCTCCGGTATTGAATTCCGGCTGCAGCGGACGCATGACTGACGGCATGATGCCGATGGAGGTGTCGTCCAGTGTCATCTCACTCACATCCGTGACGGCGCCCCGGTCGCCGGATTCTCCCGCTTTGCGGGCGGAGCTGTAGTGCCACCCGGTGGCACCATAATAGAGCAACTCCCTGCCTGTGTCGGGATCAAGCGCGGCGACACTCACTTCACAATGTTCATTATTGTGTTCGTCGCTCTCCAGCCATGCTCTGAACCGCACGGTCGGGCGGATGACCGGCGCTGGAGCCGCCTCCCCTTCAGACTTGTTCTCCGCGATAAATCGAATACCAAGAGCCTTGAATGCCTGTTGTGTCTGAGGCCGTGTCACCCAGTTGCCCGGAAGCATATTGGGCTTGTTGATATCGAAGATTCCCGGATTCGGAACCGGCCCGCAGGCTATCGAAGTGGCACTGAGATAATAGGTCGGATTTCCCTCGATGTACCTCTGCCATGCGGGCACCTCCCTGCCCGAAGCCCATTTCAAAGCAACCGAATACCACTCCTCATCGGATTCAGGGAGATAATGCGGGGCTCGCTCCACGAACCACTCGAGTTTTTCCTCCTCCCACTGGTAAGGCTTGCCACTGCGGGTGAGCACTTTCAGCCGCGCTGCCGGCGACTGGAGGATGTTCCGGAAGGCCTGGACGTGCAGCTCATTCTGGAGACTGAGGCTGGCCTGGCTGTACATCTGGTCCACTGTCATGAAATTCTCGAGTATGACCTTCGATCCGGAGTCGAGGAACACGCGTTCTCCGCAGTAGAGTCCCCACAGGTAATCCAGATCGTTGGTGTCGAGGTTTCTGTATTTGGGAATGGCGGAAAATATCCCTTCGAGGTCGACACGGGATTTCATCACCCGCAGTGTGAGATCCGCCGATGTCCGAACCGGAAGAGAATTCTTGGAAGGCAGGTTCTCGGTGAGGCGCTGGTAGAAATCCTGAAAATTTTCCTCCAGCATCTTCTTTCGAAGAAAATCCATCAACTCCCTCACGCGGGTCATGTCGTAGGGGAGATTGACCTCGGCCATGATCTTCGCATTGGCCAGGGTGGCCACGCCG
>JAUIAG010000010.1 GCA_030425355.1 Verrucomicrobiia bacterium
TGAGCTGCTCAAGCGAAACGGAGAGGCCGCTGAGAAGAGCTTCGGGCTCGCAGGGTTCGAGCCCCGAAGTCTCGGGACTCACCGTCTTGACCACCCCGTCGAAAGTGACATCGGCAGCCTGCTGACGGATCGCGGTGACTTCCCCCTCGCCATACATCGGATGGCGGACTTTCATTCCTATTCGGAGATTGGCTATCTGCATAGTTCCCTTATTCGGTCACTGTTGAGCCGCAGTCAACAGGGCAATATCAAATCATTTGAATAGTGCCGTGCGGTGTCACAAATGACGCAGGTGCAGGCAATGGAGGGAGTTGCGGCACACGGTGGCACACGGTGACAGGTACGGCCACCGGCCGGATGTGGATGAGCTCAGGGTGAAACCGGCCATTTGCCGCCGCGCACTCCGGCTAGAACGTTGACTCCGCCGGTATTGCTGGAATCCGGTCCGGGAGTCGACCGCCCGCGATCCACATAATCAAGAAGCAGGCGATAGAGCTCATCGGCCATGGTGCGATTGGACGGGAAGACATTGTTCTTCTCCTGCGGGTCTTTCTCCAGGTGATAGAGCTGTACCGGCGGAAGGGAATCCGCCTGTCCGGAACCGGGCCGTGGAGCCGACCAGCCTCCGGAATCAGGACAGAGGATCAGCTTCCATGGCCCTCTGCGGATGGCAAAGGACCCATTGATTGAATGATGAACAACCGCACGGTCCGGTGTGGAGGCATTCGTGCTGCCCGTGGATTCGGATTCCTGGCCGGTCAGCTCCGGAAGGAAACTGTGGGAGTCCTCACCGGCATCCGGCGGCAGGGCAAATCCGGTCAGTTCGGCACAGGTTGCCATGAAATCATTCAGGCACGTCAAACGCTCACTGCGGCTGGCTGGCCTGACCACGCCATGCCACTGGACGATGAATGGCACCCGGTGCCCCCCCTCGAAAATATCGGCCTTGTGCCCGCGCCATGGATGGTTGGCGAAGTGCCCCTGCTCCTCCATGCCTTTGAGATCGGCTGCCGGTGAGCAGCCATTATCGGTGGTGAAAATGATCAGAGTATTCTCCAGAAGGCCATTCCGCTCGACTGCCTGGACGATTCGTCCGACCGAATCATCCACCTGCATGACAAAATCACCATAGGCATTCAATCCGCTCCTCCCTTCCCATTCACCCGTCGGCACAATCGGAGTGTGAGGTGCAGCCAATGGCAGATAGACGAAAAAAGGACGGCCATTGCGCGAGTCTCCGGACCATGCGTTTATCTTCCGCACCGCTTCGTAGGTCAGTCTGGGGAGAACATCCACCGCCTCAAAATCGATGTCGGCAGGACCTTTCCGGTGGAAGGCCTTTTCCATAAGGCCGGTGACAAGCGGACGGTTATCGCGGATGTAGACATACGGAGGCATGTCCAGGGAGGCACTGATTCCGAAAAAATGGTCAAAACCGAGAGAAAGCGGCCCGTTATTGACTTCACGTGAGTAATCGACGGCCCATCCTCCGCGCCATCCGGAATCCCACCTCCCGCCATCATCAGCAATCCCGTCCGAATAAAGGGGCCAGTCCATACCAAGGTGCCACTTTCCAATACAGACAGTCCGATAGCCCTGCCGGCGAAGCACTTCGGCAACAGTCAGTCTCCCGGGTTCAATCAACCGTCTCGAGAATCCCCAGGTCACGCCATTTTTCAATGGTGAACGCCAGTTGTAGCGCCCGGTCAGCAATCCGTAGCGCGTCGGGGTGCACACCGATGAACTGGTGTGTGCATCGGTAAACACCATACCCCGACCGGCCAACCTGTTGAGATTCGGAGTCGGGATACGGCAGTTCGGATTGAGTGCCTCCACGTCTCCGTAGCCCATATCATCTGCCAGAATAAAGATGATATTCGGATTCTGCCCCGCCGATTCATCCGCCACCACCAATGGCGGGACCATGAAGATTGAAAGGAATGCGGTGACGATGGGGATCTGCAGAAAAAGCCCGGGTTTCCGGATCTGACACCATAAAAACAGGCCACTGTGGGACGTGGAATCTGAGTGCATGCCTACCTCATACCGCATGAAACAGCCCCGGACAACGGAAAACCCCGGCCCAGGTTGCCGGTCGGGCATGGCACTGAATCTCGGCCGCCCGGCGGGCAATGCGGACTCAAGAAGATGGCGGGGTGGCCGCTGAATCCATGAAAGGATTCGAAACTTGAAGCAGTGACTCCAACCGCCCTATGTTATTTCTGTGGCTGTGGAAAAAGGAGTTAAATGGCGCCCGGCTGTCAGAAGACTGATGGTCCGGCAATTGGTTTCGAAGCATTCAGGAAACGAATGAGCCACCATCATCAGCACGGTCCATCCCATGAAGTCAGCAGCATGCCCGGTCAAAACCAGCTACCCGAAAAGAGGTCACGGGCTGTCCTCTCTGAAGCGGAACTTCAGCGTGCCCGCCAGAATGGTGAGGCTTTGTTCTACGACCCGGTACAGCTCGGGTGGGTCCGGGCACCGGCCGCCGACGATCTTTACGGCCTCTATCGTTTCCGCAATGCCAGCCTCAACCAGGCTGCTTCGGCCAGACCCATTCCAGTGGTGGCTCTGAAGCGTCAGATCGACACCCTCACCTCGAGAATTTTCTCCGGCGCTTCCAAACTTATGGCTTTGAATCCATCCGGTTCGGTGGAAAAACTCTGCCTCGACGAGATCGATCTGCTGATAAAACCATGGAGGAACAGTCATTCAGTCACGGTGCTGGACAGAAGTCGGAGCGAACTGCAAAGCCATGCGATAAAGCGGATTGCCCACTTGAAAGACGGGGAGGCCGTCAGTTCCCTGCCGGGGTCGGTGGATGCTCCGGGGGTTGTGTTCCGGGAATGGGAGTCTGGAGATTTTGAGACCTACAGGACATTTCTGAATGACGCGGCCATGTGGCAATGGATCCCCGACACCATGCCGGAGCCTTTTGACGAGGAGATTGCTCGCCAGCTGCTGGATCTGGCCATGAGCCGGAGTCGTCATTTTGTGCAGGCCGTTGAAGTGGATGGTCATCTCTGCGGACAGGTCCGGCTGCTGTTTGATCCCGTCGTGTCCGGCGGACGATCTGCGGAAATCTCCTTCTGGATCGCCCGTCCCTTCTGGGGTCGGGGGTATATGAAGCGGATTCTGGCGAAATTCCTGCCTCAGGCGTGCTCCGGACATGATCTCGAATTGATATACGCCTGGATCCATCCGGAGAATGTTGGTTCCGTCAAGGCAGTGGAGGCGTCCGGATTCCTCCGCGATCGGTGGGCTCAGGAATCCGAGCTGGCTCGGGTGAGGAAGATCGAGGGATTTCAACGCTACAAATATTTCTGCAAAAGCGTCATTCCGCCTGCCAAAGCTGTATCGGCCTGAGAAAAGCATTTATTCCCCTTCCCCGCTGCGTGAATATCTTTCCATGAACAGATTTCTGTCGGTGGAGATCGGCGGCACCAAGCTGCAGGTGGCTGTTGGAGCGGCCGATGGCACAATAGAAAAAATCTATGCGGACACGGTCTATCCGGAGAAACAGGCTGCAGGTATCCTGAGCAAGATCAGCAGACTGGTGCACTCGGCCATGGACGGCCGGACCGGAGCATTCAGGGCCCTTGGAGCTGGCTACGGAGGCCCGATCACCCGCCCCGAGGGGAGAGTGATCTGTTCGCATCAGATCCCGGGGTGGGAAGGCATGCCACTCAGGCAGTGGTTTGAGGATAATTTTCAACTGCCCTGCGCCGTTGAAAATGACGCCAACGTGGCGGCGCTTGGCGAGGCGGTCATCGGTGCCGGAAGAGGCAGAAACAGGGTCTTCTACGTAACCCTCGGAAGTGGAGTCGGCGGAGGATTCATTGTCGATGGAAAAATCTACCACGGGGCCGCGCCCACCGAAGCCGAAATTGGCCACGTGCGACTTGACCGGAATGGAGCCACTCTTGAATCCCGATGTTCAGGATGGGCTGTTGACCGAAGTATCCGTGAAACCGTGTCGGCGTTTCCTGAATCCCCACTGGGTGCGAAGGTGCGGTCACTTCAGTCCGGCAACCCGCGGAGCGGCGGCGAAGCCGCCTGCCTCATTGAGGCCATCGCCGAAGAGGACCCGAACGCCCCCAGGATCATCCGGGATCTGTGCAACGACCTCGCTCTGGGGCTGAGTCATGTCGTCCATCTGTTGAATCCGGACTGCATCATCCTGGGTGGCGGGCTGTCCCGACTCGGAAAGCCCCTCATCG
The DNA here is from genome assembly GCA_030425355.1 of Verrucomicrobiia bacterium. Classification (GTDB taxonomy): domain Bacteria; phylum Verrucomicrobiota; class Verrucomicrobiia; order Limisphaerales; family JAJOIW01; genus JAJOIW01. Next base: position 4,224 of record JAUIAG010000010.1, read on the forward strand.
AAGGAACAGCCGGGGCGCTTCGATCACTGGTCATGAAAGCCATCGACCCGGTGCCACCAGTCCTGCCGGCTGAACTGGGAGACAGGGTGGTGCCGGCAGGAGGCCTGATCCTCGCGGCAGGACATGCTACAGGACGTTTGAGCTGAAGCCTTCAGGACCTATTTATCCCCTTCCGCTGCGTCTTCCGAATTCTGATAGCTCTCGACCACCCAGCGGCTGAGGACCTTTTCCAGATTGGCGACATCTTCAAGGCCAAGTTCGAAGACCTTGCGGCCGGTGTTGCGGCTGACCAGCTGAAGTCCAAAATGAACATCATGGAAGCGCTCCTCGCACAGTCGCCGGACATCCAGCTCCCGGGCCCTCGCCTGGTTGATCAGGAAAGACCGTGCATCCGGGGCAAGGACCAGCTGAAGTCCGTGCTCGTCCTTGAACTGTGTGAGGAAATCCTTCATTGACTGCTGCTGGCGGATCTCCTCCTCATCCTGCACGGAATCAAGGACCGTGCTCAGGGCCGCCGCAGGATCCGCAACCAGATCTGCTGTGACCTCGAGGTTTTTCAGTGATGTCGATGGCAGCTCGTATTTAAAACCGCGAAAGACTCTTTCACAGACTGTCATCAGCCCCCGCGCCCCGGTCATTTCTTCGGCGGCCTGAGTGGCAATGGCCATCAGCGCCTCATCGTCGAAGCTGGTCTCAATTCCGTATGCCCGGAATGAATCGCGATACTGATTGAGAATGCTGCCGGCCGAGAATTTAAGAATCTGGTAAAGATCCGCCGGGCGCAGCTGGTGACAGATCACGCGGACCGGCAGGCGGCCGACAAACTCAGGCTCGTATCCGTATTTCACGAGGTCGGCTGTGGTGACGTGACGCAGGGTGTTGTAATCCTCATCGACGTCCTCCATCTCGGACTGTGTCGGGGCAAAGCCTATTGAACCGGTTGTCCGACGCTGGCTGATGATGCGCGTGAGCCCCTCAAAGGCCCCGCTGACAACAAAGAGGATGTTGCGAGTGTTGATGGTGTTCCTCGTCTTCCCGCCACTGCCCCGAGTCATGTTCATCAGCATCTGAAACTGCCCGGAAATGTCATTCGGGGAGCGGGTGGGGACATCGGTTTCCTCCATGAGCTTCAGGAGGTTGGTCTGCACGCCGCGACCGCTCACATCGCGCCCCATCGACTCCCCTGCCCCGGCAATCTTGTCGATCTCGTCGATGTAGATGATGCCATACTGGGCCTTTTCGATGTCGCCATCCGCCTGACGCACCAGATCGCGCACCAGGTCCTCGGCATCCGCCCCGACATAGCCGGTCTCGGAAAATTTGGTGGCATCCGCCTTGACGAATGGAACGCCGATCAGTTCAGCAAGGCTGCGGATCAGGTAGGTCTTTCCCACTCCTGTGGGTCCGAGCAGAAGGATGTTCTGTTTGGTGTAGGTGCGGGAAAAATGGACGGTGTCCTCGCCTTTCTGTTCCGCTTCCAGAACCCGGTGCACGTGGTTGTAGTGATCACACAGTGCCACGGAAAGCACTTTTTTGGCCTCATCCTGCCGGATGACCCATTTGTCCAGATGATCCTTGACGTCGCGGGGCTTCAGGCCGAAGGCCAGCTCCTCAAGCAGGTTCCGCTCCTCCTCTTCTTTTTCAGGCGGGGCGGCGGCGGATGCTCCTGCACCCGCCGAAGCTCCACCCGGAGTTTCGCCAAACGGGGGAACCGGTCCGTTCACCCCGAAGCGTTTCATCATGTCCTGCAGCTGTTTCTGAAATTCTTCCGGTGTCATTTTCTTTGCTCTTCCCGATACAGCGGGCCTCAGTTAAGGTCTTCGTCCATACCGGTTCTGGAAATTACAACTTTCCCTGTAGATCATAACGCATCATTTTCAGGGACAAAATCCACTGACCCATGAGCGACCAACCAACTATCATTGAAAAGAACAAGCAGGCGATTGTCGAGGCCCACCGGAAGGGCCCCGTGGCTACTTTCCTGACCTATACACGTCTTTCCGGGCCGGGATGGCTGCAGAGTGCGATCACTCTGGGGGGAGGCTCTCTGGCGGGAGCCCTGTATCTTGGGGTTATTTCCGGCTATTCGCTGCTCTGGGTGCAGGCACTGGCCATGATCATGGGTATTGTCATGCTCTCGGCCATTTCTTGGTTCACGCTCTCGACGGGAAAAAGACCTTTCCCTGCCATCAATGACCACGTCAATCCCGTACTCGGCTGGGGATGGGCCATTGCCACTCTCCTCGCCAATATGGTGTGGTGCCTGCCCCAGTTTGCCCTGGCCACCGATGCCATATCGCAGAATCTCTTCCCGCAGCTGAGCGGAGAAGCCGGCCTCCCCGCATCCACCAAAGCGATCATTGTCGGCATCGTCTTTGTGCTCTGCGCCATCATCGTCCACTTTTATGAACGGGGGTCCCGCGGAGTCCAGATCTTCGAAATCATCCTCAAAATCATGGTTGCCATCGTGGTGATCAGCTTTTTTGCCACTGTTTTCAAACTGACATTCTCGGGCAACGGCCTTCCGTGGGGGGAAATTCTCAGTGGATTCATCCCGGATTTCAGGTATTTCACCCAGCCATCCGAAACCTTCACCCCGTTTCTGGAAGCCACCGGTGAATTCAGCAGTTTCTGGAAGGAGAAGATCGTGTCGAGCCAGCAGGATATCATGATCACGGCCGCCGCCACCGCCGTCGGCATCAACATGACCTTCCTCCTGCCCTACTCGATGCTCAAGAAAGGGTGGTCCCGGGAATACCGGGGTCTGGCCATCTTTGACCTCTCCACCGGCCTTTTCATCCCTTACATCCTCGCCACCTCCTGCGTGGTCATCGCCTCAGCCTCCCAGTTTCACGGCGTTCCACAAACCGATACCGTCGGCAACTACAACAACAAGGGATACATGGAACTCCTCCAGGCCAGGGTGATCGCCGAACACAACGCCTCCGGCGCGGAGGAAGCGCAGCCACTGTCCGCGGAAGACATAGACCGGCTCGCCCGGGACCTCCCGGGTGCTGACCAGGAAATGGCCGCCATGCTGGTCAAACAGAGCACCCGGAAACTCGCCGATTCACTCAGCCCCATCACCACCGAGACCTTCGGCAACAAGATTTTCGGCGTCGGTGTGCTCGGCATGGCCGTTTCAACCATTATTATTCTGATGCTCATCAACGGCTTCACCGTCTGCGAGATGCTCAATATCAAACCCGAAGGCACCCCGCACTACCTCGGCGCCCTCGCCGTCGGCCTGGTCGGCATGTGCGGCCCGTTCATCTGGAGCAAGGCCGGCCCCGAACTCGCCGTGCCCACCTCGGTCTTCGGCTTCGCCCTGCTCCCCATCGCCTTCATCACCTTCTTCATCCTGGTGAACCACAAAGGTCTCATGGGCGAACACCGACCCCGCGGCACCGTCCGCCTCGTCTGGAACGGACTCATGGTCCTGGCCGTCTCCTACGCCACAATCGGGGCACTCAGCCGGCTCTCCAAAACCAGCTTCCTCGGCGTCGATCACTTCGGAATTTATTTTGTAATTTTACTTGTGCTGGCAGCAGCAATCGTCCATAAAATAAAACCACCTAAAAAAGTGGATCAGATACGGAAGGATTTTGAACAGGAAACTTAAGCTCTTAAGCTGTTGACATGGAGTCAATTTCAGTCCATTCTGACCAGGGCTAGGGAGAAAAAGGATTTCAATTATGAACAAACTAGTTAACTCAGCAACGAAGTTAGGGATCAGCGCCGCATTCGCAGTGCTGGCTTCAACCAACACCAACGCTCAGGTTCTCGCTGACACCATCCTCTATTCCAACACTGAAAACCCGTCCGGGGTTACTTTCAATGTCGGAGCAGGAGTGGAAGTCGGAGACCAGGTCAACCTCAACAATGCCGGCGTCAGCGGCATGAGCTACACCGTCAAGAGTTTCTCCTTCGAAACTTTCGGTGCCGGCCTCGGAGCCGAAGGTGCTTCATCCACCATCGCCACCCTCCGCTTCTACGGAGCCGCTGCCGGTAACACTGCAGACATTGGTGCACTGGAAGTCAAAACCCTCCCTTTCAGCGTCTGGGATGGTCTCGTCACTCACGACATCACTCTCCCTGATCCATTCTACCCAATCGGTGAAGAAGGAACATTCTTCTGGACCGTTGAGTTCGACAACATCGCTGACGGCGGAACTGTTGGTCTGACCCTCAATGATCCTCCTACAGTCGGATCAAACCTGTCTGACTATGTCGAACTGACCACACCTGAAGACACTGCAACTTTCGGATTCAAGCAGCTCGGTGACGGCAGCAACGCCAACTTCACCGCCGCAGTATTCGGTGACATCGTCACTGTTCCTGAGCCAGGTTCAGCCGCTCTCGCTCTTCTCGGTGGAGCTGCTCTGGTCGGACTGCGCCGCAGACGCTAAGAATTGCACAATCCAATAATTTCTCCCGAGGACGCATCTGATGCGTCCTTTTTTTATGCCTCCACGCCCATCCCGCGATGGTGCCAGGTACATTTTTCCTGGCCTTGGCCTCAGTAACGGGGAACGGGGAACGGGGAATACGAAGCCACGCCGGATATACTATGGATTCTGACTTTGAACAGTATCTGAGAACACGCCTTGAGGACTGGCGCTCCAATGGCCTTGATCGGCGGATACGGGAGGTGAGCCACAGGAAAGCCCCCTCCACTATGGAACTCGGAGGCCGAACGGTGGTCGACTTTTCATCGAATGATTACCTCGGACTGGCAGCTCACCGGGGAATTCAGGAAGCGGCCGCACAGGCCTCCGGAACCGACGGGATGGGGTCTAGAGCATCGAGGCTTATCTCCGGGTCACTGGAGTCTTTCCGCAGGCTTGAGGACTCCATTTCACAGTGGAAACGCAGGGAAGCGGCCATTTACTTTTCTTCCGGATACCAGACTGGCGTCTCACTGTTTTCTGCGATCGCTGAAAAGGGGGATATTATTCTGATGGATCGACTGATACATGCCTGTCTGATTGATGGTGCCAGGCTCGCAGAATGCCCATGGCGGACATTCCGACACAACTGCATGGCGGACCTGGAAAGAAAGCTGGCGGCACTTTCAGAGGATGCTGGTTTCAAGGGCAGGGTCTTCGTGGCGACAGAAGGACTTTTCTCCATGGACGGTGATGAGGGGGATCTCCGGGGACTGGTGGAATTGAAGCGGAAATTTCCTTTTGTGCTGGTGGTTGATGAAGCTCACAGCGGGGGAATTACAGGACCTTGCGGGCGGGGACTGGCTGCGCGCGAAGATGTCGAGTCCCAGGTGGACATATCGATGGGCACCTGTGGAAAAGCGATGGGAGTTGCCGGGGGTTACGTAGCCGGCTCATCATCTTTGATCGAGTGGCTGAAGCAAAAGGCCCGAGGGTGGATGTTCTCGACTGCCCCGCCCCCGGCAATCGCTGCAGCACTTCTGAAATCGATCGAAATCCTCAGTTCAGGAGAGGGCGACAGGCTGCGCCGGAAGCTGCTGGAAAATATCAGTGCATTCCACGCCTCAATGGGTACGTCGGGCCCCTCGTGCAGCCCGATCATTCCGTATATTGTTGGAGATGAAAAGGCCGCGATTGATTTACAGGAACGGATACTCGGGCAGGGATATTTTGTCGGTGCGGTCCGGTATCCGGCAGTCCCGAAATCGCGGGCCCGCCTGCGAATCACCCTGTCGGCAGCACATTCCCGCGAGCAGATTCTTGGCCTGACAGCCGCCCTGAGGAAGCTGGGTTCACAACCGGGCAGTTGAGAAGAAACTATCGGCATGGACCAATCGTCACGGGAGCACACCATCCGGATGGACCGATTCCATTCATGGCATCCATTTACCCAGATGCTGGACTGGATGGCTTCCGATCCTCTGGTGATTGAAAGAGGTGAAGGGGCTTATCTGACAGATGCTGAAGGGCGGTCCTATCTGGACGCCAACTCAACTATCTGGACCAACCTGCACGGGCACAGGAGAAAGGAGATAAACCGGGCAGTTGGAGACCAGTTGGAGAAGATTGCCCATGTCTCCTATCTGGGCCTTGCGCATGGCCCGGGAGCCGAGCTGGCAGCCAGACTGGCGCGCCTCGCCGGCAACGGCACTTCACTGCAGCGGGTTTTCTTCTCGGATGACGGGTCCACGGCTGTTGAAGCCGCCCTGAAGATCGCTTACGAGGCGGCTCGAAGACTGAAAGGAGACCCTTCCCCGAAATTTCTGTCCATAGCCAATGCCTACCATGGCGATTCGGTTGGCGCTGTCAGCCTTGGGCAGATCCCCGCCTTTCACGACTCTTTTGGAGGACTTCTTTTCCCTGTCGACAAGGTCATGAACCCTTCCTGCTACCGCTGCCCGTTCAATGGTGCCAGGTACGAAAAGGGGATTTCCTCAACGGTGACAAGAAAGTGTCAATGGCAGTGTCTGGAACAGATTGATGACGCCTGTCGGCGAAGGGAGAAGGAACATGGCCGCTCCTATGCCGGGTTTTTTGTTGAACCACTGATTCAGGGAGTGGCGGGGATGGTCGTCCAGCCTGAGGGATGGTTATCCCGGGCCTGCGAAATCGTCCGTTCTCATGATGGCTGGATCATTCTGGATGAGGTAATGACGGGATTCGGCCGGACCGGACCGACCTTTGCCTTTCAGAAGGCTGAGGTGATGCCGGACATTCTCTGCCTCGCGAAAGGACTGACCGGCGGGTATCTCCCCATGGCCGCGACTCTTTGTTCGGAAGAAATTTTCGGTGCATTTCTTGGAACTTATGAGGAGATGAGAACATTTTTCCATGGGCACAGCTATACGGCGAATCCGCTTGGATGTGCGGCGGCTCAGGCCAGTCTGGACCTACTTGAAGGTCCTCACGATGGTGCACACAGGTCCTGGCAGGCGGAGATGCTCACAAAGTGCCTGGCACCTCTGTGGGACATCCCGATCGTTGGGGACATCCGTCAGTGCGGGCTGACTGCCGGTATCGAGCTGGTCAGGAATCCGGAGACGCGCGAAGCCTTTGACTGGCGGGAAAAGGCGGGGGTGCGGGTCTGCGAAAAACTCAGGGATTTTGGTGTTCTGACCCGGCCCATCGGCAATATCATCGTGATCATGCTTCCATATTGCTCTGCTGAGCGGGAGTTCACGCTGCTGCAGCAGTCCCTGGTTCATGCAATAGGAGATTTTTATCAGGAATGGAAGGAGTCTGGATTGAACAATTCTGCTCGAAAGTAATCATGCGACGAACACGACAACTTTTCCTCCCGGGGCTATGTTTATTAGCCGGCCTGAGCGCTGTGGCACTGGTTTACGTTGGAGATCATTTTCTCTGGCATGGCTTTAATCGAAGGTCAGGATACTTCGGCACTGAATTCATGCGCTCCATTCTCTACGCAATCAACGACCCTTATGCGATTCACATCGTCGCCCTTATATGGTTTTCCTACGCTGCTGTAACTACTTACCTTTGTGGATGGGTCATTTGGCGGTTATTTCGGCAGGGCTGATGTCCGGGCGGGAGATAGCTGCCTTATGAAAGGATGACGAAGAAGAGCAGGACGTCGATGCTGGCGCGTGACTCACAGCGAGTTAAGGCCCCAGTGACCATTGCCCCATCAGCCAGGAGGTCGGGGGCTCCCTCGGTCAGGCGGAGGATGACTCCGACGGTCTCCGCCGGATGCGGATATGGATCAGGAGACTCCGTTCAACTCCTTTTTGCCCCGATTGCGGAATCGCCGCCAGCCTCCGCCTCCGGGCTGACTGATGAGCCGTTGTTTGAAGATCAGCCCGATGGCCGCGGCTGAGAAGAACCAGAACATGATACCGTACTGGGTGTTGAAGGGATTGCCGGCGTAGCACATGACCACGGTGGCGAGGTTCAGAGAGAATGCTATACCGAACCAGTAGGAAATCTCCTCTTCCCGGGTCTCCAGGCAGGCTTTGAAAATCAACCCCATGGCAAAGAGGATAGCTATGGGATAGACCAGCCACATCAGGACACCCCCATCAAAAAGCCATCCGGTGAGCTGCACCTCGACGTAAAGCGGCTTCCATTTTTCTTCGGCGGCGGCTCCCTGTTTGTTGAAGATGCCGGCCATGATGCCCCATCGGCCGATGCCGGCCCCGAAGGGATATTCACCCATATGCTGCTCGAAGGTGACTTTGTGGAAAACTCCCCGTTCGTCGGCCAGTTCACTGACGTTGGCATCACCGGTCAGAAAGTCGAAGCGCTTCCGTATCCCCTCACCTCCGACAGTGGTGGCCCACACAAACGTTGAAATTCCTATGGCCACCGCAATACCGACCAGCACCTGGACCTGCAGCATCCGTCGCTGCAGAAACAGAATCCCGGCAAAGGTCAGACCAATGCCCGCCATGACCAGGAAAGTCGACCTCACATGGGTGAGAAGCAGGACCATCGGACCAAGTGCACTTCCAAAGAGAAATAGAATCCGGGCCCACCAGCTGAAACCTGGCGTTATCAGCAGCGCCAGACCAAGAAATCCGGAAAACAACCCGGCGTTGGATGCGCCTCCGGGCGTATCCGTAAGTCCACAGGGGCGGAGAATTTCTCTTCCGTCCGGACCAACGTAGGTCAGCCGGGATACCAGGTCAGCATCCGCCGTGGTGAACTCCATCGGATTAAATGTGTCAGGATAATAGACCTGAAGCACGCCCACCCCGGCGCTGGCAAAATTGGTGATGAAAGTCAGCACCAGCAGCCTCTTGAGGTGATTCTGGTTTTGGATGACAAGGATGGCCCAGAAGGCGGGGGCTGCGATCATGCACTGGAAGAAGATTTGCGCCATTCCGGCGACCGGGTGGCTGTTGGGATGAAATATCCACACGGCGGTCATCAGAAGAATGGCACCAATCAGCCATCCATGCATTCCCTGAAACGGATATCCAGCACGGCTGATGCTGCGGATATTCTTCTTCTGGCTCACTGGAACATCGTCCATTTCCGTGGCAAGACGCGCTGAGTCCTCCCTCCACTTTTCCTGTCGCTGCCTGAAAAAATGATAGAAATAGTAGAGCAGCAGAAATCCGGACATCAGATAGGGCAGAGCCCGGATGATCTGGCGGACAGACTGGCTGCCGGGAATGAAGAGCAGAGCCGGAGAAAGGAACTGAACCAGTACGAACAGCTCCGGCAATCCCCACCTGGGGGCCGGGCCATAAAGGTCGCCGGCGATCCCCAGGAGATTGAAACTCTTCTGCTGACGAACACTGGCGAAACGGCTTTTGTGTTTGGTGATTTTCTTCATCCGGCACAATCTCCGGCCCCCCGGAGAAGGCCGGTTTCCCTATAATGTCGGCCAAACTACTCAATTACTGCATCCAAATCAACGACCGGCCTCGACAAATGCGGCCTCTGCGGGCCTGCAGGTCTGGAAGCTGTCTTAAACCGAAGCGGCAGCCAGTGCATTCACATGGCTTGAAAACTTTCATCGATTTCCCCAGACAGAGCCCAGGCGTTCAGCGGAATCCAGGCCGGATTTCATGCCCCTGCTAAACCGGTTCCCGGTGACAGGAAGCAATCCGGATGAAGGGGGGCACCCACTCGACATGCTCCAACTTTCGGGTAAGGTAGACATCGTGGAAAAAGAGCATCTAACACTGGGACATTCTCCCGACCCCGATGACGCATTCATGTTCTATGGACTGGCCAAGGGTCTCATTGATTCCAAGGGATACGAGTTTGAACATATCCTTCAGGATATTCAGACCTTGAATGAGAGAGCGACGCGGGGAGAGCTGGATATCTCGGCAGTCAGTGTTCATGCCTATGCGTTTATCAGTGACAAGTATGCGCTTCTACCCTCCGGAGCCAGCATGGGCGATGGTTACGGGCCCAGACTTGTCGCCCATCACGAGTTGACGAGGGAGGAAATCGCCACCAGAAAAATTGCCGTCCCGGGTCTGATGACAAGTGCCTTCCTTGCTCTGCAGCTCTGGCTTGACAGAAGCGCGAAGGAAATCGACTACATTGTGGTTCCATTTGATGAGATTTTTCAGGCTGTCAGAAATGGCGATGCGGAGGTCGGGCTGATCATTCACGAAGGACAGCTGACCTATCAGGATCAGGGACTCAAGCTGTGTGCTGACCTTGGTGTCTGGTGGGGTGAAGAAAACGACGGACTCCCCCTGCCCCTTGGAGCCAATGTCATTCACAAAAAACATTCCCCGGAAAAAAGAAGGCATATTTCAGATATTCTGACCGAAAGCATCCAGTTCAGTCTCGATAACAGACCGGAAGCGGTTAAATACGCACTGCAGTTTGCCAGAGACATGGAGGAGGACCTGGCCGATGAGTTCGTTGGAATGTATGTGAATCACTGGACTCTTGATTACGGTGACAAAGGCCGGGAATCCATCCGCCGGTTCCTCAATCAGGCTTACAAAAAAGGAATCATCCCTCATCAGCAGGAGCTGGAATTTGTCAGCTGAGTGATCTGAAGATCCGGGGGCTTCGTCCCCGCCGGGATCCACAGCACTGGTCCATCATTCCGGAGCACGATCGGTCACCGTGGAATGCGGTGATTCTTTTTTTGCCGATTGCATACAGTTTCCCGAGCCGGGCTGAGCGCCGGAATTCCCCGTTGTTTCAGCCGTGAAACCCACTTATTCTGAGGGGATGAAATACCGAAGGTTCGGAAAAACTGAAGTCAGCATGCCGGTGATTTCGTGCGGGGGCATGCGATATCAGTATAAATGGGAGGATGTGCCAATGGATGCGGTTCCCGCGGAGAATCAGTCGAATCTGGAGAGAACGATTCACAGAGCATTGGAACTGGGTATCAATCACATTGAGACGGCGAGAGACTATGGCAGCTCTGAAATGCAGCTGGGAAAGGTCCTGCCCGGGATTCCCCGTGGGGAGATTCTCGTTCAGACCAAGGTCGCGCCGACCAGAGACCCTGCAGATTTCCTTTCGACTTTTGAAAAGTCGATGAATTACCTGAAGCTCGACCATGTGGATTTTCTTTCGCTTCACGGGATCAATAACCGTGAACTGCTTGAATTTTCCATGCGGCCGGGAGGCTGCCTTGAAGCGGCCCGGAAGCTCCAGCGGGAGGGACGCTGCCGCCATGTGGGATTTGCGACCCACGCAACCCCCGACATCATCCTCGAGGCAGTTTCAAGCGGTGGATTCGACTATATCAATCTTCACTGGTATCTGGTCAATGACCTGAACTGGAGTTCGATAGAGAAAGCCTCCGGGCTCGACATGGGAGTCTTCATTATCAGTCCAAGTGACAAGGGCGGGAAACTTTATGAGCCGCCGGATAAGATGATTGAACTATGCAGGCCGCTTTCTCCAATGCAGTTCAACGACCTCTACTGCCTGAACAGGTCACAGGTTCACACCCTGAGCTGTGGGGCCTCACGACCGGGCGACTTCGATGAGCATGTCAAGGCCGTTGAAATCATGGACCAGTCCCGGGATACCGTGCAGCAGATCGAAAAGAGAATCCGTCTAGAGATGGACAGGGTTCTTGGGTCTGAATGGTGCGCTCGGTGGACTGAGGGACTTCCTCATTACGTGGACGTCCCCGGCGAGGTGAACATCGTCGAAATACTCAGACTCTGGACCTATGCCAAGGCACTGGATCTGGTTGAATGGGGCAAAATGCGCTACAACCTCCTCGGAGGTGCAGCGGGACACTGGTTTCCCGGAAACAAGGTTCCCGTCGACAACATCTATTCCATCTTACCCGCACTGGTAAACAGCCCCTTTGAAAAAGAAATCCCCGGCATCCTTCGGGAAGCGCATGAGATGCTGGACGACGCCCCGCGCAAACGCCTTTCTCAGGGTGGTGAATAAATTTTTTCGATCGGGGGTCAAAAGGTGGTAAATTCATCTCATAACACCGCTTTGCATTTTCAGCCAGGCAGAACAGGAGATTTCTATGAAAACCTTAGCAACACTCATCGGGGTGCTCTGGGTCGGACTCGGGCTGGCGCTCTTCCCGAAGTCCAGCGAATCCCAGACCAGCTCAGATAATCCATCGCTGGCATTGGCGTCGACTGCAGGGCAGCAGTCGCTGACTGCGGAGGCAGGCACCGAATCTCAGCCGGACATCCCGACAGAGCCGGCTCCCGCAGCTGGAGCCCCGGCCACAACCGGCATTCCAGGTATCGTATCCCTCAAAGAAAACGGTATGAGTGATACTGTCGTGCTTAATTTCGCCAAAAACACCACCTACAGCTCGACCCTTAATGCTGGAGACATCCTCTACCTCAAGGAGATGAGGATCAACGATGAGATAATTTCCGCGGCGGTGGAAACCGCTTCACGTCAGTTTTCCGGATCCGTGCCATCCGCGATGGATATGGAACCCCGGACCGTCCCAGCGGCGCAGACGCCCGTGGATGACGGAAACCCTTCACAGACACCGCCCGAAGCCGGGACGGAGAAGGACCCCGAACTGGGTTTCTTTCCCGTTGAACCCCCACAGGGAACGCCGGACTACCAGCCGCAGACAGCCCAGGGACCCGGCAACAACTATTCAATCCAGAATAATTCAGTCAATTCCTCGTCCACCTACTATTTTCAGGGACAACCGGAATCATCCGCCACGGTCATGGCCACGCCGGATGTGCAGGGAGTCCCCGAACAGCCGGTCTATTCGGATGCTGAAAGAGTGGAGGTCTGGCGTGAGGACCTTTCACCTCACGGGGAGTGGATACACACCCAGGAACTCGGATGGTGCTGGAGGCCTTCAGTGGTTGTTTCTGATCCGGCATGGAGACCTTATTACAACAGCGGACGCTGGATTTACACCGATCATGGCTGGTACTGGAAATCCGGTTATGCGTGGGGTCATATTGCCTTTCATTATGGCCGCTGGTGGCGGCATGCACGGTTTGGATGGATGTGGTATCCGGACGTGGTATGGGCACCCTCATGGGTCTCCTTCCGGCGCTGGGACACTTACTGCGGGTGGGCCCCTCTCCCACCGCTCGCTGTCTACCATCCGGGTGCAGGATTTTTCTACCATGGCCGCAGTGTCAGTGCCGGATTCAGCTTCGGCCTCGGTTCAAATGATTTCCTTTTCGTATCGTTCAACAATTTCTGCGACCCGTATTTCCACCGCCATCTGATTCGTGGGCCGCGCTTCTATCATGCGTTCCACAACAGCACGATCATCAATAACTACAATATCAACGTGGATAACTCGACGGTCATCAATAACGGCATACCCGTTGAGGACGTGGAAAAAGTCAGCGGCACCACGCTCGAACGGGTGGCAGTGCGCAAGGCAGCAGAACCGCTTGACGAGAAAAAGCGCGATGCCATAGACCGCAGCGGCAAAGTGCCGACCATCTACCGCGAAGACATGGGTGCCAACTTCGCCCGGGCCTCCATGAGCGGCATGCCCTCATCGAGAAGCAGCCTCGCCGGTTCGCCATCCCCTATTCCTCAGACATCACGTCGGGGCGGCCAGGTGCTCTCGACTACCGGAGTGAGTTCAGTAAGCAATAACGGGCAGGCCTCCGGTTCGATGCCAGGTATCCCGGGCGCCGGCAACAGTTCCGCCGCACGACTCTCAACATCCGGAGTTATCAATTCACCCCGGACTGATTCAGGCTCCAAGGCGGCTGTTCAGCAGCGGGGAGGCACAGGCAGTCAGCTCAGCAGCGGCCGATCGCAGAACCCGGTTCTGGGCACCCAGGGAATCACTATTCGGGGTAATTCATCTGCCAGTGACAACAGCGGTAAAAATATCTCTTCAAGAGGGAATCCATCCGTTTCGTCCTCAGGAAATCCCTCCTCCAGCAGAATGTCGGTCCCGTCCAATGTCTGGACGCCATCGCGATCAGGGAATGATTTCTCCAACAGCCGTTCGCGCTGGGACAACGGAAATCTGACGCCGAGGCTGCCATCATCCTCAAGCTCCCGGAGCCAGGCCCGCTCCACGCCGGCACCTCGACAAGGCCCGATCATAGTCAATGATGTCCAGTCATCACCGGCGTCCCGCAGTGTTTCCACTCCGCAGATAAGACCGCCGAGCGCTCCAAGAGTGCCTTCCGTCCGGACTCCATCAGTGAGCAGCCGTCCATCAAGCAGCCCGATGACGCCCAGCGTGAGCTCAAGGCCATCCCCGGCACCTTCACCAAGAAGCACACCGACGCCTTCAGTCAGATCACGGCCATCGGCGCCGCCAGCGGCCAGAAGCTCCGGTCCGCTGACTCCCAGCGTAAGGTCCTCTTCCTCATCATCACGATCCAGTGGCCCATTGGTGCCATCGGTCAGATCAACTCCTTCCCCAAGACCGTAGGCACTGAGTTCACCCGGCATCTCCGGGAGAAAGCTGAATTAAGTCAGCCTGCCTTGTCCGAAATACCTCAGATCCCCGGTATTCGGATAGAGGCAGGTTCGCCCTGTCTTCCAGTCATATCAGAGGACGATTGCGCTTAATCTGCCTGATTGAGAAAGAAAAATTTCAGGAATCACCTTCAGGTGCTGCCGAATCTGCGGTATGTTGGTATACTTGACTTCGGCCACCGAATCCGCAGTCAAGCGGGAATCAGAACTTCGTGATATCAGAAAGCAGCGATGAGACACACCACTGGCACACCTGTCTGCAGAGAAGCACCCTGCGACTGCCCAATTTCTCCTGGCGACATTGAGCGGCCTTTCCATGGCATCGCAACCGCAACCCGCAGATACGCTGCAATGCCTTTCATCCTTTTCCTGCTTGTCCTCACACCTCTGCTTGTCGCTGGTGATGAGATCCTCTTTGAAACCGGTTTTGAGCAATCCGAGGGGTATTTTCCAACATCCAGCCTCAACGGAGTCAACGGATGGCTATCCACCGAGAACAAGGGGACCGGCATCCCGGAAAACAGCTTCTTCGAAGGCGAGGGCCAGCAGGCGTTCATCGGATTCGCACCCTTTGAAAATATTTCAGAGGAGAATTTCAGCCTGTTTCTCTGGCGGCCGATCGATTTTTCGCCGCAGACCCAGAATGACCGGTTTGTTCAGTTCAGGGTCCGATTCCAGATCTACGATTCTTTCAACAATAACCGGGACGACTTCCGCTGGGCGTTCTTTAACAAGGAAAACAAGAGGCTCTTCACCCTCGATTTCGACAACTCGGCGCTGAGAATCAACTACCTGCTCGGAAATTCCGGAGAGTTCATCCAGACACGGACCACCTTTAACAACACCACAATCTATCAGCTCAGAGTGGTCATGGATTTCCAGCAGAATGTCTGGAATGCATACCTCAATGACACGCTTTTTGTGGAGAACAAGCGGTTGGTCCCAGCTGGCGCCGAACCCTCCCTCAGTGATGTCTCGGCAATCTGGGCTGTCAGAAATGTCACCAGGCCCGGAGACAATTTCATGGTGTTTGATGACTACCAGATTTCCACGGTATTTGATGACCCGACCGAGCCCGCGCCACCGCACACAGTGCGTATTGTCAGAACCGAAAACGGACTCGACCTGCAGGCATCGGCAGAAAGGCAGTCGAACTGGACCATTCAGGGATCCGATAACCTCAAAACATGGACCTCTCTGATCGATGTAACCCTCGATCCGCAGGTCAAATCATGGGAACTGGATTCGTCCCAGACTGCAGGCTTCTGGAGAATCATCCCAAGGTGAGCGGGCATTCGGGAGAAATTCCTGAGAGGGCGGGAAAATCTGGGTTTGAAAGCGCTGGCGAAATGCCAGCCTGACAATGCCTCTGCCCGGAAACAGGTGATAAATGAGAGGTTGGAGGGCTCAGCTCATTTTTAAACTGAGCAGTGTGAAGGAAAAGGCCGGTGCGCGTGTCAGGACCCGGATCCGCCCTCGGATTTTGAACTCTCGCTCTCCTCTTCCCTGAGGTCTTCGAGTTCGTATTCATCCAGAACAGAACTGAGAAAGGCAAGTGAAGATTTTGTCTTCTGCTTGGCCGGCTTTTTCGTTTCTACAGGCTTGGCGACAGGCGAATCATCGTGATCGTCCTCATGATCGTGATCCGCATCATTATCCCTTGGATCAAATTCCCCGTCTTTGTCCTGGACGTGCTTGCCTTCAAACTTGGCCCGTTTGCTCTTGGGCAGAGGCGAAAGGACCATATTGATGGATCGGCCTACCAGCTTGGGCTTGGAATCAGGCTGGGCAAAAGCGGCAATATCCTGAATGAATCGGTGAACAACATCAAACCCCACCTCAGTATGCGCCATTTGGCGTCCCTTGAACCGGAGAGAGAGCTTGACTTTCATGTCCTCAGACAAAAACTGTTTCGCTCTGTCCAGCTTGTAGGAGTAATCATGGGGATCAATGACCGGACTGAGCTGAATCTCCTTAAGCTTGTTGGAATGCTGATGCTTTTTCTGCTCCTTCTGCTTCTTGGAAAGCTCATACTGGTATTTGCCGAAATCGACAACCCGGCAGACAGGAGGTTTAGCGGTTGGAGCTATCTCGACAAGATCAACTCCATGCTGCTTGGCAAGCCGTATCGCCTCGTTGACAGCCATCACCCCAATTTGCTTACCGTCATGCCCTACTACTCTTACTTCACGGGCCCGGATGCGTTCGTTGACCCGGATACGCGGGCCTCGATAATGGTTTCGCTTCGAATATGAACTCAAGATACTGAAAAGTGTTGTTCAGCTGTGATGGAGATACCAACTCTCACTATCGCGGCTTTAATTCACACTAATTAAGGACCATTGATTGCGCAAGATTAATTTAACATCCCATCCCCAACAATCACACCCTGTTACGATTGTTCCATAAGCTTCCAGAATTCCGGATTGGATTCCAACTGACGGTCCTCGGGCACAGGAAGGCTGCTGCGATAGAGGAAGTCTTTCAGGGAATTGCGGCTGAGAATCCTGACCACCTGAATGCCCAGTGGGTGACGCTCAAAGTAAATTCGATAATCATCGAGACGAAACCGGTAAAGCACGTGCCCTTCCCGATGCAGCTGCCCATACTGTGCCAGGTCAGTTTTCATCGCCTCCTCGGGCAGACCCCGAAAATTTCCCAGGATCTTCAGCTGCATTTCCTTGGGAAGACTGGCCAGCTCGGCTGAACTGGTTTTGTTGAATATTATCTGGAAAGGTGCCATTTCGCCCTCCTGATGATTGGATTTTTATCCTTTAATTCCAAGACAAATGTGCCTGGCACCCTGGATAATTGTGGATGAGATAAAAATAAAAAACCGCCCGAATAGGGCGGTGTGATGAAAATCAGAAAATGTGCTGATAAGATCAGGCAGCGCGGCGGCGGCGCATGAAGAATGCACCAGCTCCGACGAGACCGAGAGCGAGAACGCCTGGCTCAGGAACAATAACTTCGGAGAATCCACCAGCAGCGGTGATGGCTCCACCCAGACCAGGAGCTGGAGAAGGAGGAGTGGTGATAGCACCAGTTGTGGCAGAGATACCTTCAGCGATGAAGGCGACGTTGGATCCTGCGGTCAGAGCAGAAGCTACAGCGTCATCCCATGATCCCAGATCGGTCTTGAAGACGCGAACGGTGAGCATGGCTTCTGAGCTGCCACCAACACCGGGGATTTCGATTTCCGGGCCTTGGAAGAATCCGTTGGCCAGGATTCCAGTGGTAGCGAGAACAGTGTCGTTGTAGACCAGTTCAACACTGAATGTGTTGTCAGCAGTGAAGCCGTCAACAGTTACAGGAGCGAGACCGCCACCGGTATTGTTGAAAGCAACCTTGCCGTCCTGAGCGTAAAGCCCGGTGGCAAGAACCAGAGAGGTGAGTCCGATGAGTAGTTTTTTCATAGTCAGAAGTAGTAATAATGAAAAGTGCTAGTCTCGATCAAGTAAAATTTATTCAGAGACAGTGAATTCACGTGTCCATGAACCGCCTTCGGCTGACTCGAGGAACACGGCTTCACCGATGGCGATGGTTGGTTCGGTGAGGAATCCGAGTCCGGGGATGGAAGCGAAGGTGCTGTATCCCTGAGTGTCGGTGTTGAAGGTGTAGACGTTGGAGACAGAAGCTGGATCCAGTCCGAGGTCGGTTGCGATAGTTCCGGCCTGAGGCACCTGAGAAGCGGCGAGGGAGAATCCGGCAGGGAATTCAGTGGTGAGAGTGCCCTGAGGAACTTCTCCGACGAAAATGGCTTCGAGGCTTTGACCTTCCGGTACGAAGATGAAGGCACCTTCACCGGGCTGGAGGCTCATGTTGGTGTCAAGCCATGCGCCAACGTAGGTGTTGTTGACGAATGAACCTTCGACGAACTTGTAGACGATGGTTCCAATCGGAGGACTGGGCATCAGAGAAGCAACAGTGTTGTCTTCAGCGATGAGTGGGTTGCTGAAGAGTGTGAAGCCTTCTCCGAAGGTTTTTTTGACGTAACCAACGGCGTTGATCGAATTCTGAGCCTGTCCCTGCAGTGCACCGGCAGCGACAAGAAGTGAAGTAATAGCAAGCGCTTTGATTTTCATGGTTTTAGTATTTTGAATTTCCGTGTGTAGTGAAACTATTTCAGACAGGAAAATACCTGTCAACAGTAATATCCGTCAACCCCACCCAAACATTTCACATTTTTTTTCCGGGTCATCGAATTTTTCCTGCTACGGGCTAATCGTCATTCGCGGGGAGGCAGTTAAGCGAAGAATACCGCGGGAGCAGGGATTTCGGCGGAATTCAGCGCCTTCTGACGAAAATGGTGTCGACCCGGGTTGGGCTTTCGCGGCGGATGAGAGCCTCGAAGCGCCGGGTGGTGGAATTGATGGTGACATCGACTTCGACGAGAAAGTGGAGACTGCGGACGGAAAGAAAACGGCTCGCGAGGTTCAGGACATCGGGAAGGACCGGTAACATTGAGGGCGAGGCGTAGGGTGTGTCATCGGGTGTGCCCTGGATGCCGTCGGGTCCGGAGCGCTGGGCAATGATTTCGCTGGCGGCGAGTTCGTCGATGCCGGGGATCATCATGAGGACCTGGGCTGGAGCGGTGTTGACGTTGATGGTGCCGCTGGAAATGGGCGTGAAAAAATCCTTGAGGCCGTATGGGTAGGCCAGGGCCTGGGACTCGAAAAGCATCATTTCGGCGTCCTGCCCGGGGCCGAGGTGGATTGACGGGTTGAACTCGGGGCCCCAGAACATGGGCGGCGTGATTCCGCGGACCCTCAGCAGCTCGGTTATGTCGTCGAGAGGACCGTCCTTGCAGAGGTAGGGCGGATTCATGGCCAGATAATCGTCCGTTTCGGCCCCTCCGGGCCGGACGATCTGGTCCGGGTCCATCCAGTCCAGGATGGAATTGGAAATTGCGGACATTTCCGACAAATCGACACCCAGGAGGATCAGGCATTGTTCGAGGATCGCCTCATTGGCG
Source organism: Verrucomicrobiia bacterium (assembly GCA_030425355.1). Classification (GTDB taxonomy): domain Bacteria; phylum Verrucomicrobiota; class Verrucomicrobiia; order Limisphaerales; family JAJOIW01; genus JAJOIW01. Next base: position 23,514 of record JAUIAG010000010.1, read on the forward strand.
GAGTTGATATTCCATTTCCTTTCCATATCGGTGATGGAGATGGAGAAGGATCCGCTGCCCAGCTGATTATTATTGAGGTTGACCATCATGAGTTCTTCGTCCATGGGGTAGTTTTCGCTGCCGGTTCCACCGGCCCAGACCTGATGCAGGGCGTCGAATGGTTCGGTGGTCATGGTGGTGGCGGCTTCAAGCGCCAGGACATACCGGGCGTATTCGATACCCGAGAGTCCAAGAACCTCGAAATCCGCGTCGAAGTTGGCATTCTGGGCGAGTTTGAGCTCGACCTTCATATTGGAGGCAAAATGCACGGCGATACCGCCGAGGATGGCGATAACCACCATGACAATGATGAGGGCAAAGCCCCCGGCGGAGTTTCTGGTGGTTGGAGATAAATTGGGGAAACTGGTTTTCATGACGGTTCTGGGATGGATCTGTCAATAGCCATTAGCGGCCACGGGGACCCGGCTGCGGGCGGGCGTCACTCCCGCGGAAGGTCGACTGGCCGCCGGTTCCGGCAGCACCCGGGGTGGCCTGATCATCGCCGGGATTCTGATTGGGGTCCTGTCCCTGCCCCGGGCCCGGCTGACCGTTGCCGGAAAGAGCGCCAATTCCGGGGCGCTGGATCTGAATCGGTATCGCAGAACTGGGAATGGTGACCACCCGCGTTTCAAGGTCCGGTGCGGATGACTGGGAACTGCTTCGGTATTGACCGGATTTCTGCGCGGGGTTCTCGAAAACCAGGGCGAACCGCACCTGTCGGGGCAGTGCGTTGGTGTTTTCCCATCCTGCGAGCCATTCATCCAGGCTCTCATCATAGAATTCCGCACCGAAAACCGAGACATTCTCGGCCAGTTTTATCGGAATCGGGTCCTCCATCTCATCGAGTGACGCCAGAACCGGTGTCTGATAAAGGATGAGGTTCCGGCTTCCGTTGCGATCGACGTCGAGAGTGAAGGTCACCCGGCGCATCGGTGTGCCGGGGAAAAGTCCGTTGCCTGGATATGACTCCGGGAGGAGAGAGACAAAGCTTAAAAGCGCCGCTTCGGGATCGGTGGTATCCGCGAGGAAATAGTGATGCTGGAGATTGGCGGTCGACATCTGAACTCCGAAGAGCGCATCCTGGATGGCATTGACGGCATTGCGCCGGCGCTGGGCGTCGGCGGCAGCCTGGAGACCGACCCTCGAAGCGTTGATGATGGCGTTCCATGAGGAATAGATGGCGAGTGAGACCATGCTGAAGATGGCCATGGCAACCATGATTTCCAGAAGAGTGAAGGCCCTGTGCCACCGGAACGACTTCCGGTGCCCGGGCGGGAACAGGTGAACGGGCCCGGCATGGGCGGAGGCACCGGAACGGATGGGAACTGAAAGTTTGATGCGCATGGTGGGGAGATCAGTTTAGCGGGCACCCGGTGCGCGTGCGGCCGATCCATCATTGCGGGAGCGGTCGGAGGCGGAACGGTTCATGAGTCCTGAAGCCATGGAGGGCTTGAACAACAGCATTGTGATGCTGTTCTGCCAGTCTGAATCCGCCATTCTGACGGTCACATCCACCCGGTAGAGTCCGTTGTCATCCTCTCCGAAACTGGCGCTTGTGACGGTTCTTTCCCAGACATAACCGGGATGCATTTCCTGAAAGTCACCACTCTCGACGATTTCCTCGAGCTGATTGGTCATGATGAGATCACTGAGGAGCATCCGGGGATCAGGGGCATTGTTGCGGAGGAGATAGGCCGAGCGCAGGCTGTTGGTGGAGAGCTCGAGGATAACGAAGATGGCCATGAAGAAGATGGCCATGGCAATGGCGACCTCCAGCAGGGAGAAGGCCTGCTGCCGCCTGTTGCCGGGATGATGGCTGTATGACTGGAGTTTCATTTCCTTTGCGGCCGTGGCAGTGAGTGATGTTCGGGGGATTAATCCTGTGAGTCGACGAACTTGGATGGATCTGTCTCGAAGCTCGCGAGAGCGGTCATCATGTCGAGCCTGACCATGCGGTATTCGGAGGGCCCCCGATTGAAAACGAAAGTGAATTTGTCGCAGGTGCCATTCGGGTAAAATCGAACCACTGCTTCAGGCAGATCTTTTTTCTCCACGTAATTCACGGCAATCATTTCAAGGACTATGTCCGGGTGGATTTCCGCCGAGAAAAATTTCCGGCCGGGAACCGGCAGTCCAGTGCTTTCGGAAGCTTCTGGGCCGGAAGCCGGGGCGGCCACCGGGGCCGGCATGGGCGGCAGATCCATGGGCGGCTCTGTCCCGGGATTCATCTGCTGCCCCGGGCCGGACACAGGTGCCGGACGGATCAGCATGCGGTATTCGGCGGGGCTGACGACAAATTCCCATGGCTGTCCAGTGAGGATGGACTGTGCCCTCGCCTGCTCAAGGAGATGCATGACATTGCGGGTGGTGTCGCGTATGGGATTCACATTGAAAAGCCCGCCAATGAACGGGACGGCCATGGCAATGAGCATGGCAGAAATGCCAAGGACGACCATGATCTCCAGCATGGTGAAGCCGCCGGATGCCCTCCTCGGGGCAGTTGGGATATTCAGTCCATTGATCATGAGAGTGGAGGCGGAAGCAGTTTTCCTGCCCGGAAATCAGGGTGTCAGGAAGCCACGCTGCGTGTGATGGCCATCATCGCTGAGAGAACGCTGAACATCAGTCCAGCAACCAGCACGGCGATGACGATGATCATCACCGGTTCGATGAGATTGGTGAGAATCTTCAACTGGTTGGAAAGTTCATTCTCGTAAGTGTTGGCCACGTTTTCGAGGGCGCCGGGCACGTCTCCCGTTTCCTCGCCGATGCGCAGGAGGTCAATCATCAGCTGCGGGAAAATCCGGCTGCGAGCCAGTGGTTCGGCGAGGGTTTTTCCATCGGTGACATCATCCCGTGTTTTGGCGATGGCTTCGCGGATAATCCGGTTGGAAATGGTTTTTTCGGTGATTTTCAGGGCCACGAGTACGGGGACGCCGTTGGTGAGCAGTGTGCTGAGCGTCCTGGCGAACTGCCCGAACAGGTTGAGCCTGACCACATTGCCGAACAGCGGGAGGCTCATGGACCACTCATCCACCTTCCGTCCACCTGCCGGGGTCGCCTTGAATCGGATGAACCCCAGAATCGAGAGAAAAATCGCCCCGAGTATCAGCCACCAGTACAAGTTCACAAAGTCACTGATCCCGATGAGAATTTTTGTGGATGTGGGCAGCTCGACATTGACGCCTTCGAAGACCGTGAGGAACTTCGGCAGCATGAACTTCATGAAGCACAGCACCAGAACGACCCCCACTGTGACCACCACCGTCGGGTAAATCATCGCCGATGTGAATTTCTGCTGCACTTCCGAGAATCGCTCGTAGTGATCCGCCAGCCTTCGGAGCACCTGGGTGAGAGCGCCTGACTGCTCCCCTGCCCTGACCATATTGATGTAAAGATCGGAGAAAACCCGTCCGCCCTTGCGCGCCATGGCGTCGGACAGGTTGGCGCCTTCGGTGATTTCCTGACGGATTTCGAGGCAGAGCGATCCGGGAATGCCCTTGGAGCCAATGTAGCTCATGCTGTTGAGTGCGGCTGTGAGAGGCATGCCGGAGCCGAGCAGATTGGCAAACTGGCGGGTGAAAGTGGCGACTTCAGTGAGTTTGGGTTTGCGGCGACGACTTGATGCACCCGCAGCTTTTCCACCGGCCGCCGGGGCCGGCCCGGATTTTTTGGCCTGCCTTCGAGGAGGCTGGTCCTTGCGGCGGGCGATTGGTGTTTTCGTGGCTGTACCACTGCCTGCTGTTCCCTGTCGTCGTTCACGGACAGGGGCGGACGGAGCCTTGCGCGAGGCCTTCGCACCTGAGCCTCCCCCGCCTGCCGGATCCACCCGAACGGGGTAAAGACCCATCCTGCCAATCTGGGCAAGGGCCTGGGAACGGTCCGAACCACTGATTACGCCCTCGACAAGGTCGCCGCTCCGTTTCCGTGCTTTGTATGCAAATTCCGGCATGTCAGAGTATTAAATTGACTGTCCTCATTAGTCTATACGTTCGGAGAAATGAATTGTTTCCAAAGTCCGGGATCGGATTTATTTATTTTCGGTGAGTTGCCCGGATGGATTCTGACGGCTGGATTCACTGGCCGGCCGCTCGGGTGCCCGGCCGCCGCGCTTGTATCCGCCGAGGTCCAGGGTGACGAGAGTGAAGCCGAAATCCCTCAATCCGGCTTCAATTTTCCGGCAGTGGTCGACATCGCCGAGGGCAGCCCAGTCATCGGGCTGGACTTCAATGCGGGCCAGTAGCCCGTGCCGCAATTCGTGACACCGGACTCTGGCGCCTGAAAAGCCGTTTCGATTGAGAAAACTCTCGGATAATTCGACCGCCCGGAGCTTCTCAAGAGTGACAGGGTCTCCGTGGGGGATCCTCGAACTGAGGCAGGCCATCTGGGGTTTATCCGATGTCGGAAGCCCGAGACTTCGCGAGGCGTCGCGTATTTCAGCTTTGGTCAACCCGGCTTCCCGCAGCGGCGATCGGACATTCGATTCACGGGCCGCGACGGCACCGGGGCGAATATCGCCCAGATCATCCACATTTTCCCCATAGGCAATTACCGAAAAGCCCAGTTCACCGGCCAGGGGTTTCAACTGTTCAAAAAGTGCACTCTTGCAGAAATAGCACCGGTCCGGAGCATTCTGGAGGTAATCCGGGTTTTGAAATTCATCGGTGCGCACGACTTTGACCGGAAAACCGAACTGTTTGGCGATATCCAGCGCCTCCTGCAGCTCCTCACGGGCCAGGGACGGCGAATCGGCTATCACGGCCAGACTTCGGTCACCAAGAGCCTTGTGCGCCATGACTGCCAGAAAGACCGAGTCAACGCCTCCGGAGTAGGCAACAAGGCAGGAGCCATAGGACTCCAGCAGTCTGCGCAGACTGTCCAGCTTGTCATTCATCCATTCCAACATCTCCCCTCCTGCAGCACTTGTCGAGTTTGCACTGGCCTCCAGGAATGCCCCGACCCGCTGCCGGCAGGGGATGCGTTTGTCTCATTCAGCTGCCCCGACCAGATTCACAGCATCCCGGATTCCGGAAGCATCCAGAAGCGGACGACCGTGAGCCATGAATATCGTGCGGACGAAGGAACCGTAATTGGCAAACCAATCACGGAGACTGTTTTTCAAGAGATGGAAGTCGGAACAGTATTTTTCAGGCAGGAGCTCGAGCTGTCGCCCTTCAAGGTTGACCAGAGCGTCCCCGAAAACCGCGTAACCCAGTTCCCGGTGGAGAAAAACTGTTTCCCCCGGCGGCCCGCCATCAAGGGGAAACCACTCCCACCCCCCCGGCAAACGGTCCAATGACTCCAGAAAAACGGGCTGAAAACAGGCTGCAGCGACTGAAAACTGACAACGGGAGGACGCCAGAACCGGCGCATGAATCAGCGAAGCCAGTAAAGGTGCACTCCTCAGATGATTCCCGCTCGTCAGAAATATTGTACCTGGCACCCTGGACGTATGACTGTGCTGAGGGACCCAGGCGACGGCGGGGTCGAAGAAGAAGTTTCCGGATGACAGTCGAAAAAGGTAACTGGTCAGATCCACCTTGTGATCCGGGGAATAGAAGTTCCAGCGGGTGATGGAATCCTCCACATTCGTGGTCAGGAAAGGGTCCGTATTGCCTTCGCTGAATAACATGGGGTGAGGCATCGCTGGCAGCATCCGGGCTGCCGGACAGGCGACCGGGTCAGACCATGTGAGTCATGGCCTCGCCATTGTTGCTGCGGGAAATGGAAAGAATGAATGGTGCTCCGGTCTGTGCCCATCGTTCCGGGGTCACATGATTGGAGGCGGCACTGCCGAAACAGGTCTCCAGCATCCGGGTGTTGACACATCCGGGGTTGAGGGCAACCGCAGCCAGAGGAGACGGAAGCTCAGCGGCCAGCGACCGGGTCAGGCCCTCAATAGCCCATTTCGAAGCGCAATAAGGTGCCACCTCGGCATCGGCTGAACGCCCCCAGCCGGAACTCATGTTGACGATGACGCCCTTTTTCGCGGCAATCATCTGTGGGACAAAGTGGCGGATGATGTTGGCAACGCCCTTGACATTGACATCCATCACTCTTGAAAACTCGTCGTCCTGAATCTCCCACAGAGGGTTGGAAAGATTAATCACACCCGCGTTGTTGATAATGAAATCAGGGGTTCCATGGGTGGTCAGAACCAGAGAGGCCCAGGACTTGACCTCGTCATTGGAAGACACGTCCAGCGCGTAAAAATCATGGGGTTCCCCGTGGCTCTCACGAAGCTTGCGGATCACCGGAGTCGAACGGGCACATCCAAGCACCGTGTGGCCCAGACGAATAAACTCGTCGGTCAGTCCCTGACCGATTCCACGGGTCACTCCAGTGATAAGAATGAGTTTTCGATTGCCTTCCATTTTTAAGGGACACTTATTATCTCTCCATTTACCGCCTTACAATCAATGATATTTCAATAAAAATGACGACAATCTCACTGACGACGGACTTCGGGCTGCAGGACTGGTATGTGGGCACAATGAAGGGGGTGATTCAGAGAATAGCCCCTGGAGCCACGGTGATCGACATCAGCCACGGGGTTCGTCAGGGGGATATCCGCCAGGGGGCTTTCATGATCTCGCAGGCACTTCCGTGGTTCCCGTCGGATGCGGTCCACGTCGGTGTGGTGGATCCCGGAGTCGGCAGTTCCCGCCGGGCGGTGGTCATCGAAACCGATGGTCCGGTCCTGGTTGGCCCGGACAATGGCCTGTTCACTCAAGCCCTGAGGACACTGACGGTCAGGGGGGTGTGGAGTATTGCCAACATCGATTGGATCTCCCCCGAAGTCAGCTCGACTTTTCACGGTCGCGATATTTTTGCCCCGGCGGCGGCACGGATTGCCGGGGGAGCCCATCCTTCCGAGGCGGGGCCTGAACTCACCGGCCTGCAGAGTCTCGAACTGCCCGAACCTGAAAGACACGGCAAGGCCGTCCTCGCCCGGGTCCTCCACGTGGACCACTTTGGAAACCTGATCACTTCAATGGAAACCCGGCTTTTTCCGGCGGAGTCACTCAGCGATCTCGCGCCCGAGCTGCCATGGGGCACCGGAATGCGCCCTGAATACGCCGGCATTAAATCGTGTTACCACGATATTCCCGACGGACAGTTCGGACTCATCGCCGGCTCGACCGGATACTGGGAACTGGCGATGAACTGCTGCCCTCTCGCCGGTTTCTGCCATCAGGCCCCGGATCAGCCCCTGCCTTTCCGCCCATAAAGATTCATGAGACCGGCACCCGGAGCCCGGTCCGGCCCCAGGAAAAAAGAGCCTGACACCCTGTCGATTGCAGGAAAAAAGAGCCTGGCACCCTGTAGTCAGTAGTTTCCGGCTGTGACTCCGGGCCAATCGTCGGTTCGGAAAGGAGTGAGGGGCAGGCCTTCCCTGTTCTGAACGTTGCAGACGGGGTTATCCGCCCATCCGTAGCGGACGGATGCGGGAGTTGCTATGCTGTCACTCCAGACTTCGATCGTGGAAGGGCCGGTGATTCTGGCATCCGCACGGACAAATTTCCGATCCGAGCCGGCAATGGCAAAGCCAATCGGGGTGCGGACATCGAAGGTATCCAGTCCACCCCCGACGTGGTCAAAGGTCAGAATTGCCTTCCCGTCGCTGACTTCCATGGACTTGTATCGCGGACTCCGGCAGACAATTTCGAATCCGTAATCCCGGGCCAGAGCCCACCGGGCCAGCCTTTTGCCGACATCCTGCTTGTTTTTCGGGTGGATGTCATGCGCTTCACCGAGATCGATGATGACGGCTTCTCCGGTGTTCGGGAGCCGGTCCATGGTCATTGTCTGCGCTTCCCGCAGTTCGGCCCAGTCCGATTCGGATGGTTCCGGTTTCTCGTCGCGGAAATCGGCCAGCTGCACCCAGTAGAAAGGAAAATCTCCCTGTCCCCATTCGTCGCGCCAGCTCTGGATCATCAGAGGAAAAAGCTCGCGGTACTGGTAGGCGCGGCCGGCATTGGATTCGCCCTGATACCAGATGGCCCCGCGGATACCATAACCGATAAGTGGTCTGAGAATGCCGTTGTAGATATTTCCCGGGCGGTGCTGATCGGTGAGGCGGTTGCGGGGGCGCGACGGCTGGGGCGGCACCGGTTCTCCCTTGAGCCGTGCCTGGGCGGATTGACGAATCCAGTCCTCCCGGGCCTGTTCATATTCGTCCATGGCCTTGAGCAGTTCGGGATTGGATTCAATCGCGGCCCAGCGCTGCATCAGTGGTTCAAAGACTTCCTGGCCTTCCAGCAGATCCCGGCGGACCCATGCCTCGGCAGACGAACCGCCCCAGGCGTTGTCGATCAGCCCAACCGGCATATCCAGCGTCTGATGAATCTGCCGCCCGAAAAAATACCCCACAGCGGAAAAATTCTGAACACTCTCCGGAGTGCATTGTTCCCACTGCCCTTCAAAATCCTCCTGTGGCACCTGGGTGCCCAGCAGCGGCACCGTGATCATACGGATGTCGGGATAGTGCGCGGCGAGCTTCTCGAGATCGGGGTCATTCGACTGGTTGACACTCCACTGCATGTTCGACTGCCCGGCACACAGCCAGACTTCGCCCACAACGACATCGGTGATCCGCACTTCGTTGTTCTGGCCTTCCACAACAAGTGTCCAGCGGCTTCGAGCCTCCATGGGATCCAGCCGCACCAGCCACTTGCCATCGGCGCCCGTCACCGTGGAATGCTCCCTCCACGCACCGTCCTGCTGAATGGCTTTCACCGTGATCCGTTCGCCCGGATGACCCCAGCCCCATACCGGGTTGGAATGATCCCGCTGCAGGACCATGTGGTTCCCGAAAAGTGCGGGCAGTGTCACCGCGCCTTTCAAGACCGGTGGATACAGAAAAAGTGCCAGGCTCATTATGCCTGTCGCCATGCGGAGAATACGTTTAATTGCAGTCATGCTTCCAGTTGAGTAGTCCAGGTGATTGCCTCAGCATGCTCAATTTATCTGATACATGTCCATCGCTTTGTGACTGGCACCAGGAAAACATTCCGCTCTCCTGCCGGTTTCTGCCATCAGGACCCAGAGCAGCCCCTGCCTTTCCGCCCGTAGAAATTCATGCGACCGGCACCCGGTGCACCGTCCAGTCCCAGGAAAAAGGAGCCTGGCACCCTGTGAACATTTTTGTATCGTTATATTGTTATATTTATGTGTAATGGCTGGCAATCAACATTCTTGATTGCGGGGCCGCGGTATGGTTGAGTGGGTTGGATTTCAGCAAACCCTCCTGCCCGCTTTCATGAACACGCGTGTCAAAATTCCAGCAGCCTGTATTCCGGTTTCCACAGTCCGTCGCCAGCTGCGTCTAATGACCGGCACACTTCTGGCGGCAATGGCTCTGGCAGGTGCCACGACCCATGCCGCTGATGACCCGGGCGGTGATTCCGGTGGGATCGACGCGGTCCTGGAGGAAAAATTTGACTGGGACAAGGCGCGGGAGCACTGGGCGTTCAGGCCGCCGACGTCATCGGTCCGGCCAGCGGTGAAAAACGGGAGCTGGCCCTCGACCCGCCTTGACTACTTCACGCTTCACAAAATGGAGGAGAACGGGCTGGCACCGGCAGCGACGGCGCAGTTCACCCAACTGCTGCGACGGGTCACATTCGATCTGACCGGTCTGCCTCCGGATCCGGATGTGTTCAGGCAGATTCCGGAGGAACCCGGGCAGAGAGAGGAATTTTACCATCACTATGTATCAGGGCTGCTCAACTCGCATGCTTTTGGCGAACGGATGGCGAGTTTCTGGCTTAATCTCGCCCGCTACGCGGAGGATCAGGCACATCAGGTCGGCAACGACACAAAACATTTTTACCCCAACGCATGGCGGTACCGCTCTTGGGTCATTGAATCCTTCAACAGCGACCGGCCCTACAATGAGTTCATCAATCTGCAGCTGGCTGCGGATTTCACAGATCTGGAGGACGCCGGGGACATCAAGGCCCTCGGATTTCTTGGTCTGGGGCCGAAATACTACAACCGTGGCCGACTGGAAGTGCAGGCTGATGAATGGGAGGACCGGGTCGATACGGTCACCAGGACCTTCCTCGGCCTCACGGTGGCCTGCGCCCGCTGTCACGACCACAAATACGACCCGATAAGCATTGAGGACTATTACTCGCTGGCCGGTGTCTTTGCCTCCACCGACATGGTCAACCAGCAGTTTGATGAGCAGGGCCGGCCGGTCAGCGAGGAGGAGAAAAAAGCGAGAACCCACGAAATCCATGTTGTTCAGGACGGCAGGGTGCGAAACCTTCCGGTCTACCGAAGAGGCCAGACTTCCAGTCCGGGACCGGAAACACCCCGGCGTTTCCTGCGTGTCCTTCATGAAGGTACGCCAAAGCCTTTTACCGAGGGAAGCGGCCGACTGGAGCTGGCGGAGGAAATTTCATCGTCTGACAACCCGCTGGCCGCAAGGGTCTACGTCAACCGCATCTGGGCCCTGCTGTTCGGACGCGGTCTGGTGGACACCCCGAGCAACTTCGGGGAACTGGGCTCAAGGCCGACGCATCCCCGCCTTCTGGATGACCTGGCGGTGAGATTCATGGAATCAGGATGGTCGACCAAATGGCTGATCCGCGAAATGGTATTTTCCTCCACCTACCGCCAGTCGGCCACAGCCACCGCCGAAGTGCTTCGATCGGATCCGGAAAACCGCCTGCTGAGCCGCATGAACAGAAAAAGGCTGCCTGTGGAAATGTGGCGGGATGCCGTCCTCAAGGTTTCGGGTCTGCTGGACCGCTCCGGAAAAAAGTCCTTTGTTCTTTCCGGACAGGAAGAGAAGCGCGCCTTCCGGCGGACAGTCTACAGCCGGATCAGCCGGCTCGAACTGGATGCGTTCCTGATGCAGTTTGACTACCCCGATGCCAATGTCCACAGCGCCGATCGCGCCGAAACCATCACCCCCACTCAGAAGCTCTATGCGATGAACGACAATTTTTTCCTCGAATCGGCGGCATCCATGGCCCGGAAGCTTCTTGCGGAATACCCGTCCGGTGATCCGGAAAAACTGATTCAAAGCGCCTTTCTGGAGACCTGCTTCAGACTCCCGGAGGAGAGAGAAACCCGCCGGATTCTCAAATTCCTGGAGGAGGAGGAATCCATGCCCTTTGCCTCGCGTTTGGAACTGCTGGCCCACACCCTGCTGATCTCCAACGAGATGATATACCTCGACTGAATAACGTGAACCGACAGCCATGATAGACATTGAAACCGGATCCCGCGAAAACCCCCTGAGTGGATCGGATAATTTTTCCCGCCGGAGGATGCTGCAGAGGACAGCTGCCGGTTTTGGAATGGCGGCTCTGGGCGGGCTTCTTGCCGGAGAAAAAGCCACGGCTGCCAATCCGGCGACAGCCGGACGGCCCAACATCGTCCCAAGGGCCAAAAGAGTCATCTTCCTCTTTCTCAATGGCGGGCCGTCCCACATTGACACCTTCGACCCGAAACCGGCTCTGGCGCGTCTTGAAGGCACACAGCCTTCCGGCAGGCTCTACAAACCCAGCAAGGGCTCCGGCTTCTTCCCCTCGCCTTTCTCCTTTCGCCAGTGCGGCAGAAGCGGGCTTCCGGTCAGTGAAACTCTCCCGGGGCTCTCCAGAATAATTGATGATTGCTGCGTGATTCGGTCGATGCACACCGACGTGCCCAATCACGAACCTGCATTGTTGCAGATGCACACCGGCAACATCCAGCCGGTCCGGCCCTCAATCGGATCATGGGCCCTTTACGGACTCGGGACGCTGAACAGGAATCTGCCGGGCTACGTCGTTCTGCGCCCGAGCCCCAACATCGTGGTTGGACCGGCGCTGTGGAGTTCCAGTTTCCTGCCCGCCCAGTTTCAGGCCACCAGCGTCATGACTGAAGATATGGAAGTGGAAAAGCTGATCGCCAATGTCCGGAACCCCCGCTACGGGCTCGGACAGCAGCGATCCCAGCTCGATCTGCTCAGGGACCTCAACCGTTTTCATGCAGATTCCAGACCCGGAGAAAAGGACCTCGAAGCACAGATCCAGTCGATGGAAACCGCCTACCGCATGCAGATTGAGGCCACCGATGCCTTCGATATTTCCGGCGAACCGGACTACCTGAAAGAATCATACGGTGACACGGCCTTTGCCCGCTCGTGTCTGCTTGCGCGCCGACTTGTCGAGCGGGGCGTCCGCTTTGTAACTGTCTATTATACCGGCAAAAGCAACCAGCCATGGGACACCCACAGCCATCACAACTCCCAGCACCCGAAACTGTGCGCCGATGCGGATAAGGCGGGAGCAGCCCTCATCGCCGATCTCAAATCGCGCGGGCTGCTCGAGGACACACTCGTTCTCTGGGGCGGTGAATTCGGACGCACCCCCTATGCCGAACAGGATCGCAATAGCAACAAGGACAAGACCGGCAGAGATCACCACCATACCGCTTTCTCCATGCTGCTGGCGGGCGGCGGAATCCGTGGCGGAACCTATTATGGAAAAACTGACGAGACCGGCATGGAGGTGAGTGAGAACCCGGTTCACGTCCACGATCTTCACGCGACCATTCTGCATCTTCTGGGCATTGACCACGAAGAACTTACCTATCGTTACTCCGGGCGTGACTTCCGTCTCACTGACGTCCATGGAAATGTCGTGAATGACATCATCGCCTGATAGATTATCCGGGCCCCGCACCCTGTGGCTGCCCGCAAATCATCCTGCACTGGCTGATAACCCGCACCCCCTGCTCATAAAGCTTAAACAGTATATTGCTTATATCACAACAGATTATACACAATACAGAATCTTCCAAATAAACTGACAGCATGGTCCGCTTGTTTGAATAGAAGTTAGAGAAGAGCGCAACAAACTGGCACCTGTACTGATTCGATTGGATCGAGGCATTCAATGGCACAGCCAGAGAGGTTCCGGATGTTATTCAGCAATATCAGATTACACCATTTCCCGGAGCGGCACAGGGAATGAAGTGGCAGTGGTTTGATGTCGGGTGCCACGGCGCACAAAAGCCGGACGAACCAGCCCGAAGTCCCGGCAGTTTGCGGGCATTATTCCAGTTCCTTCAGTTTTTAACCGTGGCATTTCCTTTTCACAGGGCCGGGGTTTTGTGTGATGCTCTTTTCCGCAGAAGGCATCCCGTATCAAGTTCGTCTTCTGTGCGACAAGGACTGGTCTTTGATAATCCGGATGAACTCCCGGATCGCCTGTCTGAAGCCTGCCGCCTGAACAAGTACGATTTGCTGATTCCCAGGGACAGCAGGACGGTCGTGAGTGCTGCGGCTATCACGGAATCTCCGCATTCGACTGGATGAAATCGGCCAATGGAGAATTCTAGATAATCGATCCGCATTTTGTCTGATGCTCCACCCAGTGCTACACCTCTCTCATCGCCGATGTGGATTTCGGAATGGGCCTGTTTGAAATGCTTGCCGGCAATCCGGAAACCCAGAAGACCGGGACTCCTTGGGTGCATATCGTTCAGTTCCCGCAGGTCATGAAACTGCTGTTGGCCGGCCGCTTTCAGGAGATATCCAGACTCAAAGGACAGTCCGGTTTACAGACAGAGTTTCTGCTTTGGCCTCCGGGTCAAACGAAGCTTGGACTGCATCTGGCGATGGACTATGTGCGCGGTCTGAGCAGGGTGAAGCTGGGAGCCCTCAAACGGCGCCAGTTGAACAGGCCGGGGCGATCCTGAGCTTATCGCAGCTTTCTTCACCCGAATCACCTCAGGCCCTCTGCCATCACCAAACCGCATGTAACAGTTGCAACCCTGTGAAACACTGGCAGGTTGGTAGTGAAAAGAAGAAAACCTCCCCGCCAGCACAGAGCGGAAATTCATCCTGCCCAATTGCCTTCATTTCATTGAGATGTCCCGAGGGCTAAACCTGACGGAGTTCATACATCCCCGGGTAGGTGACAGGATCCGCTCCGCAGACAGACACACCTCCTCGTGCTCCTGCGTCGTGCAATCGGGCCCCCCAACCCCCTATGGATCATCGATCCCGTCCAGTATGCTGACGCCGTTGACAAAACCAGACACCGGAAAAATCTGCGAGGAACTGAATCACCTGATGGCTTATCTCATCGACCTGTCGCTGATGCTCAGGTTGTGCCACTGGAATCTGCAGGGAGTAAACTTCAGCCCGGTCAGGATGCAGCTCAGTTCTGTGTCCCGTTCACTGGATGACGGGATCGGCATTGTATCGGAGCGGATCACCACACTTGGTGTCCCGGCCGAAGGCGACGCTGAAAAGGTGAAGTCAACCAGCAGACTTGAGAGGTTACCGGGAGGATTCCTGACTCCATCTGTCGCGGCGGATCTTATGAGTTCCCGAATCCTTGAAGTCACCCGGGTCCTCAGAGAGGCAAATGCCGTCATCCGGCCCATCGACAATGTCACCGGGACTATGCTGATCGGAATCACCGCCGGACTGGAGAGCCACATGTGGCTCATCCAGTCAGAAGTTGCACCAGACGGCAATGATTCCACCCGTTAGTTCCGGCGATCAATCCCGGCCTGCGGGTGCCTGTCCGGTGGATACACTGACCACTCTCTCCGCATAAAGGCCGCATGCCCCGACCCGGCTGAGAACAAACCCTGAACAAACAGAAAAAAGGACTATTCATCCATGAAAAAACTCTCATATTTCATTCGTTACACACTGGCCGCGATGTTGCTGATATTCGGGCTGAACAAATTCTTCCATTTCATGTCCTCTCCCAGCCTTTCTGATGAGGCGCAGGCGTACCTGCAGGCGATGGAAAGCACGGGAATTCTCTTTCCGCTGCTGGGCATTATTTACATTCTGACAGCTGTTGCATTGATAGTGGACCGTTATGCGGCCCTGATGCTGCTGATTCTCACACCGATCTCCATCAATATCCTCATATTCCATGGCAGCCTCGCGCTGGGTGGCATCGGCCCGGGGCTCATAGTCGCAATTCTCAACGCACTGGCACTTTTTACATACCGCATGAAATACCGTGAAATTCTCAGTGAGGAGTGAAGGCCTTTCTCTCCCACCGGACAGGGAAACACAGACTGGAGGCGGATGGAATTACAGGCTTCCAAAATCGTGGCCGGCAGTCTACAAATGAGGCCCGGTCTGAATGGAATGAATCGACCGGGAACAGACTCAAGCAAAACAGGATGCTGCTCAGCGGTTTGAAACTTATTGTCGATCCCGGCCACCGCGACAGGAGCAGCATCGAAATCCATCCACCAGATGCCCAAAGCACTTTCCGTTGATCTCCACGTTCTTTCACGGTTCTCCAACCTGGCATTGTATATCCTCCCGGCGGTCTTTTTTGCCGCCGGGTATTTCATTTCCTTTTACTTTCATTTCCTGACGGTGGCTTTTCTCTTCCTGCTGATCGTCAACTTCACCTACACCAACATCCAGGGCGAACATACCATCCTGCGCAATTTCGGGCTGCTTGGGCAGATGCGGTATCTCATAGAAAGTGTCGGTCCGGAGTTCCGACAGTATCTTTTCATGAATGATCGTGAGGAGCGGCCATTCAACCGACTGGAGCGATCCGAAGTCTACCGCAAGGCCAAGAGCATGGAATCGGCTGTGTCATTCGGGACTTTGCTGGACTATGACGGCACCGAGATCAAACTGCGGCATTCGATGTTCCCAACTCGGGAAGCCGGCCGGAGGCCATTTCTGCTGGTTTTCGGGGAAGAGCGACAGGTCGGGAGGCCTTACGAGCTGAGAAACCCGTTTATGATCAGCGCCATGAGTTATGGCGCCATAGGCAGCCATGCCATCAGAGCTCTGGCACGCGGAGCAGCGCGGGCGGGGATTCCCATGAACACCGGCGAAGGCGGATATCCCAAATACCATCTGATGGAGGATGCTGATCTGATATTCCAGATTGGCACGGCCAAATTCGGTGTAAGGGACAAATCCGGCAACCTCGATGCGGAAGCATTGAAGAGGATAGTCGCCGAGCCGCAGGTCCGCATGGTGGAGATAAAATTCTCGCAGGGAGCAAAACCGGGCAAGGGTGGTCTGTTGCCCAAGGAGAAGATCTCCAGTGAAATCGCTGAACTCAGAGGGATACCCGAGGGTCATGATGCCGTTTCGCCGCCGTATCATCAGGAGTGCGTTGACCTGATAAGCACGGTCGGCTTTATCAGGACGATTCAGGAGACCGTCGATGTCCCTGTCGGAATAAAAACCTGTATAGGGTCCCTGCGGGACTTCAGGGATTTTGTCCGGGAAATGAAGAGACAGAATGTTTTTCCCGACTGGATTGCCGTTGATGGCGGCGAGGGCGGCACCGGTGCTGCCCCCGGCGCGTTCATTGACCACATCGGGATGCCCATATATCCCGCCCTGCATGGTGCTGTTCAGATACTGAAGCAGGAAGGGGTGAGGGCGCGAACCAAGGTGGTGGCGGCTGGCAAATTGATCAATGCCGGCCGTCAGGCCATTGCGTTCGCCCTGGGGGCCGATGCAATCTACTCGGCCCGCGGGTTCATGTTCTCCATCGGCTGCATCCAGGCGCGGGAATGCGCCAACAACACCTGCCCGGCCGGAATAGCCACGCAGGATCCTCGACTCGAATCCGGGCTGGTCATTGAAGACAAGGCTCAGCGAACCTGTAATTATATCCGCAACACCATCCACGACCTGCAGGAAATCACCATCGCCATGGGCAAATCCTCACCCTCCCAGCTGACAGTCGACGATCTCTACATCCCGTCAGGAAGTGATCTCTGGCAGATGGTCGGCGAGGAAACCGGTCTGCGTGACAGACTCGCCTTCTCCGACGCTGAGCAGCCTGCAGACAACGATTCCCACCCCAGCCATGAAAGTTAAGGTCCTCATCTCCTGGATACTCCAGATTATTATCGCGGTGACACTTGGCGCAGCAGCGGCCGCCAAGATAACCGGCCACGAGGAAACTGTCGCCGTCTTCAAAACACTGGGAATGGAACCTGAAGGGCGGTACCTGATCGGAGGGCTCGAAGCGATGGCGGCGTTCCTTATTCTCGTTCCACAGAGTGTGGCATGGGGGGCACTTCTTGGATGGGGCCTCATGACGGGTGCCCTGATCGCCCATCTGACGCGGCTCGGATTTGACTCAACGGAATCATCCATGGGACTCCTGGCGTTTTTGACATGGCTGTTCTGCAACGTCGTGCTCTACCTGCGCCGTGAAAGAATCGAGTTGATTGACTCGATGTTCGGAGGTGAGTCGGGCAAAGCGGATTCTCCCTGAATCCACCACTGCCGGAAGGTTTTTCATCCCTGACACCCGCATGGGACTCACTTGCCTCTCCCCATTGTCAGTGAAACGATTATCGTGGGAGAAACCATGGCCGGTCACATTTGAAATACCCGGTGATGCAGCGACCGGTTATGACTCAGTCCGAGTCCGGAATTTTCAGGCAGACCCATGACGAAGCAAAACAAACAGGAAATTGTGCAGGGACTGCTTCTGGATCTGGACGGAGTCTTTTATATCGGTGACAAACTCATCGATGGTGCCGTCGATGCGGTTCACATGCTCAGGCGCAG
>JAUIAG010000011.1 GCA_030425355.1 Verrucomicrobiia bacterium
CGGGCTTCCTTGAGCTGTTTTTTGAGGGGCTGGGCCATACCCGGAGACTCTTTGGGAAGGTTAATGATTTGGATGACAGAATTATTCCACCGGATCCCTGGCAGGGCAGGGACCCGGTGTTGTTCAGGGCTCAGCTTTCAACTGCCTCTTCCTGTTCGATCCTGTCCTTGTCTCCTGACGGCGCAACCGGCTCAGGATTCAACAGAGAGAGAACTTTTTCCCGAATTTCCTCGGTTATCGCCGGATTATCCACCAGATATTGCCTTGCGGCCTCCTTACCCTGTCCAATCATTTCGCCGTTGTACTGAATCCAGGCACCCTTTTTGGTGAGAATATCCTTGGTCAGTGCGGCTTCAAGGATTGAGGCTTCGCGATTTATGCCCTGGTTATACATGATGGAGAACTCTGCCTCTGCAAACGGCGGGGCAACCTTGTTCTTGACGATCTTCACCTTGACGTTGTTTCCCACGACATTGCCGCTGGCGTCTTTTATCACGTCCTTACGGCGTATATCGATGCGAACGCTGGCATAGAATTTCAAGGCCTTGCCACCCGGGGTGGTTTCGGGATTCCCGAACATCACTCCAACCTTTTCACGCAGCTGGTTCGTGAAAATGCAGCAGGTATGTGCCTTATTAAGAATCGCTGTCAGCTTCCTCAGCGCCTGGCTCATCAGCCTCGCCTGCATGCCCATGGTTGCCATACCCATATCACCTTCCAGCTCCGCCTTGGGCACGAGTGCTGCCACTGAGTCCACCACAATGACGTCAAGCGAGTTGGATTTTGCCAGTGTCTCGCAGATTGTCAGAGCTTCTTCACCGCTGTCCGGCTGGGAGATCAGCAATTCATCGAGATTCACCCCCAGTTTTCGTGCATAGGCCGGGTCAAGGGCATGTTCCGCGTCGATGAAGGCCGCCATGCCGCCGGCTTTCTGCGCGTTGGCAATGACATGAAGCATAACTGTGGTTTTCCCGGAGGATTCCGGACCATAAATTTCGACAATCCGTCCTTTTGGTAGTCCGCCAACACCCAGAGCAAGGTCCAGGGGCAGGGAGCTCGTGGAAATAACTTCAATGCGCTTTTGAGAGTTGCTTTCCCCAAAGCGCATGATGCTTCCTTCCCCGAATGACTTGGTAATAGTGGAAATTGCCGCATCCAGATTTCTCAATTTTGCCTCACGCTCACCATTGGAATCCTGCGTTGCAGGTTTAGATTTCGCCGCCATATCAGATTTAGTTTCCTCTAATTTTGTTAGTTGATTTCTTGTGTCCGTGTTTTAAAGGGGAGCGGGGCCCCGAAGAAGGGAGGGAAAACGGGCCCTCGGTCACCATCACGAACAGATGACATCATCACTGGAATTATCATTTTCGCAACGCTTTGTCCATCAGCCAATGCGGTAAAGCGGTGGCACCTTTCGATTGTGGACGAAAAAGGTGCCCCGGAAGTGATGAATGAGTTGTCCCTGAAGCGGAAATCTAAAGATCAGAAATGTCCCAGGGAGCTCTCATTGTCTGCTCAGCATAGCTGTTGGCTTCCGGGTCGTCGGTGAACCTTTGGGATACCGGATCGAAGTTAAGCTTCCGCCTCGTCCTCAGCGCAATTTTACCAAGGTTGACCAGAGTGCAGGACCGATGGCCATTCTCCTCATTCAGCGCGAATTTCTTTCTGTCGACCACCGCCTTGAGGAAATCTCCCAGTTGTTCTGGGGGATTTTCGAGAGAATCGAGTTTCTGCCTGAATCCGGGAATGTCGGATTCGAGGTTTTTGAACAGTTTTCCTTCCGGTCCCTCAATGAACGGTGCTCCGGATTCCCTGCCGTCTCCGTCCAGTATGATCCGGCAGCCGTCCTCGTAGGTCATTTCGATTCTTCTCCAGCTTCCCACGGCATCGTCGTCCTGCGGATCAGTATCCGCCTCCACCAGAACTGGGCTGGTGTTGTCCTTACCGAGGATATACTGAACGGGATCCAGATAATGCTGCCCCATGTCTCCGAGACCGCCACCGTCATAATCCCAGTATCCGCGGAATGTTCCATGGACCCGGTGCGGGTGGTAGTGCTTGAAAGGAGCCGGACCAAGCCACATCTGGTAATCGAGATGATCAGGGACCGGCTGTGGTTCGAGATCGGTGCGGCCGCTCCAGTTGAATTTCCAGTCAAAACCGGTATGGCGGCTCACAATCACCTTCAGTGGCCATCCGAGAAGACCATGCATCACGGCTTTGCGTATCGGCTCAACAGTGGTCCCGTAGCCGTAAAATCCGCCGGTAAAGCGGAACCATGTGTTCAGGCGGAATATCCGGTTATTGGCCTGAACCGCCTCCACCACCTTCTGACCCTCGGCAATGGTCCTTGTCATGGGCTTTTCACACCAGATGTCCTTGCCTGCCTTGGCTGCGGCCGCCGCAATGTAGCCATGCCAGTGAGGAGGCGTGGGTATGTGGACAATATCAATGTCCTTGCGCTCCAGAACCTCACGAAAATCCGTATATGTCCTGACCCCCTTGCCTGCACGATTGACAGCTTCGTCGATATGCCGACGGTCCACATCGCAAACCGCCAGCAGTGGACTTTCCTGAATATAGCCAATATGACCTCGTCCCATGCCGCCGACGCCGATAATTGCACGGGTGGGTTTCTCGTTGGGCGAAAGCTTACCGGCCTGCCCCAGGACATGCCGGGGAATAATGAGGGGTGCCACTGAAGCCGCCAGAGTCGATTTGATAAAACCGCGCCGACTCGGGCCATCTGACATCAAACGGGATTTCATACCCGCATAATCCCAGATTTCACCACCTCCGGAAACCCTTTCTTTCAGCAATATGTCCGCCGGGACAACCGCACCCAGCGGTACCTGGTACCGTCGTTTTTGACGGTACCAGGTACCGCCGGTTTCGGACTGTGCGGTGCCAGGTACGAGGGGGGCAGCGGATTCAGCTCTCACGGAAAATACCAAGTATTACCACGCTGATGATGGCGATCAGGCCTCCGGCGATCGAAAGCAGGGTGGGGCGGGTGCCGTCAATTTTTTCGGAAACAGGGATGAGGAGCACGGGGGCCAGTGCAACAACCGGGAGGACCAGAGCTGTGGGAGTTGTCCTGAGAGCCCACTGAAAGCAGCTGACCCCAATCGCGGGCCCCAGTAACCCATTCAGAATCAACAGGCCGAATAGAACCCGGAAGCGCCGGCCTCGATGGGTGAGCGGCCATCGGCCCACAGGTCCGGAACTGCTGGATGCAACCAGATAGAGAAATGAAAACACCACTCCTCCAAGAATTCTTATCCACGCTATGCTGAGAGCGTCACTTTCAACTCCCGCAGCCTGCATGGAGCCGTATGCTGAACGGCTCAGCACAGCTCCGCCTGCCTGTCCCAGACTGGCAATGATTCCCCAAATCCAGCCTTTCCATGGCAGTTCCCGGCCGGTGACACCCTTCCTTGAAAGCGGGTTCTGACCCAGAAGCGCAACAAGAACACCGGCAAGGATGAAGAAGGTGACGAATCCCTCGACAGGTCTGATACGGGTTCCGATGAAGACCCATTCCATGAGACCGGCCATGGGAGTGGCCAGACAGTGTATAAGCATAACAGTCAACCGGGCGCCGAGGGCCCGCAATGAATGAAAGAGAGCGACATCTCCAAGTCCAAAACCAATGAACCCGCTGATCCACAAGGTTAGCCAGCCCGGGCCGAAAAGCCCGTTTCCGGTAGTGAGGGCCCAGCACCCGAGGACAACGCTGGAAATAATAAGCCGATACAGGTTGACTTGCGCACCACTGGAAAAAATTCCGGCGAGCACCCTTCCTGTCGTGGCAGATGCTGCAAAAAAAGTGGCTGCCAGAAATGCGGGAATCATGATTCCGGTTCCGCGTTCAGGGCGTTCAGAGGATTGAGATTGTGGATGGACTCAACGAATGTTGAGGGGCTGATTCGGCCCTTGAGCGCCTGCTGATTTGGGAAATCGTTTCCATCAGGCAACCGGTTGTGGCCGACGACGAAAAAGCCGGGGCATCGACATCCCCGGCTTTCTGCAAAGATTGATTCGATTCGATTGGAGGATGGGTGCCCTGCGCCGGATGATCCGCGCAAAAACCATCCCCGGGCGTCAGAGGCCCTTCTCAATCATGTATTTGAGCAGGTCGCCAACGCGGTTGGAGTATCCCCACTCATTGTCATACCAGCTTACCAGCTTGAAGAAGCGGCTGTTCAGTTCAATCCCGGATCCTGCATCAAAGATGGAGGACGCAGAACTGTGGATAAAGTCCGTGCTGACAACTTCGTCAGCGGTGTATTCCAGTTGCCCCTTGAGATAGGTCTGTGAAGCTTTTTCCATCAGCTTGCAGATATCCGCGTAGGAGGTTTCCTCGACGGTTTTAACTGTCAGGTCGACACAGGAAACAGTGGGTGTCGGCACACGGAATGCCATTCCGGTCAGTTTGCCCTTTACTTCAGGAATGACCAGTCCAACAGCCTTGGCCGCGCCGGTTGATGAAGGAATAATGTTGATTGCGGCGGAACGTCCACCCTTCCAGTCCTTACGGCTTGGTCCGTCAACCGTCTTCTGAGTGGCGGTATACGCATGAATTGTGGTCATCAGGCCTTCTTCAATACCAAGCCCCTCTTTGAGGAGAACGTGGACAACCGGGGCCAGACAGTTGGTTGTGCAGGATGCGTTGGAGATAATATGGTGGCTGGCCGGATCGTATTTTTCGTGGTTGACACCCATCACAATGGTGATGTCCTCATCTTTGGCCGGAGCGGAGATGATCACCTTCTTCGCGCCGGCCTCGATATGGCCTCGAGCCTTCTCTGCCTGAGTGAAGAGCCCGGTGCATTCGATCACCACGTCAACTCCCAGCTGCTTCCATGGAAGTCCGCTCGGTTCGCGTGCGCTGACGACAGCAATTTCACGGCCATTGACGGTGAGAACATCGTCATCGGCCTTGTCAGGAGAGGACTTCCTGGACCCAACCTCTCCCTGGAATCGTCCCTGGGTGGAATCATATTTCAGGAGATAGGCCAGGTTGTCGGCAGGGACGAGATCGCCGACGGCGACAACTTCAACCTGCGAATCCAGAAGACCCTGTTCAGCCAGTGCACGAAACACCAGGCGCCCAATCCGGCCAAAGCCGTTGATTGCTACTTTTACTGCCATTTTATTTCAGATTTTCCAGTTTCAGAATCATTGATTTCCATGAGGGCTTCGTCCTGTTTTTCAACCGGCCGAAGCCCCGGTAGAAGAAGAATATGCCAGCAGATTTGATACTTTTAAAGACAAGAATTTGCCAAAATTCGCGAAAAAAGGAGCCTAATTGAACAAAACCTGACATGAATCTGTCCCGCCCGACGACATGATTGGGGTCATGAGATTTAATCAAGAAAAAAATGAACTCAATTTTCCCACGCTCTGTCTAGATCGACGAGAAACATGACAGAAAACAAACAAAATACTTTTCACAACTGCCATCGATTCAAAACAATGAAAGCAATCAAGGATACAGGAATAAAACTGACTGCCGCGACTGTCCTGCTGCTGTCACTTTCCCTGACAGGAGCGGCCGCAGACCTTCCGGACATCAAGGTCGACAATCAACCTCTGGACAGGAATGGCCCCGTCCTCACCTCTTTTGCGCCAATCATCAAGGACGTGAGAAAAAGTGTGGTTTCCATCGAAACCGAAAGGAAGGTCAATCTCCGGACCACACAAATCATGCCGGGATTCAGGGACCCCATTTTCGGACCATTTTTCGGGATGCCTTACGGCAATGAGGAAAATGACGCGCCAAGGCGGAAACCGGTGCAAATGGGTCTGGGATCCGGAGTCATCGTCAGCCAGGACGGATACATACTCACCAACAACCACGTTATTGATGAAGCCGATACGATTCGGGTCGAACTGTCGCACACTGGAAAAAAATACCAGGCGGAGGTTGTTGGAACAGACCCGGCCACCGATGTTGCGGTTCTCAAGATCGACGAAGATGATCTGCCATCGATGACGTTCGCTGACAGTGACAGTATCGAAATCGGAGACATTGTCATGGCTATCGGAAACCCGCTCGGAGTCGGTCAGACGGTCACCCTGGGAATCGTCGGTGCCACCGGACGTTCAGAGCTGCAGGACCTGCAGATCAACTACCAGAGTTTTATCCAGACGGACGCCGCCATCAACCGGGGTAATTCCGGAGGGGCACTGGTCGATGCCTACGGACGATTGATCGGGATAAACACCGCAATCGCCTCTCCCTCGGGAGGATCCGACGGTCTCGGGTTTGCCATTCCAAGTAATCTTGCCCTGAATGTAATGAACAACCTGGTCAAATACGGCAAAATGGTCCGCGGGTACCTCGGGGTGCTGATCCAGGATGTCGACCCGGAGATGTCAGATTATTTCCAGCTGGATTCCACCCGCGGTGCTCTCATTGCCGAAGTTTTTGAGGACTCGCCTGCAGACAAGGCCGGTCTCGAGGATGGTGATATTGTCATTGCGGTGAACGGCATGGATGTTGCCAACAAGGACGCTTTCCGCACAAGGATTGCCCAGACTTCTCCCGGCGAGAAAGTCGGCTTAAAGGTTATCCGGGATGGGAAGGAAGTCGTACTCTTCCCTGTTCTGGACGAGCTGGATGAAACCCAGATGGCCGGATCAGGTTTTCAGTCCACTCCAGGCGCCAGAAAAAAAGAAGGCATTACATCCGGCACAGCGCTGGAGGGCCTGAAGCTCTCCGAACTGGAAGCAGATATCCGCAGACAATTCAATATTCCAAGGAATGTCAGCGGAGTCCTGGTCACTGGCGTCGATCCATCCATCGCCTCTCCGAGAATGGCCATTGAAGCAGGGGATATCATCGCATCCGTTCACCAGATTCCCGTCAACTCACTTGAAGATGTTCGAAAGGCTCTGGATCTCAAAGGCGAAAAGCAGGTTCTTCTCAAGGTCCTGACCGCCAGAAACGGATATCGAGGCACCCAGTACGTGCTGCTCAAAAAATAATCCGAATTATTTCTGAACTTCCCGGACCCATCGGTGTCTTAGTTTATGAAGCAAGCACAGACAGCAGAAAGCGCGGGACTTCAGATCCGTCCCGGATTTCCAGGAAAGGGTTCCCCGCGCGGACTGTGAGCAACTGCCAGAAAATACTCTAGTCACATCCGATGATTAAGTTTTCTCAGTTTGTTGGTCTAAGTTGTCTATAGCCAAATAGTAAATGGGTTGTATTGGGTGATACAAAGTCAACTGCCGTGTCGGTTCTCCGACACGGCTTCTTTGTTTTTCCCTCCCTCCCTTGCACTTTCCTTCTTCTTTCTTTCAAATCGTTTCGGCTTCCACGACTTCTGTTCCATTCCCATTCCATTCTCCTCATGCGCCTTCAATCCTGCCCTTCTTGACCCACTTCCTTTCCTACAGCATCCGCTTCAACGGGCCAATTGTTCCCAACTGAAAAGCTGTCAGCCACATACTGTATTAACTAATTTATTAGTTAATTAAGGTTTTACCTCTTTCCGGAAAGGAAAACCTGATGCACAGCGCACAAGGCCTCATTCATTGGTAGCTCTGATAGCTGATATCGCCGCTGGAATGACTCCGGCACTCAGCAGATCTTTTTCAGACACCATCCGTGAGCGTAATTGAGGATGAAATGACCTGAGGAATTCAACCATAGCCGACAACTGGTCCAATCTTGTGGTACCAGGTACTCCAATGCGCTTCCCCAATGCGCTTCCAACCCGATTTTAGCGGTACCTGGTACCGCTCATCATGGTACCGCTCATCAGCTGAGCTGAGGCACAGCCGGATTTTGACGGTACCTGGCACCGAACTGGCCGTTCAGCCGTACCTGGTACCGTGGCAGAATGGATTGGTAATCGCGAAAGAGTTGTTGCGGGGCGCAAGAAACAAGAAGAAGAATCAGGGAATCGGTCAATTTTTTGACCTGAATGGACCGGGACCAGGGAGAGGGACAGGTATTTCTGCTGTCTTTCGCAAGCCAGGCGGCAGAGGAGGTGCGGGAAACCATTTTTCCTCGTCCACCGACGGTTCGGCCGGGACTGGGAAAGGAGGATAGGGTCCTTCTGCTGTTTGAGTGGAGAAGGGAAGAGGGGCAGGCTTGACTCTTGGATACCTGTCAGCGATCTGCCTCCACACCGTTCTTTCGGTCGGCTTCATGGAATTCCACGTATGAACCCCGTCCATAAACCGATCCTTCATAGCAGGCGGGAAGGAAAGATAACAGGTGAGTGCGTGAACACTGCGATCTCTCTGGTCTGCTGAAAGGGAGGCCATTTTTTCAAGCACCTGAACGATGCGGGTGTTCCCGGCAAGTCCGTATGAATTAAGAAAGGCTTTTTGTTTATCTAATGAGAGTGCAAGGAAGCGATTCAGGGATTCCCACTCATCCGATTGTTCGGGAACAATGGCCGACAGTCTGGCGGAGCTGTAGGTCAGGGTGATGAGGTAGGTTATTGCCTTTTTTTTGGAGAGCAGCAGATCCCGCTGGGACACTGGAAGCTGATTCCAGAAATCCATGGCTGTTCGGAGATGAGGAATGATGGAATCGGGAATCCGGTCAGCAGGAATTTTTTCAATGGAACTGTCCCTTCCGATCATTGGCTCGAGGTAGAAGTGAAGCTCTGTTGCGAAAAGCCTGAATTCCTTTTCTCCTTCGGAAAGTGAGGCATATTCTTCCAGTTTTCTCTCCAGAATCCGCCTTGTTGAAGGCTCCTGACGCAAGATTATGGCCTCCCTTTGCTGAGTGTTCAGCTCAAGCAACTGACGGAAATGACTGATGGGGGAGGCTGTCCTGGGCGTCTCAATTGCAAGGGCAAGTGACAGACCTAAGCCGGTGAGTGCGATAATGATGATGAGTCGCTGGGGATTCATACCGGAGTGGAAAATGTCGGTGGGTTGATAAAGGAATTCAGCGCAGGGATTCGAGCGCGGTCAGTAACTCTTTGTCCACCATCTTATCAACCTCCACGGAGTAAAGAATGGCCTCAAAGTCGTGGATAGTGTCAGGAGCAAGGATCGCGGATGCTCCTTCAGCAAATTCGGGACTGGATAATGCCTTGATGGAAGAGGTTTCCGGATAAAATGAGGATCGATCGAGCAAAGTAAGGCTGCAAATTATCACCGCCGCCATTGAAAATGGAATGAGCACGGAAGGCCGGAAAGACATTCGGGAGAAGCGCGCAAAGAGTCGGGAGGCGACCGAATGCCCGGGCTGCGGCTGCGGCTGATTTCTCTCCAGCTCCTGCATAACGGAATCCAATACGTCGGCAGAAGGTTCTGAGACAACAGCCCGGTTGAGAAGCGCACTTAAGGCCATCTCACTCTGCCATTCCGTGCGCAACTCCGGATACTCAAGGAACAGTGCTTCCAGCGAGGACTTCTCCTCGGTGGTCAGCGACCGGTGTTGGGATACTTCCAATATTTCCTGGAACTTGTGAGGGGCCATGTATCGGGTTCTTTTGATTCCTCGATTGAACGGAAAAGTATCAGGCGCCTTTGTTGGAGACGACAGCCGGAACCCAGTATCCATCAGACAAATAAGGCTTCAGACGAGCTTTCAAATGCTCCCGGGCCCGGAAAATGAGGGATTTTGTGGCACCGGTTGAGCACCCAAGCACTTTGGAAATCTCCTCGTAGGAGAGATTTTCCTGCTGAAAGAGCATCAGGGCTGTCCGTTGTTTCTCCGGGACCTCCTTCAATACATGATTGAGAATGTCGACCAGCTCGTCCTGGAGGACAACCGTGTTTGCCTCAGGCTGACTGTCATCGCTCAACTGGAAGGAATAATTGTCTGTGGAATCCTCCAGCTGATCGAGCGAACAGGATGGCTTGCGGCGCCGCCTGCGGATCTCATTCAGGCAGGTGTTTCGCGCAATGGTGAAAACCCATGCCCGAAATGACCCCTCCAGCCTGAACTTGTTCAGATTGCGGTAAACCTGGAGGAAGATGACCTGGAGCATGTCCTCTGCTTCGAAGGGATCCATCACCATCCTGTAGGCAAGCTGGTAAAGCGACTGCTGGTACCTCGCCATAATCTGGCGAAAGGCGGTGGTGTCGCCTTCGACGACAAGCGCGACCAGCTGGGCGTCACTTATTTCAGGATGGTCCATGTAATGAGCTTACACCATTCTTCCGATGAAGTTGCGGGAAAAGTGCAGAAGGGGTGAGTCCAAAGCGTACCTGGTACCGGCGCCAGAACATCCTGTCGTTGCCGGGAGCGGTACCTGGTACAAGGTACCACGTGACAGCTCTAAGGGAGCTTTCGCTGTTTTAAACGAATGAAAAATGGGCCATTATGACAAAACAGGACGGTGGAAATGGCTTTTTTGCTTCACGGCATTGAATGCTGGTTTTTACTCCACTGCCGGAACAGGAAAATGATGAACGCGGATTTACTGGATCTGAACCTGACATCTGAACTCAAGCAGGGGGAGGTCATCAAACGCCTCAAGGCCTATCTGAAAAGGTCTTTTGAGAAGCTTAGACCACTGCATCTCTCGGAAATGGGCGGTCTTGGAAGCTGCCGATTGCGGGCGATGACCATCGACCATCTGATTCAGTCTGTGGTCTCGATTCTTCCGGAAACACGTGAATCAGGGGGAACTGAGAACCTTCCAATAGCTGTTGTTGCCATAGGCGGCTACGGGCGCGGGGAGTTGAACCCGCACAGTGACATCGACATCCTGATACTGCATACATCCCAGCTTCTCAACCAGTCAAAAGCCTCGACCCAGCTTGCATCCTTGACCGACGGGATCCTTTACAAACTCTGGGACTGTGGTCTCAAAGTCGGTCACGCCGTCAGGACCGTGGACCAATGCGTGCAGCACGCAAAGGAAGACATGCAGAGCCTCACGGGACTGCTCGAATCGCGTTTCATTGTCGGAGATAAAAACCTGTATGAGCAGCTTGAATCCAGTGTGGAAAAGAAATGCATCGTCGGATCGGAGGACGACTACATGCAAAGACGCCTTCAGGACCAGGAGGAACGGCGGAAAAAACACGGCGGTTCACCGTTTCTGCAGAATCCGAACATAAAGAGCGGGTGTGGAGGGCTGCGGGACTACCAGAACCTGCTGTGGATGACTTATTTCAAGTTCCGGATTCGAAGCCTCGACAAGCTGGTGGAAAACCAGGCCATCAGTGATGACGAATGCGCCAAATTGACTCAAGCCTATGATTTCCTGCTCAAGGTCCGTTCAGAGATCCACTACATGGAGAACAGACCGGTTGATGTGCTGGACAGGGCCCTTCAGGACAGAGTGGCCAAGGCTCTGGGATATCCACAGCGCTCAATGGTCCGGCTGATTGAAGCGTTCATGAAGGACTACTACATGCATGTCCGCAACATCTACCTGATCTCAAAAACTGCCGAACGACGACTGGCGCTGATCCGGACCAGGAAGAGTCTGCCGACCTTCAGGCAGGTTATTGAAAGTCGGAAGATGACCCCGAGGAGCAACCGCATTGATGGATTTACAGTGGTGGACGACCTCATCGAATGTGAGGACTATGACCTGGTCAGAGAGCAGCCTCAGAGGCTGATGCGATTGTTCCTTCACATTCAGAAACTGGGGCTGGAGCTGCATCCTTCCCTGGAATTTTCAATTCGCGGCCATGTGCAGGAGCTGGAAGACAGTTTTCAGTCTGATCCCAAGGTCGTTGAGACGTTTCTGGAAGTGCTGAATCAGCGCGGCAGTGTTTCACGGGTATTGAGAACCATGCACGAATTGGGGGTTCTGGGAAAATTTCTTCCCGAATTCGGACGCATGACCTGTCTGGTCCAGCATGAATTTCTGCACCAGTATACTGCCGACGAGCATACGCTTGTCTGCATCGAACACCTCGACAAAATCTGGAACGCCACCAGAAAGCCTCACATAAAATACCAGGACCTCTTCAGGAATCTCGAAAAGCCTTTTCAGATCTACCTCTGTCTGCTGCTTCACGACTCAGGCAAGGCTATACCCGACAAAAAGCACGAGGAGGTTGGAAGTAAACTGATGCAGAAAGTCGGTCGCCGATTTCGGCTGCCCAAGGAAATGATCGAACGCCTCTCGCGTGTGGTGGAGCTTCATCTCCTGATGGCTGTGGTTTCGCAGCGCCGTGACCTTGACGATCCGGATGTGATCGAGGAAGTCGCAAGGACGGTGCAGTCCCGAAGGGTCCTCAAGCTTCTGACAATTCACACCTTCTGTGATTCGCTTGGCACCAGCAGTTCGCTGTGGACCGAGTTCAAGGACATGCTCTTGTGGCAGCTTTACCATGCCACCTACAAGGTGCTTGAAGGCGATACCCAGTTCCTCAGGCTGGAAGAGGATGAATTGCAGAGAAGAATCAGGAAAATCCGGCGCATTGCCGCGCCTCTCATCCCTGCAGCTGAAGTCAAAGCTCATATCCAGAACCTTCCGGAGCGGTATTTCACATCCAATACTGCCGAGGAAGTCTTCCAGGACCTTGAACTTGTGCACAGATTCCTTGAGCTGCAGTTCTCGGATTCAGAAAATCCGCTGACTCCCATTCTTCAGTGGGAATTGAAGGAATCCAGAGCCTACGCTCTGGTCAAAGTCTGCACATGGAATCGCAAAGGATTCTTTGCAAAACTGGCCGGTGCCATCGCCGTCAATGGACTGACAATTCTTTCAGCCCAGATTTATTCAAGATTCGACGGAATTATCATCGATACAATCGTCGTCGTGGACGCCACAACAGGCAGGATACCGGATTCCAAAAAGAGAAGGCAGTTTGACCAGTTGCTTGAGGATTCCCTGACCGGAAGCGTCAATTTCAACACCCTCCTCGCCAGAAAAGGCAAAAAGCGCTCGACCATTGAAATTGCCCTTGAAGAGGTGATTGAATCGTCTGTTCGCATCAATAACAGTCTCTCGGAACTCTACAATGTGATTGAAGTGGTTACACCGGATGAACCCGGACTGCTCTACCATATCAGCCAGAAACTGAGTGACTTGAATCTCGATATCTGGCTGGCAAAGATCTCCACCGAAAGAGGAGCTGCCATCGATACTTTCTATGTGGCTGAGGTGGAAGGTGAAAAAATAACCGATCCGGAAAAACTGGATTCCATTAAGAAAAGCATCGAACAGGTGCTTCAGAAGTCCTGATTCCAAAAGTGCCAGGTACCGGATTCCGGATTATGAGAATCGGAACATCCAGGCGGTACCAGGTACCGCAACATCGCGGTGGGGGTGAGCGGTACCAGGTACGAATGGACTTGGTGAAGGATGGTGCCAGGTACCGCAGACGTTGGACTGTCAGCGTGGTACCAGGTACCGCGAACATCGAACCAGGAATATCTCTGTTGAGGGATCAGACCTCCGGGAGAAGAATTACATGGGGTTAATCCCTGTAGATGAGGGAAGCGAGACGACGGGCTCTGGAGCGACAATCCTCCATATCGGGGCCGGTGGCAGTGATGTGGCCCATTTTCCGCCCTTTTCGCGACCGCGACTTGCCGTACCAGTGCACATGAGCCACGGGGGACTTCAGAGCGGAACTCAGACCAGCAGGCCATCCACAGCCGTCGGTTTCTCCAAGGATATTGATCATGACCGCGGACTCATCGATGAGTCGGGCTGACCCGGGCTCAAGTCCAAGAACCGCTCTGATGTGGTTCTCGAACTGGGATGTCTCACAGGCCTCGATGGTATAATGTCCGGAATTATGAACCCTTGGGGCCAGCTCGTTGACGAGTATTTGCCCATCGGCGGTTTCAAACATCTCCACGCCGAATGTGCCGATCCCATCGACTGACTTTACTGCCTGACGGGCCAGTTTGACCGCTGACTCGGATAATCTGTCTTCGACCTTCGCCGGACACAACACTTCATGGCAAATGTGATCCTTCTGAATGGTCTCAACCAGAGGGTAGACAACGGATGTGCCGCTGGTTGCCGTAGTTATCATGACGGCGAGTTCCCGTGAGAATGGAACAAATTCTTCGCAGAAAAGAGGGATTCTGCCGGCACCGAGGGCCTCCCATGCTCTCCGGACGTCGTCGGGACCATGAACAGTTGTATTGCCTTTCCCGTCATAGCCGAGCTTTCTTGTCTTCAGAACAAGCGGCCACCCCAGATCTGCTCCTGCCCTGAGAATTGCCCCCTCGTCGGGTGCATCCAGAAACCGGGGAACAGCAACTCCTCCATCCCGAAGGGTGGATTTCTGGAGAAATTTGTCCTGGACTATGGCCATGCATTGAGGGGAGGGGAGTATTGTGATGCCATGACCGCTGGCAGCATGAAGAGCCGAAGCCTCGACAAACTCACTTTCCATGGTCACGACGTCGCAGCCTTCTCCGAACTTCGCCACCTCGTCCGGATCATTCCAGTCGCCCTGCCGGACATCCGGACATACATCGGCGGCAGGGCAGTCCAATTCGCG
The DNA here is from genome assembly GCA_030425355.1 of Verrucomicrobiia bacterium. Classification (GTDB taxonomy): domain Bacteria; phylum Verrucomicrobiota; class Verrucomicrobiia; order Limisphaerales; family JAJOIW01; genus JAJOIW01. The sequence goes on from JAUIAG010000011.1 coordinate 14,407, forward strand.
CTCAAGGATGCGGAACTTGATCCCCATCGGAATGCCGGCGAGACACAGCATACGGGCGAGCTGGCCACCACCCAGAATGCCAATAGTCGGTGCCGAGCCCCATGAAGCATCAGCGCCTGTCTGGCCGGCAGAATTTGAAAGGTCAACCTTCACTCCCCGCGTCACGAGGTTAATTGACACGCATCGGCATGATCACATACAGGAATGGCCCATTGATCTTGAGAACCCCGGGGCTGAGCTGATCCAGCAGCTCCAGGTAAACCTCGTCATCATCGATAATTTTCAAAGGATCGATGAGATATGCCGGGTTAAAGGCCACCGAAATCTCATCTTCGGAAAACTTGATCGCAAGTGTTTCGCGAACTTCACCGACATCCGGTGTGTTGGCAGTGATAGTCAGGAGATTGTCGGAAAAGGTCATTTTCACCGAATTTGCCTTGTCGCTGGCCATAATTTCAGCACGCCGGAGGGCGTACATGAATTCCTCGCGAAGCAGAGTGATCCGGTGCTTGACCTGTTTCGGGATAACCTGACGATAATTCGGATATTTACCGTCGACCAGCTTGGCCAGAATTCTTACCTCGTTCTGGCCCTCACCACTCATCTCGTAGCCAATGTGTGTTTCCGTCAGAGAAATCCCCACATCCCCACTGGTGTTGAGAAGACGACCGAGCTCCAGAATGGCCTTTGTAGGAACAATCGCCTCGGTCTGGATATCTGAACCATCCTCAATCTCGTGATCCACCATGGCCATCCTTCGGCCATCCGTGGCTACCATCGTCAGTTTACCCTCGGATATGGAATGGAAGATACCGTTCAGGACATATCGCGACTCATCACTGGAAATCGCATACTGAGTTTTCCGAATCATGTCCCGGTATGTCTGTTGCGGGAGCTGAAGCTGGACAGCATCCTGAAGACCCTCAGGAAGCGGAAATTCCTCCGCAGGAAGGCCCTTCAACTTGAAGAACGAGTTCCCGCACTGGATGGCGCACATGTGGTCCTCTCCGACCGAAATACGGATTTCTCCCACCTGCAGCTCGCGGATAATTCCGAAGAACTTCTTGGATGGCAGTGTTATGGCCCCATCCTCCCCGATATTTCCTGATATCCGGCACACTGCTGAGACATCGAGATCTGTGCCGGTAAGCTCAATCACCCCATCACCAGCCCGCACCAGGATATTCGAAAGTATCGGACGGGCAGGCCGTGAACTCACAACACTTTGCACGGCCTGAAGGCCAGACATCATGTCTTCCTTGGAAACCGATAGTTTCATAGCTGCTCTAGATAATACCTTTCTTCTAAAAAATTAAAGTACCTCTTATTATTAACCTCCGGGTATAAGTGAATAAAGGCTAATCTTGCTGTCTGGAGAAGGGCCCGGACGATTTCCGGCTGTGAACAACATTGTTCATGAACCGTGTGATTCAGGCCGACAGATCTGTCCTGCAGTTATCCGTCTCATTTCCGGACACTTGTTCAGCACTTGATAACAGGTTCTGGACATACCTCATCGAAAATTCAGTTTCGGCTGTTTCTGATGACTTCCGGGAGGATTTCGACCAGTTTCTCAATCTCGGCCCTGGTATTTTCTCTTCCGAAGGAGAGGCGCACGAGGGATCTCGATTCCTCATCGGAAGCGCCCAGTGCCTTGATGACATGTGATGGTTCAATGGATCCGGCCGAGCAGGCTGATCCACTGGATGCGCAGATACCGTGAAGATCCAGATTGGCCATGAGAGTCATGCCGTCCGTTCCGGAAACAGTAAACGCGAAGGTATTTCGCAGACATGACTGTTCAGGACTGCGTATTGCCACCCCGTCAATGCCTGCCAGTGACTGTCTCAGCTCAAGTCTCCAGTCCAGCAGCTCGATTCTCTCGAAAACCGGGGCTTTGATGAATCGTTCGCTGGCTTCGGTCAGGCCGGCAATAGCTGCAAGATTTTCCGTGCCGGCTCTTCTTTCATTCTCGTGAGCACCGCCAAACAGTATCGGATCGGGCAGTAGAGGAGACCGGATAAACAGTGCTCCAGCTCCTTTGGGGCCGTGAAACTTGTGGGCGCAGACCGAAATGAGGTCCGCTTCGAACTGATGGATGTTCTCAAATGGGAGCTTCCCGAACCATTGAACGGCGTCCGAATGAAAGAGAATGTCCCGCTGCCTGCATATTTGTCCAATGGCAGACACCGGTTGAACTGTGCCGATCTCGTTATTGGCCGCCATCACGGAAACGAGGATGGTGTCATTGCGGAGAGCGTGTGCCACCGCGTCAGGGTCAATGTATCCGCCCGGGTTCACCGGAACCCGCGTCACCTCAAAACCATCGTACTTTTCCAGATAATCGAGTGCATGCATGACGGCATGATGCTCGATTGTCGACGTGACAATATGCCGCCCCCGATTTTTACGAAGTCGGGCCGCGCCGAAAAGGGCCAGATTGTTGCTTTCGGTTCCTCCACTGGTGAAAACCACTTCACTTGGCTTACACCCCCACACCCTCGCCATGCGGTCCCGGCAGTCATCCAGGATGAATCTGGCTTCCTGGCCAATGTGATGCACACTCGAGGGATTTCCGAAACTGGAGGTCATGATTTTTGCCATGACTCCTGCAACCTCTGTATCCACGGGCGTCGTGGCGTTGTAGTCAAAGTAAATGGATGCGCGCTTCATTGATGATCATCCGTGCCTCAGCCTCAGGGCCTTCATTCTTCTTTATCCCGGGCGCGGGTTCGTTCCCGCCGTCAAGGTTTACGCCGGATTTATTGGAGAAAACAAGCACGCCACATATGCCGACGATGAGGCAGTAAATGGCAAACAAGTGCAGTCGGCCCTTCTGAACAAAAGCCATAACGGTTCTTATTGCAAACACTCCTGACACGAACGCCGCTGCCATACCGAGAAAAAGTGGTATCCAGTAAATGACAGTGTCCTCCCTGATGATATCGATTACATCCAGAAGAGTGGCTCCGACAATGACCGGTACTGACATCAGGAATGAGAACCTGGCTGCTTCAGCTCGCTGCGTCCCAAGATAGAGGGCCATGGCAATGGTTGAACCCGATCGGGAAATACCGGGAAGCATGGCAAAGCTCTGAGCCAGTCCAATGAGAAACGCCTTCCATGGCGCCAGTTGTCCGGCAGACCGGGTGCCCAACAGGGTCATGAAAAGCAGAACGCTGGTCACCATCAGCATCGCGCTTGCAAAACGGGCACTCTGGAACTGCGCTTCGATGAAGTCCTTGGCCAGGACATAGACCAGGCCGGTTGGAATCATCGATATCAGAATCAACACCGCCAGCCTGAATCCTTCCTTCTCCGCCCACGAACTTTTCCAGGATCTCGGGGATAAAATTCCCGCCGTCCCTTCCAGAATCACCTTTCTCAGGCTCTCGTGGTAAACAACGCATATGCTCATCACCGTCCCGAAGTGAACGAAGACCTCAAAGGTTGTGCCACCCAGCTCCTTTGAAAGGCCCAGGAGTTCCTTGCCGATGACCAGATGACCGGAGGATGATACCGGCAAAAATTCTGTCAGCCCCTGCACCAACCCCAAAATAAGTCCTTCCCACCAGTTCATGTCTTGTTAATAACCTGTGGAAAATAGTCCGGTTGTTCACAACTGCGCCACCCAAAAACCCATAAAATTGTCAATAACCTCTGAATTCTGTGAATCAGAGCCGGAAAATCCCCTGCAGTGACTCATTTTTTGACATCCGGCCATTTGATTAAAAACTGTGGATACTTTTGACTTGGATTTTCATCCGGGTCACACCCACAACACTCACGACAGGTCTCCACCGGACAAGGGCAATTGATGGCATCAGAATTCACCATTCACAGAAGAGTCGAGTTTTCCGAAACCGACATGGCAGGGATCATGCATTTCTCGAATTTCTACCGTTTCATGGAAACAGCCGAACATGCCTTTCTTCGTTCGCTGGGTTTTTCAGTCGTTATGGCAATGACCGATCCACCGGTCGGATGGCCCAGAGTCCACTGCGAATGCGACTTCTTTCGCCCGGTGAAATTCGAAGATGTCGTCCAGGTCAGGTTGAAGGTCCTGAAAAAGTCGACAAAAACCATCACCTACGGATTTGATTTTGCCCTGGAGGATACCCCGGACCAGCTCGTTGCCCGGGGATCCATTGTTGCCGCCTGTGTCACCCGGGACGCGGAATCCGGCATGATGAAGTCCATCCCCATCCCCGCCGCCTTCGATCAGGCCATTCAGGTGCATCCCGATTCTGCCTCCCCAAGCAGTAGTCAGTAAGCGGTACCAGGTACCGCCGGAAGTGATGGTACCTGGTACCGCTGGGTGGGGACTTACGGTGCCAGGTACCGGAAAGAAAGATCGAATTTACCGGACCATCGATGGTACCTGGCACCCCGAATAATCCCGCGTAGGAACAAAAAAGGCGGCCAGGGAAGGCCGCCCGTGATTCGGATAAATTGATCGATTCTGAGACCGTCAGTAGGTGATAACCAATCGGGTCGCACCGTTGATGGCCGCCACAAGGTCGGCGTGTGCCTCAGTGTTGACCGCATTGATGGTGTAGGTCTCTCCGGCTACTGCAGTTGGCATATTGCCACCTTTGAGGTAAGGAGTCAGGTCGGTAGCGACAGGGGTGTCACCAGAAGCTTTCTTGTTTTCAAGAGCCCACTGCTGCTTGGCTGATTCAATCACCCGAAGGTTATTGATGATGGCATTTTTCTGGGCTGTCTCCCTTGCCCGGACGAAGTTGGGAACTGCAATCGCTGCCAGAAGGCCGATGATTGCGACAACGATCATGATTTCAACGAGGGTGAAACCACTCTTATTATTTCTATTTTTAGTAGTAATTTGCATTTTCTTACCTTTGTATTTAATAATCTCCAAGGTTCCAATCGGCCCGGCGCATCATCCCTGAATGACTTTTTTACAGGCTTGTTGAAACACCCAATATCCCCGCTGAGAGTTTTCGGAAATAATCTCTTCCGCTTGAGGCATTTGCCTGTTTTCCCTGAGTGACTTGAACTGGGTGAAAATTTTTCTCCTCCACCGGCATGAGGACGCAAACGTTCGGGAAAACGCTTGAAAACAAGGCACACTCCAGTCCATTTTCTGGAATTACTTCATTGTGGACTGGTCAACAAAGAAATGGTTTATAGCCGGACATCGCGGTCTGGCCGGGGGAGCGCTCCATCGGGCCCTCACAAATAGAGGCGTTCCTGAGAATAAGATTCTGACTCGAAACCGGCAGGAGCTGGATCTGAGGAACCAGAGCGCGGTTTCGAGCTTTTTCGAGCGGAATCGACCCGATATCGTTCTTCTGGCAGCCGCGGTCGTAGGAGGCATAGAGGCCAACAGGACATTTCCGGTTACTTTTCTTGAGGATAACCTGACAATTCAGAACAATGTGATCTCCTCAGCACACCGGTGCGGATCGGAAAAACTGCTGTTTCTTGGAAGTTCGTGCATTTATCCCCGGGACTGCCCGCAGCCAATGAAACCCGAATACCTCCTTTCGGGTCCCCTGGAACCCACCAATCAATGGTATGCCCTGGCCAAAATCGCAGGTATCAAGCTTTGTGAGGCCTATCAAAGGCAGTTTGGTCAGCACTTCATCTCCGTTATGCCAACAAACCTTTATGGCCCGGGAGACAATTACCACCCTGAACATTCCCATGTGCTGCCGGCATTCATCCGAAAGTTTCATGAAGCGAAGGTCACTGAAAGTGATTCTGTCACCTGCTGGGGAGATGGTTCACCAAAGCGCGAATTTCTGTTCAGTGAGGACTTTGCAGATGCCTGCCTTTTTGCTCTGAAGCACTACGAGGGGAATGAACTCCTCAATATTGGTTCGCAGCAGGAAATTTCCATACGTGACCTCGCCGACCTCGTCGCAGGAATTGTCGGCTTTGAGGGGACAATTCAATGGGACGCCTCCATGCCGAACGGAACACCCAGAAAGCTCATGGATTCCACTGTCCTGAGATCGCTGGGATGGCAGCCGTCCTTTTCCCTGGAACAGGGAATTCAGCGGGCCTACGAGGCGTTCCTTGAGGGCTATACCGAGAGGTCGATTGCTTGACACCACATTATCTTGTGGGTAAGAATCCAAGAGTTAGAAGATGTAGGGTTGCATGCGATGTCCTAAATGCGGTTGTTTAGACGACAAGGTCATTGATTCCAGATCGTCCCGGGAAGGTTCCACGATACGTAGGCGCCGTGAATGTCTCGGTTGCAGTTTCCGTTTTACAACCTACGAGGAGATCCAGAACGAAAGTATCATGGTCGTGAAGCGGGATGGCCGACGAGAGCCTTTCAGCAAGGAAAAGCTCCTCAGCGGAATGGTCAAAGCCTGCGAGAAAAGGCCCGTCAGTCGCATGGAACTCGACAACCTCGCTGCGAAAATTGTCCAAAGCGTGCTGGAAGAATACGACAGGGAAGTCCCGTACCAGCGGATTGGTGAACTCACTATGAGCGGCCTGAGAAATCTCGATAAGGTCGCCTATGTCCGCTACGCCAGCATTTATCGCAGATTCGAGGAAGCAACGGACTTCATCGAAGAGATACAACGTCTTGAATCCAGAAAAAATGATACGGCTACACTCCGATTACCTGGTATTTGAGCTCGAATCCGGTGAATCGGTGCCCTGCTCGGTTGAGGCGATTGCCAGTGAGCTGGTGGAAGCTGTTTCGGGTTTGACGGACCGGAACATTATCGAAAATGCCGCACGGGCGGTAGTTCACTACTTCCGGGAGGAACAGAAGCAGGAAGTCGTCAATATTCGCGAGTTCATCGATTGTCTGGCTTTTGTTCTGAAGGGGTTTGGTTTTGAAGTTGAAACAAACGACGTCGCCTGTGATCTCCCTTCCCAGGGCAATGAATCAATCTCGGGCCGTTTTCGCACAACACATCTGGTCGATATTCTGGAAATTCTTCGTGATCAGGGTGCTCTCATGGAAATGCATTTCTTTCAGAAACTGAGAACGCTCTTGAATGACCATCTCAGCAGCAGCGCCGAGATAATACAGTTTACCGGAGTCCGGCCCTGTGTTCAGCAGCTGCTTGCCTGTGGCCGCTGGACAAAACGCTGTGAAGCCTTTCGACAGCAGATTGTGCTGTTCCTCGAAGAATGCCTGCTTACCGATGGGTGTGGCCATTGCAATCGCATGGTCATCCGATGAGGCCTGGAGAACCGGCCTGAATTCCGGAGGAAAATCCCCCAACAGCAACTCCTTCCAAAATGACACTTTTCGAGAAAATAATCAGTCGGGAGATACCAGCTGAGATCGTCGATGAAGACGACCTTTGCCTGGCATTTCGCGATATCAACCCTCAGGCCCCGGTCCACATCCTCGTCATTCCCAAAAAGCCTATCCCGCGGATAGCGGAATCAGGAACTGAAGATCAGTCCCTTCTGGGTCATCTCCTTCTGAAAGCGTCCGGAATTGCCGCCTCCCATGGACTGGATAAATCGGGCTACAGGGTGGTCATCAACAATGGAGCCGATGGCGGCGAATCCGTTCCTCACCTTCACATCCACATCCTCGGTGGTCGCCCCCTTCAGTGGCCCCCCGGATAAGCATTAACGCGGTACCAGGTACGACAGCTCAGGGCCAACTTCCATGGCGGTACCAGGTACCGCCATATGGTATGGAACCGGATCAGCTTTTAAGGGTTTTCTTGGGTTTGGTGCGGGTTGGGAAGCAGGTTCTGCAAATTTCACAAACTGTGCCGTCGCAGCCGCGAGCCGTGCAAAATTCCCGCCCGTAAAAGATGATCTGCAGGTGCAGTCGGTTCCATCTGCTGCTGGGAAACAGCCGCTTCAGATCTTTCTCGGTCTGCACAACATTCCGGCCGCTCGACAAACCCCACCTTTGGGCAAGCCTGTGAATGTGGGTATCAACAGGGAAAGCGGGATGACCAAAGGCCTGGCTCATGACCACGGATGCCGTTTTGTGCCCAACACCCGGCAGCCTCTCGAGCTCCTCAAAGGATTCGGGAACCAGTCCGCTGAAACTACTGACGAGAATGCGGGATAGCTGGACGATGGCAGCAGCCTTTTTTGGAGCCAGACCGCATGGCCTGATGATTTCCTCAACCTCCGTGACAGAAAGATCCGCCATGGCAAAAGGATTATCAGCTTTGTCAAAAAGAGCTGGTGTCACCAGATTAACCCGCGCGTCCGTGCATTGTGCCGACAGCAGGACGGCAACAAGCAGGGTATAAGGGTCCTTATGGTTGAGTGGAATGGGTGTTTCCGGGTAGAGAGAATCCAGCTTTTGCTGAATGAACTCCACCCTTTGAGCTTTATTCATCGATTACTCAAATCGGATCGCGTGTCAGCTGATTATCGACAGTTCTCCAAATGGAGAGGGGATTCTCATCCTTCAATTCATCGGGCAGCAGGGACTGAGGGAAGCCCTGATAGGAAACAGGTCGGACGAACCGAAGAATTGAATCGGTCCCGACAGACGTGAAAAAGCTGTGGCTGGCAGCCGGATACGGACCGCCATGGTGCATGGCTGAACAGACTTCAAGTCCAGTGGGGTAACCGTTTATAATTAACCTGCCGACTTTTCTCTCCAGAATTTGAATCAGTCGACGGTGTGCAGTGAGATCATCGTCGGTGGCATGGATGGTCGCAGTCAGCTGCCCTTCAAGGGATTCTGCGAACTTCTCAAGACTTTCGGCGTCTTTTCCAGTGAGAAGCACAGATGATGGACCAAAATTCTCCTCGGAAAGGGCTGCCTCATTCAGAAAAGTCTCAATTGTTGTGGAAAATACCTGACAAATGGCTTCGGTCTTTGAGGGATCAGGGGCCTGCTCGGATTTTCCGAGAACTTCAACTCCACTCACAGCTGCAATTTTGCTCAGCCCTGAAGAGTAATTCTGACTGATGCCGCTGTGCAGCATGGAAGCAGGCGACCACTCCCTTGCAAGAGATGCCACCTTCTCACGGAAATCACCAAATTCTGAATTATCAAGTCCGGCCACCAGTCCAGGGTTGGTGCAGAACTGGCCAACTCCAAGTGTTAGAGACTGAACAAAACCTTCGGCAATCTGTTCATACCTGTCCTTGAGAGCTCCGGGAAGAATGAAGACCGGGTTGGAACTACCCATCTCAGCATACACAGGGATGGGATTCTGTCTTTTGGAAGCCACATCCATCAGGGCTCTGCCTCCCTTGAGTGAACCAGTGAAGGCGACCGCCTGCGTGGCGGGATGTTCGACCAGGGCTTTTCCCACGGTGTTTCCTGTGCCATGGATCAGTGAAAAACATCCACCGGGAAGGCCCAGCTTCTCCAGAGCCCGTCGTATGGCCTCACCCAGAAGCTCACAGGTTCCAGGGTGTGCCGGATGCGCTTTGACCACAACCGGACATCCGGCCCCCATGGCGCTGACCGTATCACTGCCGAATACCGAAATAGCCAGAGGAAAATTGCTTGCCCCAAAAACCACAACAGGGCCAATTGGCCGCAGCATTTTCCGAATATCCGGCTTTGGAACGGGTTCTCTCTGGGGCTGTGCCTGATCAATCCTCGCATCAACCCAGGAGCCATCCCGAAGAATGTCCGCAAACATCCGACACTGGTTGACAGCTCTTCCTCTTTCCATTGTGAGCCTTCCCATTGGCAGTCCGGTTTCAAGGTGGGCTCTTTCAAGAAGTCCATCTCCAAGTCCCATCACTTCGTCTGCCATGCTGTCAAGCAGGCGGGCCCGCTCCTCCCGCTGGAGTCCCCGCAGTATGTCAAAAGATTCCTCCGCCGCTTTCAAGGCAGCATCGATTTCTGCCATGCTTGCCTCTGAATACCCCGGTTCCAGGAATTTTGAGGTCTGCGGATTTTTGGCACTGAACGATGGCTCCATAGAAGACTGCCATCTCCCTGCCACAAGATGCTTTCCTGTAAGATTCAACATAATACCCATATTAAAGGATTTTCCGCCCTCTGGGCAGAAAAAAACACCCCTCATTTTAAGTCCTGATGACCAGGCTCAGACCTGATTTCTCTCTCAATACCTATGGATCCACACAAGTGTTCAACTGTCGGATTGACTCATCAACGGAAATCACATGGCACAGAAAAAAGAGAAGCGGGATGGCTTGGCGCCACCCCGCTGGTTATTTGCGGAAAAGGATTCTTGTATATCCAACGTTCAGCGGATCGAAAAGAAAGCTATTGCTTTTGTGTGAGTATAAATATTACCTGAACTTCGGTGATAACTTTCTGAACCAGCGCACTTCTATCGGACAACAATCATCCATTCCCGAAAGTCTACATATCAATCGGTCTTAATTGTAATTCGATAACGATGGAGTATTTGAAAAATTCTCAGGCTGACGACCAGCAGGGCATAATCCTGCAAGGACTCCCTGCATTCATCAACTCAACGGTTGACCTCATTGGACAGTGACTGACTGTCACCTCCAAATCACATGCCACGCTATTTTCAGGAAATATTTCGTGGCTCTCAAAAACACATTTTTTTCTCATAGCCTATCTCCTTGAAGGATGTGTGAATAATAACGATGTGATGATCCTTCGCAAGAAAAAAAATGAAATTTTTTTTAGCCTGAACCACTGGAAGGGCCTTTATCAGATTCACCGATTCAATCCCCGGTCTCCATCCTTTTCCTTCACTCCGGCGCAGCTGTTACCTGACCTGTGACCGTCTGCCCAGTGATATTCCCGACAGCCGCTCACGAAGCTGTTACCTGGATCCGGAATTTGTCCCGCAGTGCGCCGATACGTGGAGCGGATATTATGTCTGATACCGAAATTGGGATTTATGTATTCTCTATTCCTCAGCGCTTTTTCTTGATCACCCTGGTCCTCTGATGATATTTACCAAGTGCCGTTTCGGGAGTGTCCGATGTGAATTTACAACCCGTTGGCATGTGATGTTATTATTTTAAAGTCTGAAGTCGAAAGGTGTGTTATGAGAATTCCAAGATCAGCCATGGTCAACCCTGTAAAAAGTCAATATTTTCATGTGATTAGTCGAGTCGTTGATCGTCGATTGATATTCGAGGATCAGGAGAAGTCGTTCTTTCTTTCCATGATTCGGAACCATGAGAAGTTTGCTGGAGTTGAGGTTTTGTGCCACTGCCTTATGGGAAACCACTTTCATCTGATCATCCGAATACCTGATAAACCCGGGCACATACCCGAGGAGGAAATATGGCAACGAATGAGCGCCATCTATTCAGAATCCGATATCCGGAAATTCAGGAGAAGGATAGAGCTCTATCAGGCATCCGGGAATACCAGACTTATCGAAGACTTCTATGATTCCATGAGAAACAGGATGTATGACATTTCATCGTTCATGAAGGACATCAAGATGAAATTCTCGAAATGGTATAACAGGAGGCATGAAAGGAAAGGCACACTTTGGGAGGAACGCTTCAAAAGTATCCTGCTCCAGGATGATGGGGCAGCGCTGAGAATGGTGGCAGCCTACGTGGAAATGAATCCAGTCAGAGCAGGGGTGGTGGACTCACCGGAACAGTATGAATGGTGTTCCTTTGCGGACGCAGTATCCGGTAGCCATGAGGCAATTTATGGTATTGCCCACATTCTCGGGCGGCGACAGGAGGGTATCTCTGATCCTGAAAAGCTGCTTAAGGACTATCGAAGTCTTTTTGCAGGCAGGATCGAGGTGTATCATGGCCATGTCTCAACCCGGGAAAATGAAGGGAAGATACCCGACCGCGTTGCAGAAAAGACTAATAAAGGAAGCAGACTTTCACCCTACCCCGGTTTTCACGTGAAGGTCCGTGAATTGACCGAGGGCGGTATCATCGGCTCGAAGAAATACGTGGAACGCTTTTTTTCACATTCACAACACAGGCAATATGTAGCAAATCCGGCGAGTCACTGCTTCCATATTAAAGGCGGCTCCAAAAAACAGAAGATATTCTACAGTCTGAGAAAACCTGTTGCCTGGAAGCAGCGGACCTGCCTGCAAACCTGAACACGCGGCAGCATCAACGGACGCACAGCAGTCTTATCCGCGGTACAGTATGAGAAGACCATAGTCTGTCACAAGTTTCTGACTCACACTGTCGACGGTTGAATAGGTAACCGGATGCGAGGAAATGATGTGTTCCTCTCCAACCTGCTGGAAGAACTCCGAAACAACCTGGTCAAAGTTATCCTTTTCCAGCTCTTTGCAGTCCGCTCTCCGGATTGTTTTAACCCGGAGCATCCGTTCATCCTCCTTTGCTGCCACTTCAAGTGGCTTCTGAGGTTTTTTTATAAGCTCCTTGGTCGGCTCCGACGAGAAAGGCACGGAGAACTTCTTGGGAGGTTCCTTAGCCTGAGGTGTCGGAGTCGGCGCAGGTATGGCCGGCTTCCCGGCGGATGACTCATCGCTCTTTGTCTTGCTCGAGGAATCCGGAACAGTGATGTCTGCGCTGCACGAGGGACATTGGAGCTCTGAACCCGCCGCGGATTCGTCAACTTCCAGCTCCTGACCACAGTTGGAACACTCAAAAATAATATCCATCCTAAATCCTGTTTATTCGTAATTGCCGTACATTGAACCCTATCACGAATTGCCTCAGACGGAAACCCTTTCGATTCGGCCGCCCAGGGCTTCAAGTTTTGCGTCAATTTTTTCGTATCCTCTGTCAATATGGTAGACTCGGCTGACCTCCGTGCGTCCTCTGGCAGCCAGCCCAGCCAGGACGAGGGCTGCGGAAGCCCGCAGATCACTGGCCATGACGGGGGCCCCACTGAGTTTTTTCCCTCCTTTGACAATTGCGCTGGGACCTTCGATTGAAATATCCGCTCCAAGTCGGATCAGTTCGTTCACATGCATGAAACGGGACTCGAATATCCTCTCGGTGATGATGCTTATCCCGGGAATGAGTGTCATGAAAACCATCATTTGAGCCTGAGCATCGGTCGGAAAACCGGGATGTGGCTGAGTGGTGATATCCACGCTTTGAAGAAGTTTCCCCCGTCTTGCCAGAAAACCGTTTTCAGAACGAACGAGCTCGCAACCCGCTTCCTGCATCTTGTCAGCAACTGCACTGAGATGTTGCAGGTCCGCATCTTCCATGAAAACCTCTCCATCCGTCACGGCGGCAGCAAGGGCGAAGGTGGCAGCTTCGATTCTGTCCGGTATCACTGAATACTCCGCCCCGCCAAGACGGTCGACACCATGAATTATCAGAGAAGGGCTGCCGATTCCTTCTATTTTTGCTCCCATGGCTTCAAGAAATCTCGCCACATCGACGACTTCCGGTTCGCATGCTGCACAGTCAATAACTGTCCGACCCTCCGCAAGGCATGCTGCCATCATCACATTGATGGTTCCCAATACTGTCGGCCCTGACCGTCCGCCGAGGAAAATTTCATTCCCGCGCAGCTTTATTGCTTTGGCATGGACGTAGCCGCTTTCAACCTCGATGCGGGTTCCAAGTGCTCTAAGACCTTTCAAATGCAGGTCGATTGGCCTTGTGCCAATCACGCACCCGCCAGGCATGGATACGGTTGCTTCCCCCAGTCGCCCCACCAGCGGACCAAGTATGCAGATACTGCCTCTCATCTTCCGGATCAGATTATAATCCCCGAATGGGGTTATCTTCGCGCTCTGAATCCTCACAGTGGTCCCCTGGCGTTCTACCGATGCCCCCAGTGACTGCAGAATTTCGAGCATGAAATCCACGTCATCAAGATGAGGCACATTATGAATGATGCATGGCTCCTCCGTTAAAAGACATGCGGCAAGCATCGGCAGAGTCGAATTTTTGGCTCCGCTGATCTTGACCTTTCCATGAAGCGGATGACCGCCATCTATCACAAATTTGTCCATCTGAAATGTTACCCACCCCCCATTGGCAGCGAAAAGACCACTTTTTTCAAACATATTTCCGGCCGTAATTCCACGGTACCTCGTAATTCCACGGTACCTGGTACCTCTGCGGAGGCATGGGAGCGGTACCTGGTACCGTTTTTACCGTGGTCGGTGGGTATTTGGCGATAGGCAGCGTAGTTTGTTGGAATTCCCATGGCATTCCACTGAACTTCGAACTGCGTTCTGAAGGACTTCAGGGAATCCGGAGTGGGTACCGGAAAAAATTCCGGGTCCCCGTGTCCTGCGTGAAAATGCGGGTCACCTGCGAAAAGTAGCCGGCGTCATCGGTTCGAATGAGAATGTGCCCATCCGGCTGGAGAATCCTGAATTCCGCAGTACCTGGTACCGACTTAATTATACGGGGTACCTGGTACCTGGTACCTCTGCGGAGGCATGGGAGCGGTACCTGGTACCGTTTTTACCGTGGTTGGCGGGTATTCGGCGATAAGCAGCGTAGTTTGTCGGGATTCCCATGGCATTCCACTGAATTTCGAACTCCGTTCGGAAGGACTTCAGGGAATCCGGGGTGGGTATCGGATCAAATTCGTGGTCCTGGGTGAAAATGGTGGTCACCTGCGAGAAGTAGCCGGGGTCATCGGTTCGAATGAGAATGTGCCCATCCGGCTGGAGAATCCTGGCCACCCAGCGCGTGAAGTGGGGTCTGAACAGCCTGTTCCGCTCGTGTTTGTTCTTTGGCCACGGATCCGGGAAGTATACGTGAATGGTGTGAATGGAGGATTGGGGAACAAGGAACTGCAGAAGATATCCTATCTCGATGCGCATTCCTCTCAGATTTGAGAGATTTTCCCGTTCTGCGATCTTTTCGATTTTTCTCAGTCGGCCCAGGAGTCTTTCAACGGCGATGAAATTGTGTTGCGGACGGGTTCTGGCAGCGTGAGTGATAAATGAGCCATCTCCTGAACCGAGTTCGAGCTCAACCGGCTGCTTTGCTGGAAAGAGGTTCCGGATATTCAAAGGCCTCTGGATATCCAGAGGATGGATAATGGAGGGGCTTTTTCTCAAAAATGGATTTGGAATGTGTGCTGGAACAATTCAACCTGTGCCCGTCCTGACATCAGCGGGTCCCTGAGAGTTCTCAAATGGTGTTTTATTCGGCTCCGGGCATGCGTGAACAGAAAACCCCCAGAGTCGCAGTATAGCCATGGACAAAATTCCGACCGGCAACCGGGCCGATCTCGCCATTGGCAAAGAATCCGTTGACTCCGACAGCACCGAGATACTGACTGACCACGGAGGCATCGTGATTTTCCATGGTGAAGAGCCCTGATCCCCTTCCCAGACAGCTGCACAGGAGTGCCCCGTGCGTTTGGCAGCCTTCAATTGACGCCTTGAGTCTCCCGAGAAGCGTGTGCAGTTCTCTTGAAGCTGTCGAGGGGTCCCTTTTTTGGAACTGAATGGTCTGTCCGAGTCTGAGATTGGCAGCGACAGCCAGATTCCCGGACACCGGGTCTGCTTCCACGAGGTTGCGTATGAGAAAATCCCCCTCCTTGAATGACTCCTGATATTCGTTGAAAGCCAGTCCCATGAAGAGGTTCCCCTGCAGTTTCTGCTGTTCCTCAGGTGATAACTGCTTGAGTGTGTCGGCGAGGACTTTGAAAGCCGGGAGATTCCCTATCTGCTCAATCACATTGCTTCTGGATCGGGTAATGGGCCTTGGTTCCCCTATTGGAAGACAGCCCTGAGAAGTGATCCCCTGAATAAAAACATCGCCTTCCAAACCGACGACAACAGCCCCGCTTTCCTTCATCCTCCCATTGAGGTAAAGCTGAGTGCGGATTTCCTGCTGGGAACCGCCGACCGCGAGGCCGCCGAAGACCGGTCTTTCCGGGAAAGCGGCTTCCCATCCCCTGAGCCACCCCTCGACATCAAAACTGGCAGGATCGACAAATGCCACAAAGCTGTTGGTCTCCTCCCCATTGAACGGGGAGTTGTTTTTCCACCAGGATCCGTCCACAGCCCGGGAAACATCCTGTGACTCAATCGCCATGCTGCGGACCGTGGTGTCTGGCAACGAATGAAGTGATACAGTGACACCCTCCTCACCTTCATATTCCCGGTCGTCAAGAATCAGCGTGGTGGACGAACAGCCGATAACATTGCTGATGCGAAGCGTGAGCTGCAATTCCTCCGCCAGGTCTGCAGAACTGTCAAAATATCCCGGTGTCCAGAAAATCATCGCCAGATCCGGTTTCCATCCGCTGTCGCCTTTTTCGGCCACCAGTTTTCTGGCCCATGCCCCGAATCCCTCGACGTCGGAGTAGTTCCCGGTCCAGTGACCTGTAATACAATGTGGATCTTTATTCACGATATGGGGTGTTTCCTCGTGTGGCTGTGGGTTTAATTCATCTGCTCAGCGGCAATGGGGGCTGCCTCGGAACACTGGAGACCCCACGGTCAGCTGAAAGCAGCTGACAGGGTGATCATCTTTCATCAGGGTTGTCCTTCAAGCCGGACGGCTTGTCGAAAATCAGAGATGCCACAAAAGCGTCCCTTATGTTCTGTGGTCTTCCCTGAAATAGCGGAATTTGTCTGCGCCCGGCGGACGAAGTGTAGGTATCCGATGGAGAATGCAGAACAGCGCCTTCAGGTTTGGAAGCGCTTTCGCGGGTGGCTTCCATCATGTCCTCGGCGCGCTGCGTTGCCCGCTCCAGTTTGCGCTTGGCTCGATTCTTATTGTCCCTTGCTTCCTCGAGAGCACGCCTGGTCTTGTCCATGGCCTGCTGGGTCGTGCGTGATGCGGAAGATTCTCTGATCTCCCTCATTCTATCCGCTTCAACTCCGGCAGGCGTGACTGGGCCCTGAAACTGACGGGGAGCTGAATCTCCCCCGTCGCCGGAATTTGATCCAGGCAGTGGCGGCGGACCGTCTTTTTGCTGACGGGCCTCCTCAAGCATACGTTGCCATTCTTCGAACACCGTGGAAGGGCTGGGCTGCTTCGTCTCCTTGACATCACGCGATGGAGACTCTGAACGCACCACCTCATCTCCTCGCGAATTCTCTGCAGCCTGCTGCTCCACTTCCTCCCATGAGACGGCCTCCCCGCCCTCCTTTTTGCGGTTGATCAGGTGGGTGATGGCAGAAATGACAGCGAAGATAAGCAGTGGGATGAGATCTTCCATGAGGTCTCAGATATGTTTCCTTTTAAACGGAAGTGCCCGATTGCAGTCCGACCGATTAAATGCATCAGATCGAATATGATACGCAGCTCTGTAAGAGGTAATGTCCATTGTTGTCAGGACTGGTTATCATCCCTTGGCGGTTCTTTGGTGGACTCGCCTATGCCCTCACGCATGCTTGTGTCCGCCTGGATATTCCGATAGCGGATGTAGTCCATGACGCCGAGATTTCCGGACTTGAATGCTTCTGAAATTGCCAGAGGAACCTGAGCTTCCGCTTCGACCACTTTGGCCCGCATCTCCTGGGTGCGGGCTTTCATTTCCTGTTCCTGAGCCACTGCTGCAGCCCGCCGGACTTCTGCCTGTGCCTGGGCAATCAGCTTATTGGCCTCGGCCTGTTCGGCCTGCAGTTTTGCTCCAACGTTCTCACCAACGTCAAGATCCGCTATGTCGATGGAAAGGATCTCGAAAGCAGTGTTTGCATCAAGCGCACTGTTGAGGACCTTTTTTGAAATCCTATCGGGATTCTCAAGGACCTCCTTGTAGGTATCCGCGGAACCAATGGTTGAGACAATGCCCTCACCGACGCGGGCCACCACAGTTTCCTCAGTCGCCCCGCCGACAAATCGGTCGAGGTTTGTGCGCACTGTCACCCGGGCCTTGGCTTTGATAAGGATGCCGTCCTTGGCCACCGCATCAATGGTTCTCTTATCGGAACTCACGGAAGGGCAGTCGATAACCCGTGGATTCACTGAAGTCTTCACAGCTATGAGCACCGTTTTGTCTGTCCCTTTGGTGGCCAGATCAATAGCGCATGCCCGGTCAAACGAAAGCTCAATCTGTGCCTTTTGTGCGGCTATCAGGGCCAGAATGATCTCCTTAACATTCCCGCCGGCCATATGGTGAGTCGAAAGCTGGTCAATGGTGAGTTCTATGCCCGATTTGATCGCTGTGATACGGTTGTCGACTATGTAGCCCACAGGGACCTTTCGGAGGTAAAGGGCGACCAGATCGATCGGACTCACATACGCTCCGGAAACCCAGGCCCGTATGAAGATGTTCAGGAAGCTGAGACTCCAGACGAAAATAGCCAGGACCAGCAGCCCGCCAACAATCAGCGCAATGAATAAAGGATCAAGATCCATGTTTTTTATTTATTTGGTGGTTGAATTTGTAATGGTTTCCATCATCGCTGAGAAACCTCGAAGATCAAGTCTGGTTTGACGCCCTGTCGGAGTCGTCCACCCGCCGGACAACTATGCGGTTTCCGCTCACATCGACTACAACAACCGGGGTCCCCGCGTCCAGATATCCTTCCGCCGCAACCACATCCATTTTTTTGCCGCCGATCCGGGCATAACCGGAAGGAGAAAGTCTGGAGGTGCTTTCCCCCTTCTGCCCTACAAGGTCGTCCTTCCTCTCTCCCAGATCGCCGATCTTGTAATTGGAGACAAAAACCCTGCCTACCGGTGACTGCGGAAAGAACTTGAGCCAGAGCAGGAATCCAACTGAACTCAGTAGGACAACCCCAAGAATGGTAAGATTTCCCGCCGTTGTCCCAAGTTGGGTGTATCCCACATATACAGCACCCGCCCAGCAGGCAATTCCAATCGCCCCGAGGATCATGCCGGGAAGCATCGCCTCGAGGGTCAGCAGAATAACACCGCAAACAAGAAGCAGAATAAGTAACGTCATAGTCTTTTCAGTTTGTTAACTTGAGCCCGGGTGAATCACGATGCCGACGCCGCGTGACGGAATCATGTCCATGGCCTCGGATCTGCCGGTAACACCTGGGCCGAAGGGAATTACATTCCCATGATCTGGTAACCACAGTCCACATAGATAACCTGGCCTGTAATCGCTGCGGCACCGTCACTGGCCAAAAAAGCTCCCGTTGCCCCGAGTTCCTCGGGAAGAACATTCCTGCGAAGGGGAGCATGCTCCGCACAGTGGTCGAGCATTTTGGTGAACCCCGCGATCCCTCTGGCCGCGAGGGTATTCATTGGGCCGGCCGAAATGCAGTTGACCCGGATTTTGTGAGGACCAAGATCGGATGCCAGGTATCGGGTGGAGGCCTCCAGGGCGGCTTTTGCCACCCCCATGACATTGTAGTTGGGAATGACCTTCTCAGCGCCGTAATAGGACATAGCAACCACACTGCCACCATCTTTCATGAGTGGCGCAGCCCGCTGACAAAGGGCAATCAGCGAGTAGGCGCTCACATCATGGCTCGAAAGAAATGCCTCCCTTGTTGTGCTGAGAAAATCGCCTTCAAGAGACTCCTTCGGCGCATAGGCCACGGAATGGAGCATGATATCCAGCTTTCCAAAATGGCTGCCAACCTGACGGAAAACCTCGTCTATCTGTCCATCGTCGGTCACATCACAGGGGAGCAGAAGGACATCCTCCCCGAATGTCTGGACAAGGTCCTCAACCTTGGATTTGAGCCTGTCACCCTGATACGTGAAGGCCAGCTTTGCGCCGGCCTTGTGCCATGCCTCGGCGATGGCCCATGCAATAGACCGCTTGTTCGCCACGCCGAAGACAATACCACACTTTCCTTCAAGAATTCCCATAACCGAGACTATAGCAGAACCTGTCCCCATCCCAATCCGCTTTTTCCGACTTTTACCTGGCCGCCGGTACCAGGTACGGCCGGTATTGGAACAACGGTACCTGGGAATCGGCCGTACCTGGTACCACTCCTCAAACACAAACAAATGGTACCAGGTACCGCCCGATTCGACTTTTACCGGACCGGCGGTGCCAGGTACGGCGGCGGGGTGAGTGGATCGCGAGGGTACCTGGCACCAAAAAAGGCCATCGGAGGATGGCCTTTAGATGGGTTTTTGTGATTCAGGGATCAGGCTTCGATGTCCTCATGATCGTGACCGCGACCGTGATGCTCATCTTCATGGTCCTTGTCCTTACCATCACGAGCATCCTTGTCTCTGTCCCTGTCGCCGCGGCGAGGGCGGTGATCCGGACCTCTGGGCCCCTGCATTTCGGGACCGTGGTCGCCCTGATGAGCTCTCATGCGCCGAATCTGCATGGAGAGGCGATCAACCTTATTTTCCAGTTCCTCGATGCGCTGCATCAGCCTTACGCCCATGAGAAATCCATCCCTGTTCCCTGCACCCATGTCTCCCCGGAGTCCGGGGTGCTGGCGGTTTCCCGGTCGGTTCATTCCACCTTCGCCGGATTGGCGCTCCATTCCCCGCATGGGAGGAGGCCCCTGGAACCTCCGGCCTTGAAAGCCTTCAGGTCTTTCAGCTCCCGGCCGCCGCATGGGTCTTCCCGGCATGTCCCCTTCGCCTTCCCGACCGGGTCCCTGTCGATTCATCATGAATCCGGGGCCGCGTCGTCCCTGCATGCCGGCACCGGGTCCTCGTCCCTGACCAGGCCCTTGCTCCATTCTTTCGCCCATTTCCGGCCGGGGCGGGCGGGCTGGGCGCTCTGCCTGCCCGCCTTCACCTCGTCGTTGAGGCCGCTCGGCTTCACCTCGGGGACCCCATGGTCCCCGGCGATAACCCTCCCCATTCTGGGTAGGACGCACTTCAGGTGCGGGAGAATTGTTGGTCACCTCAGCGGATTTTTCCGTGATCGCCGGGTCAGCGGGCTTCTCGGTAGCGACTTCACTGTCGGCCTGTGTGACTGGTGCCAGACATGTCAGTCCGCCGGTCACCAGAATCAAAATGAATTTTCCATCTTTTATTGTTTTCATCTTCTACTCCTTTTTTCTTATTTGTTCAGAGAATTACTCGTCCTGATTTTATAGATATTTCCAAGGCGTTTCAGCCGGTCATCACACACACAAAAGACAGTTTTTTATTCTGACGTCATTCAAGGATCCAATATTGCAGTCGTTTCATGATCGTGACTCTTCCATAGAGAGCCGGCCCTTCATTAGGGTTACAAAAAAATATGGCGGGTTTTTCATTTCATCCGGAGCGGGCGCTGTGCGGCGCCGCAAGTTACTCGCAGTCAATGACCCCGGGGTGCACCATGAGATGGCAGCGAGGGTGGCTGGATTCACGCAGACAGCGCGGTGAGGATGCCAAGGAGGCATTTAGCTCACCCGGTGAAATCCAGCACGAAGACGTCCTCAACATGAGGGCTGACCAGATCGACAAACTCGAGGTGGTCAGGGTGGACGAGGTATTCATCCCTGTCCGCTGTGGAAGTGAATGTCAGCAGAAAGCCGTGCGAACAGTTTTTATTCAACCCTTCAGGGCTGTTGTTTGTTCCCCATCTTAAGGAGTGGACAAGATCAATCCTGTCCTTCAGGGCAGAAAAGGCCTTTTCTATGTTTTGTATATCTACCGGTCTGGAACCGGATTTAAATCTGAATGCTACAAAATGGTGAATCAGACTTCCTTCATTCCCATTGCTTTTCATATCAGTATCTGACATGGCAAATAAATAGCATGTCCCTGCCCGGCATTCACAGGATAATGTCAGTGTTCACGGACGGCACACACTGATGGACATCGCCTGATGGAACATCAATGGAGAAATTTCTGTTGCAGAGTTCTGTAAACCGGTAAAACTCAGACTCCTATGAAATCTGCTTATGAACTGGCAATGGAGAGGCTGAATAAGAGCCAGCCACAGCAATCGCTGACGGAAGAACAGAAGGCGGAAATCTCCGGCATTGACGGGAAATTCAGGGCAAAGATCGCCGAACGCGAACTATTCCTGAAGCCGAAGATTGAGGAGGCCCGCTTCAGCGGAGATCCGAAATCCGCCTCTGATCTGCAGCGTCAGCTTGCTCAGGACATCAGAAACCTCGAGGAGGAGATGGAGAAGGCCAAGGAAGCAGTCCGCAACAGGCAGTCTGAAGGCTGATCGCTTTTCTCTGAGCATTATAATTCACAGGAGCTTAATCAGCACATGCGAATCACAGGAGGTTCGGCTGCGGGCAAAGTCATCAAGGTCCCGGAAGGTCTGGGGGTGAGACCGACTCCTGAAAAAGTGCGTCAGGCGATATTCAACAGCCTTGGGACTGCGGTGGACGGGGCGGCAGTGCTCGAGCTTTTCGGCGGTTCGGGAGCCCTCAGTCTTGAGGCCTTGTCACGGGGCGCATCCAATGCCATCTGCGTTGAAAAATCTCCACGCCACGCCCGGTTCATCCGCAACAATGTTCGCGATTGCCAGTTCAAGGGTTCTGCGTTCGAGGTAAGAACCGGCGATGCCTTCACCCACATCAGGCGTCTTCAGCAGGAGGGAATCCGCTTTGATCTGGTCTTCGCCGACCCGCCATACGGCGAGAAAAACGACGGATTCCGAAGCCAATCCCTTGCCCAGAAATCAATTGATGACCCAGTGCTTCCATTGCTTCTGGGTGATTCCGGCGTTTTTCTGATTGGCCACGCGCGGCGTGATCAGGTTGAAATTGTCCCGCAGTGGACCGAGCTCCGGGCCCTCAAGCACGGGGATAACTGGATTCGTCTGTTAAGGCCCGCCGGCACGGGCGCTTGAATTTGTAAAATCGTTTCATTATCATCACGATATGGACCCGATAGTGATTTTCTTCATATTCCTGTTCCTCGTTCTGATGGGAGGAATTATTGCTGTCGGGATCATGACCGAGAGGAAAAGAAAGGCCTCCTACGCGGCATTCGCTGCCGGCAGGGGCTTTGAATACCTGCCTGAGGCAACCTCCGGTCCGGTGATGAAGGTTCTCGAAAGTGAGCTGGCTGCCGGTGGTCGCCATCATTCACTCAAAAATGTCATTCTCGGCCACTACTCGGACATTTACCTGGCACTCTTCGATCTGTCATTTATCACCGGATCCGGAAAGAATTCACAGCGGCATGTTCACACGGTCCTCATGATGCCGACAGCCGGGGCAGTACCTGATTTCAGACTCAAACCCGAAGGCCTCTTTGAAAGAATAGGTGACCGTTTCAACCCTCAGGATATTGATTTCGTCAATTACCCCGAGTTCAGCCGGATGTTCGTGCTTAAAGGTGATAATGAGGAACAGGTGCGCGCGTTCTTCAACGACGCACGAATCCGTTTCCTTGAGTCATGGCCCGGCATATCCATTGAGGCCATGAGCAACAACCTTCTTTACTACCATTACGGCAAAACCCTCAGAGCCGGGGAAATCCTCCCATGGGTGGACGAATGCATCCGATTCCACAGGCTTCTGGAATCCAAGGCCCGCAGCTGAGAAGAGCGATTTTCATCAAAACAGGGGATGAGCGAGTCAAAAACCTCCCTGATTGAGTGAGATTCCCGTTCAGTGTTTCCCCGGGATGATCGGCCCAGCCGATTTGCCCACGCTCACTCGGCAACGCAGTTGAAGAAGGTCAGGTAGGGCTTTTTCTCAGCCATGCGCTTGATAAGCAGCGCCAGCTCGCGAGTGTGGTAGTCGCCCCACATTGAACTCTCTCCGTTGGGCACTTTCTGGCCACGGGCAATGTGATCCCATCCATTGGGTCGATGGTAGATGGAGTGCAGCAGCAGCCCCTGGTGCTTGGGGTCGGTCGATAGGTATGGTTCCTTGAAGAGGGTTTCCGCCACGGTCAGCCCTGCCTGCCTGTAGCGCTTGCCGTTCTTGGTATCCTTGCGGGATTGATAGAAGTTGCCCAGCCGGATGAGGCCCTGGGCGGCAATTGCAGCTGCCGAAGAATCCACCGGTTCATAGTCATTGAATGGATCGGAGACATTCTTGGTATAGTCTCCCAGATGGTGAAGATGCGGGGCACCTGTATCCCATACCGGGATACCGTCTTCAAAGGTGTTGTTGATATAAAAATCCGCTGTGGCCCAGGCAGCCCGGAGCAGCGTCTGTCGGAAGCGCGTCGGGTCCATGACCTGAGCTATTTCCTCATCGGGGACCGTTTCAAAGAATTCAAGCTGCTCCGCGAACCCGCAAATGGCCCATGCGAGTCCCCGCGTCCACGTCGAAAATGGAGAATAACCCTGCTGCGAGTTCGGGCAGCGGTAGAAGCCGTCATTCACATTGAAGATACTCTCGTGGGCGGTGCGCCCGACGACATCATAACTGTCGCGTTCCTCGCCGTAGTAGACGGCATATTGAGCCGAGACGTCCGCGTGATAAATCGCCCGTTCCAGCAGCGAGACCGGTTCGTCGTGTTCACCCATCAGGACATGCCCGAGACGGTAGGCAACACACAGACTTCTGAGCGATCGGATGGTATCAATAAAAAGTGAATGCGGGCCATTGAATGAATAGATGAATCCGCGGCCTTCGGGCTCGAGGTTGGTCCAGCGTGCTGCCTGGATCGCTCCCGATATCTTCAGTGCCAGCTCATAGAAATCCTGCTCTGCCGGATTCTTCGGGATCATCCCTTCCTTCATCAGTCGCAGAAGATTCCCGTAGGTCGAAATATTATTAAACCCATGATCATGCACCCCGATATGTGAAATATGCGACGCCATGACCTCGACGGTTTTCTTCCGGCCTATGTGAAGAAAACTTTCATCTCCCGTCGCTTCAAACTGCAGAATGGAGGACCCGAATTGGAATCCCTGCGTCCACTCAGTCCATCCGCGGGTCGCATATTTGCCCTTGATTGTGAAAACCGGCGTGCCGTTCTCCGGTTTCCAGCTCTTTTCGATGCTGAGGATTTTTTTTCCGGAATGATCGAAAACCTGTTCGATGGCATCATTCAGATGCTCAGGTTTGATATTGCTGTTTATCTTCATAAAATTGCTTATGCGTCAGCTTTGGTTCTGTGTAACACCCGCTTTGTGAAAACATGGTTTATCATTTTAGTTCCGGAAGGTCCACCCAGCATCTTTTCTGCCAGCTCTCAAGGCCCTTTTCAGCGAGTTGTATTCCCCGCGCCCCTGCCAGCAGGTTCCAGGGAAACGGCTCGTCAACCACGACGTGGCGGATGAATTTCTCCCACTGTATTTTGAAGGCATTGTCGAAATTTTCCTGATCCGGCACCCGGCTCCATCCTTCAAAAAAGTTGATAGGCTGGGGGATATCGGGATTCCAGACAGGCTTGGGTGTATTGCCATAATGCTGGGTGTAGACTTCCCTCAAACCAGCGACAGCCGATCCATGGGTCCCGTCGATGTGCAGTGTCAGAAGATCATCCCTCCGGACCCGGGTGCACCACGAGGAGTTTATGTTCACGAATACCCCTCCATCCAGTTCAAACTGCGCATAGGCGGCATCGTCGGCCGTGCATTTGTACGGCTTGCCGTTTTCGTCGATCCTCTCCTCAATATGTGTTGCGCCGCTGCAGCTGACCGATTTCACAGAACCAAAGAGATTATCCAGCACATAACGCCAGTGGCAGAGCATATCGACAATGATGCCCCCGTCGTCCTCCTTGCGGTAATTCCACGACGGGCGCTGCGCAGGAACACTGTCGCCCTCAAAAACCCAGTATCCGAATTCGCCCCGAACGGAGAGAATGCGGCCAAAGAAATTCCTTTCCTGCAATCTCCGGACCTTGACCATACCCGGAAGCCACAGCTTGTCCTGAACCACGCCATTTTTTACGCCGTGACTTCTGCACAGGTGATAGAGCTCCAGCGCTGTCGCTGTATCCGTGGCGCAGGGCTTCTCGCAGTAAATGTGTTTGCCGGCATCCACGGCCATTCGAACCGCCGGGGCTCTCCGCCCGGTTGTCTGGGCATCAAAATAAATGCTCATGTCCTTACGCTCCAGCGCCTGCTCCACACTTGTGGTGTACTTTTCAATACCGGCCCTCTTTGCCAGAGCTGACAGCTTGTCCTCATTTCTTCCCACCAGCACTGGATCCGGGATCACCCTTCTTCCAGGAGCAACCTCGACCCCTCCCTGTTCAATAATGCCAACAATCGAACGCATAAGGTGCTGATTCGTGCCCATGCGCCCAGTCACGCCGTTCATGATAATTCCAATTTTTTCCGTGCTCATGATCTGCCTTTTTTCAAATAAATTATTTTATTGTTGAGAACGGTCTCCATTGTCAGGAACCGTGTTTATCCGCGCACATTCGATTCCATGCCTCAGTAATGCGCTTGAGGAATGTTGTCTGATCCATGGACCAGTAATGATTGGAGAAAATCTCCACTTCGTGAAATCCGTAAAAGCCTGCCTGCCCCACCCATTGTTCGATATCCTGCAACGGAATACATCCCTCTCCCATCAGTCCACGGTCGTTCAGAAGGTCTGTCGTGGGAGTTTTCCAGTCGCAGATGTGATAGGAGAATAATTTGTTGTTGCGTCCACACCGCAGGGTTTCCTGTTCGAGGCGGTCATCCCACCATGTATGATAGACATCCAGGGTGACCCCGATGTTGGGATGATCCAGTTCCATGGCCATGTCCGTGGCCTGCGAAAGTGTATTGATTGCGGACCGGTCATCGCTGTACATCGGGTGGAGCGGTTCGATTCCAAGCCGTACGTCGGCTTCCTGCGCGTGGTCCAGACACGCC
>JAUIAG010000322.1 GCA_030425355.1 Verrucomicrobiia bacterium
CGCGAGTGCTCAGTGAACCAGGCTGGCACGGGTCCGGGTGATTGTGTAAGCTTGCCTCATGCAAAGCACAATTTTCCGGTTCCGGGGCATGGTTCTGACTTCCCTGGTGGTAATGGCCTTACTGGGCCTTGCGGGTTGTGGGTCCGATGGCGGAGCGGACGGGGACGCTGCTGGCGGTTCCGGAGGCGGGGACGTCATCCGTGTGGCACTGCTTCCGAAGATAAAGGGAATCCCCTACTTCAGCAGCTGCGCGGATGGGGCGAGGGAGGCGGTCGCGGAACTCGGGAATGTCGAACTCATATACGACGGGCCGATTGACGGGGATCCCCGGAAGCAGGCTGAAATGATTGAGCAGTGGATTGTGGACGGTGTCGATGTGATCTGCGTCTCTCCCAATGCACCGGATGTGGTGGCCAATGCCATGAAGGACGCGCAGGCTCAGGGAATCCATGTGCTTACATGGGATGCCGACAGCGCCCCCGAAACCCGCAGCTTCTTTGTCAACCAGGCCACTCCCCAATCCATCGCCCGGGGCATGGTGGATGCCATGGTGGCGGATGTCGGTGGTTCCGAAGTCGAAGGGGATGTGGTGATCATCAGCTCGGACGCGACATCGGACAATCAGAACAGCTGGATTGAGATCATGCGTCCGGCTCTGGAAAAGACCCGTCTGACTCTGCAGACTATAAAATATCCGGGCGAGAATGCCAGCAGCGCCCTGGCCGACGCCAAGGACGTCATCAAGAAATATCCCGATCTCAAGGGACTCTTCGGTATCAGTTCGGTGGCTTTTCCCGGCGCGGCGGAAGCAGTGGAACAGACCGGAAACACCGGGAAGATCATGGTGGTTGGACTGGCCACGCCCAACAGCATGAAGCCATTTGTGGAGAGAGGAACTGTCAGGTCCGTCGTCCTGTGGAACACAGTGGACCTTGGCTATCTGACCGTTCACGCAGCCCATGCTCTGGCCGAAGGCAGGCTCAAGCCGGGTGCTCAGTCCTTCGAAGCCGGCCGCCTGGGGAACATCACCATCGAAGGGGATAACATCCTGCTCGGCGACATACTGGTTTTCACCCCGGAGAATATTGACGAATACGATTTTTGAACCGGACAGTTGCCGCCGGCTGGGCGAATCACATCCCGGGTTCCGATGGCGGGACCATGGAAGCACCCCCCGGACCGGGGGCAGATTTTTTCCGGTTCCAGTGATTCAGCCTTCCGCAATCATGTAACCTCCAATGCCGATCATGAGGCATCCCGCTGCGGTACGGGTGGCTTTCTGTGCTTTTATTCCGGTGAGCCGCATCCGGTCGACCAGATATCCCGCCGCTGCGGCATAGCCTATCTTCACCCCTCCGACGGCGACGATGGTCACCAGGATGATTCCGGTAATTTCCGATACTCCGAGGTCGGCCATGTCCACAAATGTGGGAAAGAGGCTGGCATAGAAGAAAATCGCCTTCACATCCGCGAGGGTGAGCAGAAGTCCGGAGATGAAACTGGTGATGTGGGATAATCTCTGAGTTTTTCCGGTGACATGAAATCCGACATGTTTTCCGGAACGCAGAAGATCGATTCCAAGCCACACAAGATATCCCCCGGCGCAGATTTTCAGGATCATGAAAAACGCGCCCATGGATTCTGCCAGAATGGTCATCCCGAGAATGGCGAGTGCCACGAATACCAGATCGCCAAGAACAATCCCTGCGGCAGCCGAGATGCCGCCGGCAAGGCCCTGAGTGGCGGATCTAGTCACCACAAGGGCGACACTGGCACTCGGGACAGCGGCCAGTATGATCATGATGAAAAGGAGGGTTGCGGCACCGAAAAGATCCATGTTGCTGAAAATATCAGATTCTCCGGAAGTGATTGGAATAGATTAAACCGGTGCCCGGCACCGGTTCAATTCAACGGCAATCCACAAAAAGGGAAGAAATGGGTGGAATCAATCAATAATTCTCCCGCCGATGAAATCGGCTTCCCGGAAAGCCCGGTTGGTATAGGAGCCCAGGCCGTAAACGTCCACTGAGTCCACTCTGGTTCCTTCGATGTGGTAAGTCGTTGCTCCCGGTCTGAAACTTTGATGAGTGGCGGCAGTCTCCTGTTCGTCCCGGGTGTTGTCCGCGCTGCTGTTGCCGGTTGACCCGGACGAGGCACAGCCTGACACCAGCGCTATTCCGATGGCCGCAGCGGTCAGTGCAGGCAGCGGCCGACGGAATGACGCAGACTTCACTCGCTTGAGTGCCTGCCGAAAAATGCAGGTTCCTCCCGATTCGATGGATGGGTGTTTCACAGATTTTATATCCACCACGAACCATGTCCTGTCCAATGAAGTGTATTCATGGGATAGGCCCTGAGTGCCGGCGGGGGGAATTGCCGGAAACCTGAGGTGTTCCTGAAAGATTGGCGGCGGGAAGGGGTATGATCCTGTGTCGGATGATATTTTTTCCATGGAGCTGTCTCGAACGGCTGGAGACCGCACCCGGCTGCGATTGCCGCAGAGTAAGTCGCACTGGGTTTTTAGAGTTTATCCTGCCTCGACACTTCAGTATTATCCAGAGGTGAGCCTCCTATGCGCCACCGGTCCCGGTCGGCACGGGAAGCCATGTTTTCGTTATTTGACAACCGCTTAATCACTCTTTCGATGAAATTCTTCAGGTATCGGTGCATGCACCGGGTATTGGTGGTGGTTTCCTTCTGTCTGGCGGCAGCCGGGATCCACGGGGCTCAATTCAAACCCGGAAAACGGGTTCCCGGTTTCGGGAACTCATCTGTTGCCTCAGCGGCTGCTGGTGCCGCAGCTGCCAGCAGCTCGGTCAAGGCCGGTTCGGCTCCGGCGGATGATCCGCGGGCATCCGCTCTTGCGGAGTTCCTTCGTCAGAATGTCGCTGACGTGCGATCCAAGCAGCGAAGCCAGTCTGCGCAGCTGGCGCTCTATCAGTCGCAGAGCGCGGCTCTCGATAACCTCCGCCAGCAGTCCACGGACCTCACCATCTATTTTCGTGAGAACAACACTCCGAGATTTGTCAGCGGCAATCTTCAGCGGGCCAGTGGCGCCGGTCCGGGATCAGCCATCCAGACTGCGAAGAACTTTTTCACCTCATACGGCGACCTGTTCCGTATTGAGGATTTCAGCAATGAGTTCCAACTGGGGCGTTCCGTGTCCGATCCGGACGGTGGATTCACCATGATCTTCCAGCAGCGGTTCAACGGACTGGAAGTCTATCTCTGTGAACTCAGCGTCCACTTTGACGACAACGGCAACATCGTGTCCATCAGTGCCACGATTATCCCGACACCGGATGGCCTTGAGGTGATCCCCGCCATTTCCGCGGAGGAGGCGGTGAAGAAGCCGATGCTGCTGAATCCGCTGATGGGTCGGGCCGAAGTCACCGATCCGAAGCTGGTGGTCTTTGGCGGATTCGAATACGACGAACCATTTCTCGCTTGGGTTTTTGACACCCGTCTGGGACTCACCTCGCGCTGGCGCAATGTTGTCAACGCCGCTACCGGGGACCTCGTCGAACAGTATTCGGTGATCTATACCAACGGCATAAAGGGATCCGGGGCTGACGGAGACGGCATCACCCGGGAACTGGATATCTGGCAGGACGGCCAGAACTTCTTCATGGTCGATGCCAGCAAGCCGATGTTCGACGCGGCATCCAACCCGCCCCTGCAGGGCCGGGGCGTCATTACAATCTATGACGGCAACAACAAGGATGTCGTTGACCCGGAGTTTTCGGCCGGTATTGTCCGGTCCGGCTCCGCCACCAGCGGGTGGATGCCCGACGCTGTGGGTGCCTCATGGGGGCTCTCCCAGACCTACGATTACTTTCTTGAAAAGCACAACCGCAATTCCCTCGACGGGGAGGGTGGCACCATCAAGGCCATTGTCCGATACAAACTCAATGAACCGAATGCCTTTTTTATAGGTGCCACAACCACCATGGTCTTCGGCGACCTCCAGCCGAAACACATCGACATCGCCGGACACGAGCTGGCTCACGGTGTCACCAACGCCACCGGCAACGGCGGTGTGCTCGAATACCGCTTCCAGCCCGGCGCTCTCAACGAGTCTTTCTCCGATGTTTTCGCCGAGATGGTCGAACTGCATGCACGCGGCCAGAATGACTGGAAACTCTTCCTCGCCTTCCCGGACGGCGACCGCCAGATCCGCGATTTCATAAATCCGGGATCCATCACCAATGGCGGTATTCAACTCCCGTCCAAAATGAGCGAATTCGTTGAACTGAGAGCCGACCAGAATAACGGCGGTGTGCATATCAACAGCTCCATTCCCAACCACTGCTTCTACCTCCTTGCTGAAGGAATGGAAGGAGCCATAGGCACCGAGGACGCTGCCCGGATTTTCTACCGGTCTCTGACGGTCTACATGCGCAAGCAATCCCAGTTCATCGACATGCGCATCGGCACCGTGCAGGCCGCCATTGACATTTTCGGGGAGGATTCCGTGCAGGTCAGCAAGACCCGCGAAGCTTTTGACCGGGTGGAAATCTTCGATGCCCCCCCGGCCCCGACACCTCCTCCGGTGCCGGTTCTCGACGGCGATGATGCGGCGCTGTTTTTCCGCTATGATCAATTCTTTGACGGCTTCCTTCTCGGCCGCCGTGAGCCGGCTCAGGGAGACGGTCCGCTGGGCACTCTGGCAGACACCGGAGAGTTTCCCATGGTTCAGCGCACCTCGGTGACCGGCGATGGTTCCATCGGCCTGTTCGTCACCCAGAGCCAGGACCTCGCTTTTATCAACACCCTCACTGGAGGCGTGTCCTTTGCCGGGCTGACCGGGCAGATTCACTCCATCGCCATGTCGCCGACCGGTTTGCGGTATGCCGCCGTGCTCAACGACGATGCAACCGGTCAGCCGGATAACCGGATGCTCCTCATCGACCTTGAAACAGAGCAGGAGATTCCGGTCCAGCTCTTCGCCCCAACCAAGGACGGTGACCCGCTGGACATCATCGTCTATGCCGATGCCATCGACTTCACACCCAACGGGGAGGGGATTATCTATGACGCACTGGCCAGTATCCCCATCGAGGGATTCGGGAACCTCGAAGCATGGACCCTCTACACCATGGACATGGAGACCCAGACCATTTCGATGCTCATCGATCTGGATGAGGGACTGGACTTCGGCAACCCGGTTCTCGGGCATTCGCATCCGAACCTCATCGCATTTGAGGTGGTCAACCGCGAGACCAGTGTATCGCGTGTTTACCTGGCGGACTTTGTGACCGGGACCGAACAGTTTGTCTACGAGCAGCCGGAGCCCGCGCTTCTCGCCGTACCGTTCTTCAGCGGTGACGACTCCGCCGTCATCTTCAGCTCGCGTGATAATTCCAACAGCACGCGTGGTTCGCTGTTCATTCAGCCATTTGACCGGTCTGACCTGAGCCTCCAGGGCGACCCGCAGCTGTGGCTGTCGGATGCGATCTTCGGAACCATCTACCGCCGCGGTGCCTTCACCACCGAGAACCAGCTGCCACAGATCACCATCACCACACCGACAGCC
>JAUIAG010000323.1 GCA_030425355.1 Verrucomicrobiia bacterium
ACGACATCCAGAACCTGGATGTCGATCTCGAATATGTATCGCGAAAGATAATCGGCAGCCGCGAACTCGTGGAAAGAATTGAGATGCTCGTATAGAGAGTCCGGGTGGAATCGAATCCACCGAAAAACTGTAAGCATATCTGTACGACTGTGCTTTCAGGTGTCTGCAAAACCGGCGCATGGGCAGGGATAGCGAACCGTGCGCCTATCCCTTCATCTGCACCAGACCCCATACCGTTGGAGTCACTTCTGAATATATCTATTGCTCGGGGTTCTTGAGAATGGTGCGTTCTGCCCCGCATTCGGCAGACCATCGGAGCAGGGTGTCATGGAGTTGTGCGGTCAGAATGGGGAATTGACCTGAAATGTCAGTCGATTCCGAGCGATCCCTCTCAATGTTGAAAAGTGAAATTCTGTCGCCTCGCATGTGCAGTTTGAAATGATTGAGGATGAGGGCCTTCTGATTTCCGAATTCAAAGGCCATTGGGACAGGCCGGTGGTGGAGACCGGCTTCTATGAGTGGTGCAAGGCTGATACCGTCCAGCGGCGTGACGGTGTTTTCGAATGGCAGACCGGCCCATTCGAGGATGGTGGGCAGATAATCGCTGGTGAAACAGGGAAGGGCGGTGGATTGGCCGGGATCGACCCGCGAGGGCCACTCGAGCAGAGCCGGCACACGGATTCCTCCTTCGAGCAGATCTCTTTTTCTGCCACTGAATGGCCCGGCTGACCCCGGAGCCTGGCCCTTCTGACCCTCCGGACCGTTATCCGAGCAGAACCAGATCATGGTGTTTTCTGCAACCCCAAGCTCTTTGAGGTGTGCGCGGAGGCGTCCGACCTGGCGGTCCATGGCGGTTATCGATCCGTAGTAATGCTTCTGGTAGTCGGAAGCCTCAGGGTAGAGAGCGGTCATTTCAGGGCCGGCAACCACCGGCAGATGCGGGGTGTGAAACCAGATGACGGCGAGGAAGTTCCTTTGGCTGCGGGTTGCATCCGAAATAAACGGAATGGCCCTGTCCATGATAATGCGTGAATTATCGCCGCGGAGATTATCGCCCACCTTCCCATCAGGTCCCCAGTAGGCGGTCCCGTAACTTTCAGCCTTTCCCGGATCAGTGACCGGATCCCACCACAGCCGTGCCGGATGATTGACTGGTTTGATCATCGGGTCGTAGGTGGGAACCTTGGCTTCAGTGGAGAACCAGGTGTCGAATCCATGATCGGAAGGACGGGTGAAATGGGACTCATGGCGGGGGCGGCCGCCACGATTGGAATCCACTTCATCGCGGGTCAGTGTGCCGA
Organism: Verrucomicrobiia bacterium; assembly: GCA_030425355.1. Classification (GTDB taxonomy): domain Bacteria; phylum Verrucomicrobiota; class Verrucomicrobiia; order Limisphaerales; family JAJOIW01; genus JAJOIW01. The sequence goes on from JAUIAG010000323.1 coordinate 1,302, forward strand.
GATGCCATTTTCCGAAATGGCCGGTCCGATAGCCGGCTCTGCCAAGGTGCTCGGCGAGGGTGAATTCCTTTTCCTGCAGATGACCGGCATTGGCTGTCGGTATTCCGAGGCGCATGGGGTTCCGGCCGGTCAGAACACTGCCTCGCGTCGGACTGCAGACTGCGGACGCCGAATAGAATCGTTCAAACCGGAGCCCTGATGCGGCCATTCTGTCGAGTTCCGGCGTCTGTATGACGGTGTTTCCATTGAATCCGACATCGCCCCAGCCGAGATCATCGCACATGATGAGGATGACATTGGGCGGCTCTCCGGCACCTTGAACCGTGAGGATTGAAAGGACGGTCAGGGCAGCTGCCAGGAATGAGCGGATGAAAGGCATGTCAGAGATTTATTCGGGCCGGGGAGGCAGGTTATTCTGGGCGTGATGCCGCAGTGCATGATCGGCCAGAACCATGGCCGTCATGGCTTCCACCATCGGCACGGCCCTGGGAAGAACGCATGGATCATGACGGCCGCGTCCCTTGAGTTCGGTGTTCTCAAGGTTGACGTCGATCGTCTTCTGGGAATGCATCACCGTGGCCACAGGCTTGAAGGCCACCCTGAAGAAAATTGTTTCACCGTTTGAGATTCCGCCGACGACTCCGCCGCTGTGATTCGAGGTCGTGAAGACCCGTCCGTCTTCGGAGCGAATCGGGTCGTTGTGCTGCAGTCCGGTCAGGCGGGTCCCGCCGAAACCGGAACCGATTTCAAATCCTTTGGTGGCCGGGAGTGACATCATGGCCTTGGCGAGATCCGCTTCGAGACGGTCGAATACCGGCGCACCCCAGCCAACCGGGACTTCTCGCGCCACTCCGAGAATAATTCCTCCGATGCTGTCTCCAGCCGCCCTGACTTCCTCAATGCGTTCGATCATCATTTCCGCCCTGGCGGCGTCAGGGCAGCGAACAATATTCGATTCCACTGCCTCTGCAGTGAACTCCTCGGGATCCACAGAAGCGTGTATGTCCTGGACAGTTTCCACGCATGCCAGCACCTCCACACCGAAAAACTCCTTCAGTATCTTTTTGGCGACTGCGCCGGCGGCGACACGCCCGATGGTTTCCCGGGCACTGGTCCTGCCGCCGCCCTGCCAGTTCCGTATCCCGTATTTTGCATGGTAGGTATAGTCGGCATGGGAAGGCCGGAACTTGGTGGCCATTTCGGAGTACGCTTCGGGACGATGGTCCTTGTTCTGGACCATCATGGAAATTGGCGTTCCGAGGGTCAGGCCATCGAATGTTCCGGAGAGGATCCTGACCTCATCCATTTCTTTTCTGGGCGTGACGATGCGGCTTTGACCGGGCCTTCTCCGGTCGAGGTCCGGCTGGATGTCCGATTCTGTGAGGGGGATCCTCGGCGGGCAGCCGTCAATGACGACACCGACACCGCCACCGTGAGATTCCCCCCAGGTTGTCATTCTGAATAGTTGACCAAATGTATTACCCATTATTACCTGCCTTCCAGTCTACACAAGGCGGGCGGGATGCCGAAACTCAAATTGATCGGAAGGGGATTCCGTCCGCGTCTGTCACAGATCCTTCAGCATGAGGCGGTGAGGAATGCCCACCTCCATGAATTCCTCACCTTCAATCCGATAACCGATGCGCTGATAAAATGGCACCACCGCACAGCGGGCATGAACCAGAGCTTTCCGGCTGCCGGAGGCCATTGCCCGGTCCTCGGCAAAGGACATGATAATTCTGCCGACACCCATGCCGCGGAGTTCCGGCTCGACCGCGACCTGTCGAATCTGGGTCACGGCAGCTGAATGATTCCAGATGCTTGCACAGGCAATCACAACGCCATGATGAATGGCTGCGGCATGGACTCCAAGGGCATCGCCAGCCCGTTCCTGCTGCGACAAGGTCATGCCAAGGGGGCGGCGAAGCTCGCGATCGCGGAGGGCAGCGCACTGCTCATACTCCGTGGACAGGTATTCAACCACCCGGCATTCCACATCGCTGATACTGAAGTCTCCCATGCCTGTCTGCTCACCGGCTGTTTTTCTTTCCATGCGTCGACTCCCGTGAGTCCTTCCACTGCCTGAGAAGTCTTTCATATTCCCGCATGGATTTATCAAAAAAGGACTCCCTGAGTTCATGGCCGAAATCCTCCGGATCAAATCGGTAGCGGTAGTGCAGATCCGCCAGTTCCATGAGGCGGTCATTGTCCGGAACCCGCTGACTGATCCAGGCGCGGACGGTCTCGCCATCCGCGCGATGATAGCCCATTTTTTCCAGCTGGGTCATCACCGTGTAGAAGGCTGAGTCGAGTCCCTGCTGCCGCCATCGCAAAGCGGATGAATCCCGACTCCGTTGGATCCGGCGTTGGTTCTGCTGTTTGATAATCCGGTAGATGAGGAACCCGAAGAGAAAAACCAGGAAGACACCCATGAGCACTTCCAGTTCCTGGACTTTCTGGACCCACTGCCAGAAGCCGCTCGAAAGTGCAAACTGGGCGTCATTCAGCAGGTCGAGGAATGGTTGAATGGCGCTGGCGTGTTCCGCATCCATGATGCGCCACTCACCGGGGGTGGTGTCGAGATCATGCCATTTTCCATCCGCGAAAGAGAAATACTGGCACCATGCATGCCGGTCTCTCTCACGGGCGATGATTTCGTCCTTCCGTTTTTCCGCGACGCTGTATCCCACCACGTATCGGGCAGGAACAGCCCCGCTCCGCATCAGCAGCACTGTCGCCGTGGCATAATATTCACAGTGGCCCTTCCGGGATTCGGTCAGAAAGTGTTCAAGGGGAGTGGTGTTGCTTTCCGGATCGGGAAGGTCCGTTTCGGCAAGCCGTGAGGCATAAACAAAGTTGTTGGTCAGAAAGAAACTGCTGACTCTCCGGGCAATCTCGTGGGCATCAATCCGGCGGCCCGGATTTTCGAGCTGCAACTGTTCCTTGAGGGTGTCGATGTAGCGGCGGTCCCGTCCGGAAATATCGATCTCTTTCATCTCGCTTTTCCAGTTGCGGATTGGCGGTGCAAGAGTGTTGAGTCCGGGAGCGAAGGCGACCGAGTAATCGATCAGTCCCGGGCCGTCAACCACACTGACCCGGCCGTATTCGTTGGTGAGCACCTCCCCGACCGGGAGCCCCGAGAGCCTGTAGGCGCCCATGGGCAGGGGAAGGCGGCCGCCATCGAGCTTCAGCGAGTGCCTGAAATCAATAACGCTGCGGTTGGTGTGGGAAGGTGAAGGCAGCCTGAGAGTCCAGGTCTGCAGGTCCCCGTCGTCGAGGACGTTGGTCACTGACTTGAAATTGGAGATCTGCCATGTGCCACGGCGATATTCATCAAAGTAGTCCTGTGCCAGCAGAAAGGGGGGATTGAATCCGGCATTGGCACGAAGCACGATGCGGGCGGAAAGGTTGAGCTTTCCGGCACGTCCAATGGCAGTCTTTGCCTCCCGTGGTATGGGATCCCGGCGGCTGAGCTGGGCAATGTAGTTGATGAACTTTTCCTGGAACACCGCCTGCAGCTCCGACAATCCGGTAAAAAGGAAAAAAGCCCCGAAAACACAAACGGCAAGGTGGGTGATCCATGGAGCGGCGGACCGCTTTGCCGGGCGGTTCTCCCAGAGGAACCACGCAATGACAAGGGCCATCAGAATGAAGAAACTCAGGTTCGGAGTCTGGGTCTTGCAGGCGGCGGAGAGACAGATGAGCGCATAACCGCCCTCGACCGGGATGACATCATTCAGCCACCGTGCCTCGTCCTTCACCTTCTGGGGAATGTACCGGCCGAAGATGGTGAACCGTGGTGGCGGAGTGGTTCTGAAGCGGGTCGACCAGAAAAGCGGAAAGGTCAGGAATGGTGACACGAGGATAACGAACTCGTATGGCTGGAAGGACTCGCGGTTTCCCAGAACATCCGAGGAAATCACAGTTTGAATCGATTCCAGCAGCGTGAAGGCCCCCTGGGGATTCAGCCACGCGTAAATCAGTCCGATAACCATGGAGACCACCGCGGCATTGACGAACTTGCGGTCATCCTTTTCCTGGAACTGCCAGCGGCGGTCCATCCATCGCCATGACTCAGCGGCGAGGATAAGCAGCCCGCCGGGAATCCAGAATCCCGTCAGGATGGTCCACATCAACATGAACGCACTTTATATCCTATCTTTGCTGGGTATCGCTGCCGGCAGTGTCGGCGGCGCAATCACAGGTGGTTTGGATGGCTTGGTG
>JAUIAG010000012.1 GCA_030425355.1 Verrucomicrobiia bacterium
ATGCCGGTTCCGAACACACTGAACTCAAAACCGTGGAGCTGGTTGCCCCGGTGGACGGACAGGTTCTGCGTGTCTTTCAGGAAAGTGAGGCCTTCCATCCCGCCGGGACCCCACTGCTCGAAATTGGAGACCCGGGAAACAACATTGAGATTGTCAGCGAGCTTCTCTCGTCGGAGGCTGTTCAGGTCTCCCCCGGTGACAGTGTGCTGATCGACGACTGGGGAGGGGACAGTCCGATAAATGGGGTGGTCTCTCGTGTCGAACCATCGGCATTCACCAAATACTCCGCTCTCGGCATTGAGGAGCAGCGCGTCAACGTGATTATTGATCCTGAAGTCCTGCCGGCCAGCGGGACTCCACTGGGAGATGGCTACAGGGTTGAGGTCCGGATACTCGTCGAGCAGATTCCGGATGCCATAGTGATTCCATCAGCGGCCCTGTTCCGTGAAGGCGACGACTGGGCGGTTTTCCTTATCACCCGTGGGCGTGCTGAAATCCGCCGGGTTGAGGTGCAGCACAATAACGGCCTGCTTGCCTCCATCGCACAGGGCGTCGAACCAGGCGATCGCGTCATCAACTATCCGGGAGCCGACATTACCGATGGAGCCAGAGTGGTGTCATCAAGTCCGGAACAATAAAAAAGTCCTTCAGTATGAAAAGCTCAGGCTGAGACAGGTGCATGCCGTGCCCGTGAGCCATTCGCCGTTTGGTGGGGTTGGTGGTGCCAGGCACGTGATGTGCCTGGCACCACCAACCACTCAACCACCCGCTAAGAATCTTCGATACCACCGGCATCGTTAAGGAATGGATGCCGTCAACGGGCTTCTCCCGGGGGCGCCGGCGTCCCCGCCGGCCTGTTCATGAGCCGGTGAGCTCATACGCCGTTTGGTGGTGCCAGGCACATCGCGTGCCTGGCACCAGCAACCACTCAACCACGGGCTAAGAATCTTCGATACCACCGGCATCTTTGAGGAATGGATGAAGGAAGGGGTGCCGTCAACGGGCTTCTCCCGGGGGCGCCGGCGTCCCCGCCGGCCTGTTCATAAGCCGGTGAGCTCATACGCCGTTTGGTGGTGCCAGGCACATCGCGTGCCTGGCACCACCAAACCATCACACCAATCCCACTGATAGTTGGATGACGATGCCATGAACATGGCGTGCCCGGCAGCGGCCAGGTTGGAAGCTTCCTGCGCTTCGGGACAAGAATGGAGGTCTTTTTGGCAATACGTCGTTAGCGCGGGGGGATTCCGGTCACTATAGTGAATTGAGTCCCGGGCCGAGTGGGGCGATGGAAGTTCAAGGACCAATCATCATCCTGCCGGCGCCCGCCCTTTGGGTTTTTCAACCCATTCGAGGCAGTGGTGGAGATTTGCAGGTATGCATGTGTTCCTGCTTCCCGGGAATATCAGAACACTCAATGAATTATGACAGCAGGAAAAAAGAAAAATACGCCCGGTGATGAGGCCATGGATTCAGCCCGATTGAGCGGTTTGGGTGACGTGGAGGTCGTCCGCAGAAAGCGGGGGCGGCGCAAGGCACTCGAAAAGCATCTGCCATGGCTTTGTGTCCGTGATGGCAAGCTGACATTGATTGTCCAGTGAAATACAATTTCTCTCTGTGGCAATAATTATGAATCCTTTGATGAGCCGTACTGCGGCAACCCGGAACGCGGGGCACCTGTTGATGGCATTGATGGTATTGGTGCCGTCCTTCCGTGCTTTGTCCGCTTCCGGGGAGTGGCCGATGTTCCGCGGTGAGGGCGCAGGACTGTATCAGGGCGACCTTCCAGTGGTTTTTGACAGCTCGACGCTGCAGTGGCATGCCCGCTTTGAAGGGGCAGGGCAGTCCAGTCCGGTCATCCGCAATTCACGTGTCTACACCACATCGGCATCGTATCCGATGAAGTCTGTTCTGAAGGTGATGTGTCACGACCTGGAGACTGGAGAATGCCTTTGGACCACAGCCGCGGTGGCCGGGCACGTGGAGGAATCCAGTCCCACCGTCAGTGTTGCGGCTCCGACGCCCTGTGTGGACGACAGTTCGATATACGCTCTTTTCGAGAACGGTGATGTCATGGCTCTGGAACTGGACGGGGCGGTTCGATGGCGCACGGATCTTGCGGGGCTTTTCGGTCCTGCGGAGGGAAACCACGGCCAGGGCGCCTCACCGGTGCTGACATCGGCTGGTCTGGTGGTCGTCATGGATCATCTGGGCAGTTCCTACATGGTCTGTCTGGACACACGCACCGGTGCCGTTGGCTGGAAGACGGATCGCGAGACACGCACGGCATGGTCCTCACCTGTGGTGGCGACTGTTGCCGGAGTCGAACAGGTGGTGACCAGCGCGAGCGGAAGAGTCACCGGATACCGGGTTGACGATGGGACGCCGCTTTGGGAGATGATGGAAATCACCGGAAACACCACACCCAGCCCGGTGATTTCCGGTGCCGGCGAATGGCTGGCTCTGGGCAGCAGCCGCCGGAATAACACACGCCTCTGCCGCTTTGTCGACGGTCAGCCTGAAGTTGTGTGGCGGGCCAGTGAAACGAGTATGGGATTCGCTTCCCCGATCATTGCCGGCAATCAGATGCACGTCATCAGCAAGGCCGGGATCCTTTATTCGTACGCCCTCGAAAGCGGTGAGCTGCTGCATGAAACGAGACTGATGGAAGACTGCTGGGCCTCTCCGTTGAGCAACGAAAAACTTCTGTGGTTCTTTCATCAGCGGGGAGGTGTCTCAGTGCTGGACATCGGGACCGGATCACTGGTGCAGGAAAATCCGGCTGTCATTGAACTGGACAGGGATGATGTGATTTACGGCGTGGCGGCAGCCGACGGGAAAGTCCTGATGCGGCATCGTTCCGGTATCCTGTGCTTCAGTTCACCTGACCCCGATCACTCAGGGGACTGACACCGGACCGGTCTTCCTCTGTCACTGCCACTCAGTCAGCAGAAACGCGATGGCGCACTCAGGAGACTGCCGTCCCGTTTGAGGCATATCGGGCGAGTTTGTTGTAAATGGACTTTTCCGAGATTCCGAGAATCCGCGCGGCGGCTGCCTTGTTGCCATCGCAGTGCTGCAGGGTCTGCAGGATCGCATCCTTTTCAATCTCGGCCAATGATCGCCCGGCCAGTTGTGGCTCAGACACCGGTCCGGCCAATGGCTGATGCACCTGTACTTCAGCCATGTTTCCGCTCTCCGGAGTAGTCCTTCCGCTTTCAAGGACATCCCTTGAAAGGTCATCGGGGCGGATCAAATTGTCCCTGCAGAACGCGCTGGCTCTCTCGAGGACATTTTCCAGCTCTCTCACATTGCCCGGCCACGGGTATCGACAGAGGATGGCCATTGTTTCCGGTGCGATGGTGCAGAGGGGAGCCTGTCTCTTGGCGGAGATGGATTCCAGAATGTGGCCGCACAGGCCGTCGAGATCATGGGTCCGCCGCCTCAACGGTTCGACCTCCAATGGCATTACATTCAGACGGAAATAGAGGTCTTCCCGGAACTCCGAATCAGCTATCTTTTTTTTCAGATCGACATTGGTGGCGGCAATGATGCGGACATCCGCCGTGAGAATCTCATGGCCTCCAATTCTCTGGAACTCGCGGTCCTGAAGGAAGTTCAGGAGCTTTGGCTGGAGGCTCAGGGGCAGGTCGCCGATTTCGTCGAGAAAAAGTGTTCCTCCGTCGGCCATTTCGACCCGGCCGAGGCGTCGGGCCAGTGCCCCGGTGAATGATCCCTTCTCATGACCAAAAAGTTCCGCCTCTATCAGATCCCGTGGAAGAGACGGGCAGCTGACCGTGATGAACGGTCCGCGGGCCCGTTGGCTCGCCTTGTGAATCATCCTCGCCAGCAGGGTTTTACCGGTGCCGTTCTCACCGGTGATCATCACTGTTGATTCCAGAGGCGCTATGACCTCCATTTGCTTCATCAGCCGCCGCGATGCCTCACTGGAGCCGAAGAAACCCACCACTGACGGAATGTCACTGATGGCGGTTCTCAGTGTCCGGCCTTCATTTCTGGCCTTGCCGAGAGCGACAGCCCGTTTCAGCACTGCCAGAAGGTTGTCGAGGTCAAACGGCTTGCTGATGTAGTCAAATGCGCCGTTCCTGATGGTCTGGACCGCATCGTGGATTTGCCCAACCGCGGATATCATCACTGCCGGAATACCCGGGTAGTTCCTCTTGAGATGCTGAAGAACGTCCATTCCGCTGGCCTCGGGCATTTTGAGATCCAGAAGCGCCACGGTGATCTCATCATCGACCAGTTCAATAGCCTCCCGGCCATTGGCGGCTTCGACCATCTCCCATCCCTGCTTTTCGATATTATACTTCAGCAGGGAACGAATGACTTCCTCGTCATCCGCTACAAGGATCCTGGTTTTTGATCTTCCGGCCTTCACTGACATCCATCGTGTAAAATAGGCATATTCCGGAATAACTTAAAGGTTATTGTGTCCGCGCTGTCGCGATGTGTGTCAGTCTGAAGATGCCCCTCATGCTGGAATGGAATATGCGTGAAGTCGGATGGCGTGTTCGGCCCGGCCCGACCGTTTCTTGCAGCGGGTCCACATCGGGCGGTAGAGCTTGCCGGTATCGCGAACTGTTCCCATAATGCCAGTATGACAATGACTGTCGAAAATCCCGACGGACTGCGGTCCGGACTGAAGTTCTTTCCCGGAAGTTCCAATGGTGAGTATGGATGGGCTGGGCCGGATGCCGTCGTCGTGGACCGGGGAAAGGGAAGCCGGCTTTGGGATGTGAACGGTCGGGAATACCTTGACATGTCGATGGCCTGGGGCTCCGCGATACTCGGGCATGCCCCGGCTCCCGTCCTCGAGGCAGCCGGCCACGCCATGGCGGGTGGAACGAACTTTGCGTGTGTGAACAGGTATTCCGCCGAACTCGCCGAGCGCATCGCCGCCATTTCGCCCTGTGTTGAATCGATACGCTTCGTTGCCTCAGGCACTGAGGCGACCATGATGTGCTGCAGGGTGGCCCGGGAATACACAGGCCGCCCGAAGATTCTGCGTTTTGAAGGGGCCTACCATGGACAGCATCCGATCGGCATAGCCAGCATGGTCGGAGACAGCCTGCCTCCGCATCCGGAGGTCGACCCGGCCGGTGCCTCCGACCCGGCCATGACCCGCGATGTGCTGGTGGCTCCCTATAATGATCCTGTGACCACAGCACAGATTATTGAAGCACACGCGGAATCTCTCGCCGGCGTCATCGTCGAGCCGCTTCACCGGTGCATCACTCCGGAGCCCGGATTTCTTCAGGGACTGCGCGAGGTCACCCGTCGCCACGGAGTGGTCCTGATTTTCGATGAAGTGGTCACCGGATTTCGAATGGCGCTCGGAGGGGCTCAGGAATACTACGGCGTATCGCCTGACCTCGTCGCCTACGGCAAGGGGCTCGGTGGCGGATTTCCGATCGGCGCCTTCGGGGGACAGTCTGATATCATGGAGGTTGTGAATGAGCACAGGCTGCCGGGGCCGCCTTATGCCTGGTCCGCCTCAACAACCGGGGGGAATCCTGTATCCGCTGCGGCAGCACTGGCCACCATCAATCAGCTGTCCCGGCCGGGGACCTATCCCGAATTTCACGGACGCGGCGCACGACTCAGAAAACTCATAGCCACCATCATTCAGGACTCCGGCTGTCAGGGCTACATTCTTGGGGATGGCCCGCTGGCACAGGTTGCCTTCAGTGAAAAACCGGTCCGGGACCACCGCAGCTGGAAGGCGTCCAACCGGAAGCTGGGTGCCGCGCTGATGACCTGCCTGCTGCGTCAGGGGGTTTTTCTCAATCCGATGGGCACGAAATTATACATATCCACCGCCCACACAGATGGCGACCTTGAGGAATTCGGCGGTCGATTCCGTGCCGCCCTCGATCAGGCACTGCACATGGCCGAGGCGTGAATAATCGCCTTCAACATCCACAATCAAAGAAGCAGATTTAAATAAACATACGTACAGTCTGATGAACACTGAACAACTCAAGAGTTTCCTCACCGAGCTTTTTGACAGCCGCGGTGATGAGATGTACGGGAAGGAAGCAGTCACCCAGAGGCAGCACGCCCTTCAAAGTGCGGTGCATGCCAGTCGCGAAACCGATGATCCGGAACTGGTGATGGCGGCGCTGCTTCATGATGTCGGCCATATTCTCGGGGAATCGCATCTGCCGGGTAATCTTGATGAGAACCTTGATGATTCCCATGAGGCACGGGCCTATCCATGGGTGCGGGAACGCTTCGGAGACAGGGTGGCGGACCCCGTGCGGCTTCACGTGGCTGCCAAGCGTTATCTCTGCACCGTCGATCCCGGATACGCTGAAAAACTGTCTCCAACTTCCCACAAAAGCTTCCTGGATCAGGGCGGACCCATGAATCAGTCGGAACGGGAAGCCTTTGAGGCCGAGACTCATTTTCAGGAGGCCGTCCAGTTGAGACGCTGGGACGACGCCGCCAAAGACCCGTCGGCATCAACGCCCGATTTGCAGCACTTTCTCAGCCTTGTTGACCGGCTTGGGCCTCGGCCTCAGGCCTGATCGCGCCGAGGGCCCATTCCTCGTCCAGTCCAGTCTTCACAGTTCTTCTGACTCGCGCCGGGTGCCCTCTCACACTTCATTGGTGCCAGGCACATCCGTGCCTGGCACCAATGAAGTGTGAGATAATGAGAGAAAAGAAAGGCACCCCTTTTGAGGTGCCCTGCGGTGGTGGTTTCCTGAATTTGTCTGGAAATGGGAATGGGAATGGGATGCTGCCTCAGGCAGCTTTCTGGTCCTGTTTCCGTGCATTGACGGTGAGCTTTTCGGCCCATTCATAAATCACGGGCAGCAGGAACAGCGTCAGGAATGTGGAGGTGAGAATCCCGCCGATGACGACGGTGGCCAGTGGCCGCTGCACCTCTGCGCCGGCACCGGTGGAAATGGCCATGGGGACGAATCCGAGAGCGGCCACGGATGCCGTCATCAGAACCGGCCTCAGTCGGGTTATGGCTCCCTGCCGGACAGCGTCGCTGACTGTGAGGCCTTCCTCGCGCAGCTGGTTGAAGTAGCTGACCAGAACCACGCCATTGAGCACTGCCACACCACTCAGGGCGATGAAGCCGATGGCGGCAGTGATACTGAAGGGCATCCCCCGTGCCCAGAGGGCGAAGATGCCGCCGGTGACTGCCAGCGGGATGCCGGTATAGACCAGGGCCGCCTGTCTCATGGAACCAAAGGCCATGAAGATCAGCACAAAGATCAGCGCGAGAGCAGCCGGCACCACAATCATCAGTCTGTGACGGGCTTCTTGGAGGTGTTCGAACTGGCCGCCAAACTCGACATAATACCCTTCGGGCATATCGACCTGATCGGCAACCATCTGCTGTGCATTGCGGACCCATCCTTCCACATCGCTGGTGTTGAGGTTGACCATCAGGGCGGCTCTGCGACGACCATTGTCGCGGCGGATCGGTTCCACGGCTTCGACCGTTTCGATTTCGGCGAGAGATCCCAGTGGGATGAGTCCAGATTCGCCCACACGCACTGGAAGGTCCCTGATCATCTCAAGGCTTTCCCGAAGTTCACCGCCGAGTCGCACCACGACGTCATGCACGTGGTTTTCGTGCTGCATGGACCCGACAACGCGTCCGGCCATCGCAGTGGAAATTGCCTCATTGACTGCTGTTCCATTGAGGTTCCGGCGCTGCAGAACATCGCGGCGAACGCGGATTGCCAGAATCGGTGAGCGGCCTTCGGTTTCAAATTCTATCTGACTGACCCCATCGAGGTCTTCCAGAATGGATTTAATCTGTGCGGCCCTGTCCTCGAGGATGTCATAGTCTTTGCCGAAAACCTTGATGGAAAGGTCGGCTCGAATTCCCTCGAGCATCTCATTGAACCGCATCTCGATCGGCTGTGCCACCATGGTATCCGTGTCTGAAAATTTCTCTCTGATATGATTGGAGATCATATCCGCAAGTTCAACCTTGGTGGGGACCCGTCCATCGATCTCCCGCCATTGGTCACGGGGGTGATAGAGCACATAGAAGTCGGCCTCGTTGGCCGGCATGGGGTCCGTGGCGACTTCCGCGGTGCCAATCCGTGAGAAAACCCTTTCGACCTCCGGGAAGTTTTCGATGACTTCATGTTCGAGTGCCATCTGTTTGTCGAGGGATGTGCCGAGGCTCTGGCCTGTATCCCGGTAGAGCATCATGGTGGTGGATCCTTCATCCAGTTTAGGGACAAACTCGGCACCGAGGTTGCCGAAAACCACCAGGGAAGATATGAAGATGGCCATGGCTCCTATAACCACAACCGGCTTCATCCTCAGGGCTGCTCCCAGCAGCGGGGAGTAGACCGATTTGAGGAATGACATGAGACGCCCGTCCTTTTCCTGGACCGATCCGGTGATGCCGATGGAACAGAGCACGGGTATCACTGTGAGAGCCAGGATGAGCGCACCGCACAGTGCCAGCATGACCGTCATGGCCATGGGGCGGAACATCTTCCCTTCGATGCCAGTCAGCGCCAGGATCGGGAGATATACCACCGTGATGATCAGCACGCCGAAGAACATGGGGTTGCCCACCTGTTTGGCCGCGGCGAGCACCGTCCTGGTCCGTTCGGCCGGATTCAGCCGGCGTCCCAGTTCAGACTGTCTGTGTGCCAGCTGGCGCACGATATTCTCGACCATCACCACGGCCCCGTCGATGATGAGTCCGAAGTCGACGGCCCCCAGACTCATCAGGTTCCCGGATACTCCAAGGCGGGACATGCCGATCATGGCGAAGAGAAACGACAGCGGGATGGCTGTTGCGACGATGATGGCCGCCCTCCAGTTTCCGAGCAGCACAAGCAGCACCACCACAACGAGGATGGCACCTTCAAAGAGGTTGTGTTTCACGGTCTCGATGGTCCGGTCCACCAGTTCGGAGCGGTCGTACTGGGTCCTCAGCGCCATGCCTGCCGGCAGTCGGCGCTGCAGCTCGTCGACATTGCGGCTGATGCGGTGAGCCACTATGCGGCTGTTCTCACCGGCCAGCATCATCACCGATCCCAGAACAGTTTCCTCACCATTCTCCGTGGCGGCTCCTGAGCGAACCGCCGAACCAATGGCAACTTCGGCGACATCCCCGACCGTGAACGGATTGATGGCGGCCCCGAACTTGACCGGCAGACCGGCTATCTCCTCAAGAGTCTGCGCCTTGCTGACCGCCCTGATGACCAGTCTTTTCCCGTCGCGGTTGATGACGCCGCCACCGGCATTTTCAGTACTGAGGGAAATCACCTCCGCAAGTTCCTCAAAGGCGACATTGGCCTCGATGAGCTTCTGCGGATTGGGATTTATCACATACTGGCGCTCCAGTCCGCCTATGGAGTTGATTTCGGCCACACCGGGAATGGCCCTGAGGAATGGCTTGGCGATGTATTCCTGAGCGTCATAGAGCTGCTGAAGTCTTTCCACTTCCGTCATGCCTTCAGGGGCCCCGCCTTCCTTCCAGTAGAGGTTGTAATAGAAGATCTCACCCAGGCCGGTGGAAATTGGGGTGAGCTTCGGGTCGGCCTGGCGGGGAAGGTCGCCCTTGACGGTCTGAAGCCGTTCATTCACCAGCTGTCTGGACCGGTAGACATCGACCCCATCCTTGAACTGAAGGGTGATCTGCGAGAGCCCGAATTTGGTCAGTGAACGCATTTCCTGAAGTCCCGGCAGTCCTGCCAGTTCCTGTTCGAGAATGCGGGTGACCAGGAGTTCGGTTTCTTCCGGGGCGAGGGCGGGGACCTCGACGTTGATCTGTATCTGCGGACTGGTGATGTCGGGCACTGCATCAATTGGCAGTTCCCGGGCACTCCAGATCCCGAATCCCAGCAGTGCTGCCGCAAAAAGCATGACCAGCAGCCGCTGCCGCATCGAAAATTCCAGTATTGAGGAAATCATGGTTCTATTGTCCTTTCTATAGACCGCATGAGCGGCGTTCAGGGGTTCTGGAGCAGACGGACACCGGTGAGTTCCTCGAGGAGGGAGGCGGACTGAACCGCTTCATAGCGGGCATCGAGCCATGATTCGACAGCCTCCAGGTACTGTTTCTGCATTTCGATGTAGGTCGATGCATTGACTGCACCGAGTCGGTAATGCCGGTCAGCCAGGTCTGCTGCATCGCGGAAGTTCTCCACGACCTCCGGAGACCAGTTGGCCATCTCGTCCAGATGCATGTGGTAACTGGATGCGGCCAGAGTCACCTCCCTGCCTGCTTCCCTGACGGCCAGTTCCAGGAGTGTGCGGGCCTGATGCTCCCGAATGCGGGCCGCCTCCACATCATGGGAGTTCCGGCGCCACAGCGGCAGGGATATCGAAACACCCATCGAGAAGAAAGTGTCCCTGCTGGATCCGTTTTCACGGGCCACTTCAGGGCCGACGGAGATGCTTGGACGGCCTTCATTTTCCGCCAGTTCAACCCGGAATCCCTGCTGGCGTATGTGTGCCTCATTCAGGCGGATATCGAAGTTGTTTTTCCGGGCCGAAGCCAGCAGTGAGTCAAGGGACGGGGCAGGGGAGAGTTCATTCATTTCCAGTGCCACTTCGATATCATTGCCCTGCGGGCGTCCAAGGAGGAAGTTCAGCTGTTCGCCTGACTCCTTTGCCTTGAGACTGGCATCGATAGCGCGCTGTCTGAGGCTGATCTCCGTGGCCTCGAGAATTCTCAGTTCAAGCTTGGGTGTGATTCCGGCCAGGTCCCGTTGGATGAGGGTTTCGCGGAGTGCCCGGTAGCGGTCCGCGACTTCGCGGGCGACATCGGCCTTGCGCTGTGCCGCTGCAAGCTTCCATGCCTCGCCACGGACCCGTGCGGCCAGCGCCGCCTCAAAGGCATGCAGTCCGGTTTCAGCCAGTTCGACCTGGCCGTCCGCGATGGCTTTTCTCAGGTTCCGGCGTCCCGGCCATTCGAAATTCTGCATGACACCAACAGACCATGTCATTCCTTCGAAAAGTGGCTGGTTCGGCCCGGGATTCCGTGAAGCTATCCGCCCCACCGAGCCGCTGACCACGGGGTCGGGCAGTGCCCCGTCATTTCGCGTCGAGGCCCGGACAGCGCTCATTTCCAACTGATAAAACTGGATTTCGGGGTTGTTCTGCAGTGCTTCTGCAACCAGAGATTCCGGCGATTCCTGTGCACTGACTGGTGCAGTCGACAGGGCAGCGCCCATAATTATGGCCAGACCCATGATGGATCGCCCATTCATACGCCATTCCGGTTTTCCGTTCTGCTTTGAAAATCTGACTTTGATATTCATGTGCTTCATTTGATTTTGATTGATCTGATAATTCCTGATGTTGTGCTGTCACGCGGAGGTCCGTTTGGACCTCAATGGAAGAGATAAAAACAGCTGCGGGAGTGCTGGTGCGGGGATGGCGGAAAGGCCTGTGGCGCAGTCCGCAGATCAGTGGCAGGAACAGGGAAGGTTATGGTATCCGGTCGTGGACATCCGGCTCAGGCAGCCGCCTGAACATGGATAAGACCGCTCAGAAATCGTATCGATGAGAATGCGGTGCGATTCAGAGCAATGGATATTCCCTGTGCCTGAATCGAATCAAATGAGGAGAACGGTGCATCGTGCGATGCTTACCGATTCGGGAAGTGGAGTTGAATCCGTCGGGATTCGGAGGAAATGGAAGTTTGTGTCGGGCAGGACTTTCAGACGATCCGCAAGTTGGTCGCGGAATCCGTAAAGCCTGTCTACAAAATCCTTGAGCTCGGGGGAGGGAGGTGCCGCATGGATGACACCGGGGAGCTGGTGGCTGTCACTGATAATTCTCTCCTCCAGAAGCTCGGTTCTGAAGGTGAGGATGTGGTCCTGATCGACAGTGTTCTGCTGCCCGGTCAACCGAACCAGGGCGCGGGTCACAAGCGAGTGATCGTGCGATTCCGGCGCTTTCCTGAATTTGTCAGGGTGGCTGAGTATCAGCTGAAGCGAAGACTGACCGCCTGACAGAGAAACCATATGATCGCCGCACAGACTGGTTATCATTGTCAGTGCAACCGGAAGCAAAGGAGTCGCAGACAGAACGTATGCACAGAGGGCAGCCATAATGGCCAGCCGATGGTGCCGTTTACTGCTCTGCGATGATTTCACCACAACAACGTAGCCTTAATTGAATGCGGCGGCAATGGAATTGAACGCACTTTGGAACTTATGGGCAGCTTTGACCAATATCCGGGTGGTTTGATTGAAATACAAAGAACTGAACCAGGCGCACTCATGGACTGCGGGCTTGTATAATCCATTGGTGCATGGCATTATCTTCCGCGTTCACCCCTTCATCAGGATGCGTTTACTGAAGTCCATTTCCATTTCCATGGCGGCGAGCACTATCGGTCTGTTTGCCCTGTTTGTACCCGGAATTCAATTATCAAGTGGCTCAGAGCCGTGGGAGGCGGTGCTGTTTGAGAACTTCGGGGGCAAGAGCAGCCCGGACAACGCGGTTGATGATGGAGCCCCATCCACTGCTGCATTTCAATACGTTCCCGGTCCGAGGCCACCTGTCTTTGACGGTTTTGATCCCCGTAACATGGCCGGAAAGTTTGGTGAGACCGGTGGGATGATCCGTGTCGCCGATCCGGGAGACGGCAGCCGGTTTGACTTCACCAACGGTGATGAGTTGACTATCGAGTCATGGGTCCGACTGGACCGCCTCGGCAATGGTCAGCATGCCTACATCCTCGGCAAGGGACGAACCGGGAATGCCGGATCCGATCCGGACAACCAGAATTACGCACTGCGCCTCACCGGCAGCGGATCGGATGCGCTGGTCAGCTTTCTTTTCCGGGACGACGGATCGGGAAGGGAAGGCTCCGGGGACCGCTGGCACCGATGGACAACGCGTTCGGGATTTGCCGTCCGTTCCGGATGGCATCATGTGGCAGTGAGCTACCGCTTTGGTGAGCCATCTTCCGTTCAGGCGTGGATTGATGGCAGAAGACACACGGGACGCTGGGATATGGGGGGCCCGACCTCCACGCCACCGGTCTGCGATAATGACGAGCTTTGGATCGGTTCCGGTAATGGGGATCAGGAGAACAACCGCTTTTTCGGGGCGCTGGATTCGGTGGCGCTGCACCGGCGCATGCTGCCGTCTGAAGTTCTCGCAAACAGGTTCCAATGGTCTCCTGCAACAGTCATTCACTCCGTGGATAAACTGCCTGAGAACGGAGTGCTCCTCGAAATATTCGAAGCCATTCCCGCCGACCGGAGCTGGTTTTTTGAGCCGCCTGTCAGGCCCGTCGAGTCCCACGTCATTCCATTCCTCGCCCTGATGGATCTTCCTGAAAAATATGGCCACGATGGAATCCGGGTGGACAGGGACGGACCGGTGCTCCTGAGATTCTCAACGGCTATGGATCTTGCGGTAGGTTCCAACAGCCTCCTTCTGCGGTCACTTAACGGTGCCAGGCTTTTTGTCGATGGCGAACTGGTTGCCGAAAATCCGTTCATCAGCGGCAATGCTGACGGTCATGGCGAAGTCGGAGCCAGACCGGATCATATTCCGGAGGGACTCCGGTTTCCGGTGAATGACCACAAGGATTCAATTGCCATAGTTCGCGGATCCGGCGGGAAAAAGGCAAAGTCCGTTCTCACAGTCGAAGCGATGGTCGGCGGTCATCGACTCCCGCTGGAAACCGGCGAGATTTCGCTCACGCTTCTGGATGAGTCCGGCAGGGAGCATAGGCTGGTGTCCCCGTCTGAACGGGTCTGGCTGCATGATGATCCGGGATGGGAGGCCGCAGTTCAGGCCGTCGAGGGCCAGTTTGAGGATTACCATCGGAGGGAACGGCAACGCCTTCAGGCTGAGAAGGCCGATGAAATGAGAGACCGTCACCAGCGCATCGCCGCCTCAATCTCCGGAGCAGTGAAGGCGCACCCACCCGAGGTCCGGAACTGGAATCGTGTCAGAACTCCCGTCGATAGATTCATCCAGGCACGTCTTGAGAAGAAAGGCATCCAGCCTCTGCCAATGATCGATGATCCGGCTTTTCTCAGGCGCCTCAGCCTCGATACTGTCGGGGTGCCGCCGACTCCCGATGAAATAAGGGACTTCTTTGAGTGGGACCCCGCCAGCCGCCGTGACAGAGCTATCCGGTATTATATCCAGCATGATGGCTGGGCGGATCACTGGGTTTCCTACTGGCAGGATGTGCTGGCGGAGAATCCGGCGATCCTGAAACCCACCCTCAATAACACAGGGCCATTCCGATACTGGATTCATGAGTCATTTGCCGATAACAAGCCTCTCGATCAGTTTATAAGGGAACTGGTCCGTATGCAGGGCAGTGTTTACGGTGGCGGCCCGGCAGGCTTCGGCCTGGCCACCCAGAATGACGTGCCGATGGCCGACAAGGCGCAGGTCCTCACTCAGGCATTCATGGCCAGGAACCTCGCCTGTGCCCGGTGTCACGATGCGCCATTTCATGATTTTTATCAGCAGGATCTGTTTGGTCTGGCGGCCATGCTTGAGGGTAAACCCATTGAAGTTCCGGCATCCAGCTCTCTCCCGGCGGAACGGGGGCAGTCGCATTCGTCCATGGTGGATGTCACACTGAAGCCGGGTGAATCGGTCAGGCCGCACTGGGCATTCGCCTCGGTGACAGCCCATTCACCGGAAGACTACGACAGCCTTTCGAAAGTCGCGTTGCGGGATGAAGTTGCCCGGCTTATGACGGAGGACAACGCTCTGGAAATTGCCAGAGTTTTTGTGAACCGAATGTGGAAGCGTTACCTCGGCCGTGGTCTGGTTGAGCCTGTGGATGACTGGGAGGACAGCAAACCATCGCATCCGGAACTGCTTGACTGGATGGCCGTCTGGTTTGTTGAGCATGGATTTGATGTCCGTGAGCTGGCCCGTCTGATCCTCAGTTCGGATGCCTACCAGCGGGAGGTCGCCACCGATGTGCCCGAGGTGGACCCATACGCGGTGGAAATTTTCCCATTTGATGGAGTCCTCCGCCGTCGCATGTCAGCCGAGCAGATTGTGGACTCGGCGCTGGCTGTCGTCGGGCGGCCGATGGAAACCGAAAGGCTGACCCTCGACAACGATGGCCGGAGGCTCCCGGGCGTTTTTCTCAATCTGGGATTTCCATCGCGGGCATGGGAATTCACCGGACTGTCCAATGACCGGGACCGTCCCGCGCTATCAATGCCCCGCATCCAGGAAATCGTTGATTTTCTCAAATACTTCGGATGGCGGGAGTCGAGACAGGACCCCCTGACCGACCGCGATCAGCAGCCCGGGATTATGCAGCCGGCCAATATCGCCAACAGCAACTTCATCAACTCGCGGGTGGTCATCCTGACCGGGGATTCCGCAATCACGGAGATGGCGCTTGAAGAGGTGCCACTGGGTGAATTTGTCGATCAGCTCTACCTGAGGCTGCTGACCCGTCTTCCAACCGAAGCAGAAAGGCAGATGACATTCAGCCTCCTCGCTGAGGGCTATGAAGAACGGGTCGTGTCAGCAGCAAAGCCACGGGAAGCAACGCGATTTGATCCCGCCAGTCTTCTCAGCTGGTCCAACCATCTCAATGCCAAAGCCACGGAAATCAAACTCCTTGTCGAAGAGCGGGCACTCGAAGGGGATCCGCCGACCACCCGCCTCCACTCCGAATGGAGGGAAGCTCTCGAGGACCTCATCTGGGCCATCCTCAATTCTCCGGAATTCATTTTCATCCCGTAGTTCCGGCTGCAAACCAATCCTTCATTCAGACTGCATATGAACAAGAACAGACAATCGGGGACTGTATCGATTCCATCCCGGCGTGACTTCCTGAGGCGAACCGGAGCCGGCCTTGGAGCGGCCGTGGCTGCCGGCAGTGTTGGCTTCGAATTGGTCCGGAAAGCCTATGGAGCTGACAGCTCCTCTGAAGCTGTCCCGGCGGGCAGGGCGGAGCATTGCATTTTCATCTGGCTTGGCGGCGGGGCGGCACAGATGGACACATGGGATCCCAAGGAACAGGGGGACCCGGATTCAAACCGCGCCGGATCCGCGTATCGCGCCATCAAAACTGCTGTTTCGGATGTCAGGGTCTGTGAACACCTGCCCAACTGCGCTGACCGCCTGGACCGCTTTGCCATCATCCGCAGCTGTCACCATGGCATCATCGACGAGCATGCCGCCGCCAATAACTTTGTCCATACCGGTCGGGAGCCGACGGGTACGATCACCTATCCGTCCATTGGCAGCATCGTGTCCCACGAGAAGGGCTCGACCGACGGCGAGGCTCCGGCCTATGTGGTGATCGGGTATCCCAGCATCATGCGGGGACCGGGATTTCTGGGGCCGCGCCACTCGTTCATTTACCTGACCGATACCGAAAAGGGCCCGCGGGCACTGGCCACTCCGCGGATTGTCACCGGCGACCGACGCCAGCGCCGACAGCAGATTCTCAGTCAGCTGTCCGGGCAGTTCGCCGAACAGAATGCCGATGATCCTCTGATCGAGGATTACCTGATTGCCCAGCGCCAGGCCCGGTCACTGGCAGGCGGTGATTTCATGAGGGCCTTCGATCTCTCTGCCGAGTCATCGACGATCCGGCAGACTTACGGCGATGAGTTCGGGCAGCGCTGCCTTCTGGCCCGAAGGCTCGTCGAGCGCGGGGTGCGCTTCACCGAAGTATCCTTCAACCTCAATTTTATCAATGGCACCGGGTGGGACACCCATCGCGGCGGGCAGAAAAATCAGCACCACCTGATTCGATCACTCGACACGGCTCTGGCAGCTCTGGTGGACGACCTCGAATCCAGATCACTGCTCGATCGAACTCTGGTGGTGGTGGCCACTGAATTCGGCCGCCCCTTTGGATTTGATGGCGGCGGCGGACGCGGTCACTGGTCACGGGCATTTTCGATGGTCCTCGCCGGCGGCGGACTCACAACCGGAAAGGTCATCGGCGAGACCGATGAAAGGGCTGAAAAAGTTGTCCGGGACCCGGTGTCCATTCCGGATTTTCATGCCACCATCCATCACGCTCTGGGAATCAATCCATCGCGGTCCATTTACGACGGGGATCGGCCGGTGCCTGTCACCGACAACGGCCGGCCGGTTGCCGGACTATTCAGTTGAAGGAATGGATTCGGTCGGGATCCGGACAAATCCGGTCGGCGTGCCCAATCTGGAAGCTGCTCAGGTGCCCGGGTACTTCCATTCACCGCGGTATTGGCGGTGGAGCAGCCGGTTGGCTTCGTCATCATTGGGGATGCGTTCATGGACGCCATCCCATTCAATACTGCGGCCCAGCTTGAATGACAGCATTCCCAACAGACTCAGATTGGTCGAGCGGTGGATGAGTTCAATATCACAGACCGGTCTCTTTCCGGTTTCAATGGACGAGAGAAAGTCGTTCCAGACCTCGCGGATATTCTGGGAATCCGGCTCGTGCAGTTCCGGTTCGACATGGATTTTCTCTGCCTTGGCGTTGGCAGGGTAGAAGGTCCAGCCTCCTTTCCAGCCCATGTGGAATATGCCTTTGGTGCCGTAAAAATAGCATCCGACATTCTCGCCCCTGTCGGTGTCATTGCCGGCAAAGCGGCGGTGCTCCCATGTGGCAGTGAAGTCTTCGAATTCAAAGGTGGCCACCTGGTGATCCGGGGCATCCGTGGTCTGGGCCAGTCCGTCATTGACGGGCTGACCGGCAATCGGCCGACCGCCGGTACTGAAAATCCGTTTCGGGAAAACATCATCCCCGGCCCACCATTGAATCTGATCCATCCAGTGGATGCCCCAGTCGCCGAGGGTGCCATTGGCGTAGTCGAGAAACTGTCTGAATCCCCGGGTGTGGATTCTGGTGTTGAAGGGGCGGAGTGGTGCCGGACCGCACCACATGTCCCAGTCGAGTCCTTCAGGAACCGGTTCGTTGGGTGTGGGGGTCTCCGGTCCGCCGCCGTAATGGACGAAGGCGCGCACCATCCCGATCTTTCCGGCGTTGCCGTCCTGCAGGAATTTCATGCCCGAGACATTATGCGGTGAGACCCTTCGGTGGGTTCCGACAGTGACGGTCCTGTTTGTGCGGCGGGCAGCTTCGACCATGGCACGACCTTCATGGATGGTGTGGCCGATTGGTTTTTCAACATAGACATGCGCTCCGGACTCGACGGCAGCGATGGTGATCAGCGGATGCCAGTGATCCGGCGTGGCCACAATGACAATCTCGGGACGGTCCTTCTCCAGCAGCTCTCTGAAGTCCTGAAACTGCACGGGAGCATTTCCAGTGAGATCGGCCACCTTCTGCGCTGCCGGTTTGAGCAGTCGGGCATCGACATCGCAAAGGCTGGTCACCCGGCATCTTCCCGACCGCATGGCCTCACCGAGGATATTCATGCCCCACCATCCTGTCCCGATGAGAGCGGTCCGGTATATCCTGTCGCGGGATTGAGCCCGTATCCACGGGGCGGCCAGCAGGGATGCTGTCGCCCCACCGGTATACTTCAGAAAGGTTCTTCGTGAATTCATGGACTGGTTAAAATACTAAGCTGGTTGGAATCCGATTCATGCAGTAGTTACCCGGAGTTCCGGGCGATCCGTTGGCCGGCTCCTATTACGGTGATGCCGGAAGAAACGCTGAAAGAATCCTGAGCCAGTTCTCCGACAGTCGGAGTGTCGACTTCAGTTTTCCATCCGCGACAGTATGCATGGAAACACCTGCCGAGCTTATATTCAGGCTGTCGAGCTTCTCATTCAAACTTTCATGGCCTTGTAGTGCGCCTCTGAGAAGCTTCAATCCATCGGCCCGGAAACTCAGTATGGTATTGGATTCGAAGGGGAGGGAGGCGTCGGGCCCGGTTCCCTTGTGCAGTTCCTCGAGCCCGGTGTTCATCGTATACAGCAGATGTCCGTCATCCACGGCAATTTCATAGTAAATTTCATCACCGCCGTACATGGTTGTCATCATTTCCCGCTGCACCGGAAGCTGGAATAACGGGCTGTCCATATTGATTTTCATGCTGATGGACTGTGCTTCAAGAGCCGGACGGTCCCCGCTGCGCGGTACACTTTTTTCCTTTATGGAAACGGATTTAAAGAATTTGTCCTCACCGGCCATAGCTGAAAAGCCCGGGGACTGATAGTAATCCATGAAGGCTTTCATTGTCTCTTCTGCTGGCCTTTCAAAATCATAAGCCATACCGAATTTCATTCCCTTCTGCATGTCGATAAAGCCTGCCGCATTGTAATCAAGGAATCCGGCGATCATGTCCATCAAGTGCTTCATGTCCTCCTCGGACATTTCAAGACCCTGAGCCTTCATGGAAATGTCCATGAACCTGGCGACAGTCGGAAGGAACTCAGCGGGGAAGCTGACGCGGGCCGCGAAATACCCACTGCGCCCGGGTGGGAGGTACTGCATCAACTGATCCACGGATCCTTCTGGCGCGGCAAAGCATTGAGCCGTTTCAGAGCCTTCAAGCGGGCTCCACTGAAAGCGGTTGACCAGATCCTGCCCATCGCTTCCAAGCCCAAGCTGCATGGCCTCCAGATCACCAACCACATTGTGGAGAATATCAAAATAGATGCCCATGATTCCGGCCATGTCTACGGGATTGAAGGGAACCGGCGTCGGGGCCTGTGCCTCTCTGTTGTTCTGTTCGCCGCCCATGGCCTCGAAAGTCTGCATCATCATCTTCCTCGAGAAGCCAAGCAGTTGCTGTAGGGACGACCGAAGGGTTTCCGTCATCTGCAGTCCAATGATGACCGTTTCATCCGGTGACGTGAAGACGTCCATCACAGATGCCGGCTTCCATGCCTTTTCCGCAGCCTGCATCGAGTCCGTTAGCGGGGTGAAGGAGGCGAGGAAAACCCCGTAACCGTCGATTTGGCGGATGGAACTCTCTTCGTTGGCCGGCAGCAGCAGGCTTTCATCGGTCAGGGACTCCCTGAAGTCCTCCATACTCTTCACCGGAAGCCTGAGTGAAATCGAAGGGCTGGCGCCAAAACGCTCGAACCACAGTGCCACATCCCACGGCTTTGTGCGGTCGATCAAAGAGGGATCCGTGATTCCGAGTCCGTTGTATATGGTGCTGAAAAGGGCCTTTGAGGCGTCTTCCGAGAATGGGGTGACGACCTTGTCAATCCATGACTCAAGGGATTCAAGGCTGCGGACGGAAACCCGCACAGCCGGCGTTGCCTGCTGCGCTTCGGCTTTCGGCACCGGGATCACGAGGAGTACAGTTGCGAGCATTCCGGCCATTCCAGGCAATAATGAAAGGGGTGAAGCAAGTTTCTGAGAACGGGAGGGAAGTAAGGACCTGATCATGTCGATAATTTATCCGCGAATCGGATTGCCGGCCATGAGAAACTTCACCGGCCTGCCGGTTCACAACGTCGGTGATTCCGCCGGAAAGCCCGGCGATTCGGTTTGCTGAATGGATGATGATGAAGCTAGACTGGCCCGGCCCTGAATAACGGGCTGGCGATGTTTGAGTCCATAATGGCGTCGTGCAGCCCGAATCGAATCACTCACGGGGCTATGCAGAAACTCATGCTGACGGGTCAGGAAAAAAAAGGTCTTCGGGCGCGTGCCCGATCAATGGAAGCTCGCGTCAAACTCGGAAAAGGCGGACTCTCAACCGCCTTTCTGGATGAGCTGGAAAGAGTCGTGCAGCACGACGAGCTGGTCAAGGTGCGTTTCGTCGACTTCAAGGAGGAGAAAAAACAGATGGCACAGACCATGGCGGACCATCTCGGTGCCGAACTGATTCAGATTGTCGGAAACACCGCCGTTATTTTCCGCCGTCGGAAAAGCCAGTGAGGGAGGGATCGACGGTTTCCCGACTCCCGGTTGCGGTAGTTTGTCAGCGTGCCCCGGGCAGAGGAACCGAGATGTTCCATTCCCAACCACCGACCTGCCCGGTGCGTGATTTTATTTGTCCTCGGGAGAAGTCTCTTCGCTTCCGCTCTCATCGGTGGCGGGTTCCCCTGAGATCATAAAGGGCTCGGAAGGATTCCCGGATTTATCCATTTCCTGCTCAGGGGCCGGGGCGGATTCAGTCGCTGTTTCAGATTCTTCCTGTGTAACAGTTTCGTTTTCCGGTTTTGCGGCGGACACCTCATCCTGGCCGGCAGTGCACAGCGCGCACCGACCCTCGGTCATCCATGTCGAGGCATATCCAACTCCGGCAATCAATCCAAGTGAGATGGCAAATCCGACAACGAATTGAAGCGGCGCGAGAAGGACGTTGATCCAACCTGATTTCCTGGAGTCTGTGTCTGGTTTCATAGAGTCCATCATAAAGTCCTGGAGGCCGATTGGAAAGGTCCGTTATCTCAAAAATAGGGGAGGAGGGAGATGGTGCGCGATACTGGATTTGAACCAGTGACCCCCACCGTGTCAAGGTGGTGCTCTACCACTGAGCTAACCGCGCATATTGGACGGAAATAATGATTTCATCGAATGATCAGAGCAAGCAAAAATCGTCGGCAATTTCATCCGCCTTTTCAGGGCGTTCGTAATGAGGTTGACGAATTTCCCAGGGCGATGCCCCGGGCTGCCATAATCCGCGCCTTCGGCGCTGGTGAAAGATACCCGAAGTCCGCCTTTTTGGCTGGGCGATGACTTCCGGCTCCGGGGTACTATATCGGTAAGGCAGTAACCTTTTTTTATCGATATGTCACGCAAGTATCGTGTGACGGTTTTTATGGCTTTATCGCAGCGTGCCCGGATTTTCACATCTGAAACGCCCCGAAGGGGCAATTCACGGCAGCCCAGGGCAACGCCCTGGGAAATGGTAACAACCCAAAAGATAAGCCCTGAAGGGGCGATCGAATCCGGCCATACAGGATGAGTTTATTGAAAGGCCAGGGACTGTGGCATGGTTTTAGTCGCCCTTTCAGGGCTATGATAATGGGGTTGACGATATTCCCAGGGCGTTGCCCTGGGCTGCCATGATCCGCGCCGTTGGCGCTGTTGGAGAATACCTGGCGGCCGGCCCACAGGGTCGTGAGGGCACGCCCGCGTCTCCATCCCATCGTCGGCAGCCGGAGTTTTGCTTAGGTAAGAGGATGACATGTTATTACCGATATATCCCGAAGGCATGGTCTGTCGTTTTTCAGGCGTCGTTGCGGGGTGCCTTTGCCCTTGTTTTCACAACTGAAACGCCCCGAAGGGGCAATTCACGGCAGCCCAGGGCAACGCCCTGGGAAATGGTAAGAACCCAAAAGATAAGCCCTGAAGGGGCGACACAATGCTTTTAGCTTCCTGGTCACGGGCTGCCGGCTTCTGAAAGAATCCTGAACAGTCGAAGATAAACAAGGGCGGGGGACTCTATGGCCTCGAACCTATGATCGGCCCGGATGGCATCCATCCGGGTGTCGTCATAAGCCAGGGCGAGGTAATCAGCCCCGCAGGCCGCCAGCTCATCCGGGCCAGCTACAGGGTTTCCTCCAAACCATGGGCGATCCAGATACCAGGCCAGGTAAAGACCGGCTCTTCCCCGGGGCAGTCTCGCATTCCCGACCACGGCACCGCCGGATGATGCCCCGGCACGATCCTCCAGATCCCGAACAACTCCCGCCGCCTTACGCGCCACGGTAAACGCGGAAACTTCGAGGGGTGGCAAAACGATCCATCGCGCCAGCGCGGGCAAAAGCAGCCCGCCGGCTAAAATGATCACAGTCAGTCTGACCCGGTTGCGCCTTGCCCAGTCGAAACGCGCCAATTCAAAAGTCGAAGCCGCCAGAAGAGGTGCTATGGCATAGAAATACCGCTGTTCGGAGGGCGGGAGCAAGGTGGGCAGATAGACAGCCACATTGACAGCTGTGAATATGGCTATGGTGCATCCGCGCTGGACTGATGGGGGAATCCAGTGTCGGCGTGGTTTGCGAAGCACGGTTCTGAGGCTGGCGATGGACAGGGCGATGGCGGGGATGGCGAAGAGGTAGAGGGAGGTGAGGATGACGCTGGCGGGCAGGAAGTTATTGAGGATGATGGAGATTTGATGGCCCATGAGTTCAGGGGACTGCAGAGGGTTCCAGAACTGGTGAGGCTGGAGGCTGGGGTCTTCCCAGCTGGTGATGCGTCCCGGTTCGGGCGGGGCGATATTGAACCCCTGGGGGTAGCGCTGCACATCGCCTGGCCCGACAGTGGCATGGACAATTCGGGCACTGGTGGAGAAGGTGGGTTTCTGGTAGTGGAAGGAGAGAATAGCGACCCAGAGGAGGACCGGGATGATCCACGCGGCAAGCAGGGCAGGGAGAACGTGGATGGCAAGGATCTTTCTGACAGGAAAGAGCAGTTTCCAGCTGACAACTGTGGCAGCCATCAGAACGACGGTGACGGGGAGGGCGACACTTTTGGTGAGATATGCCAGTGCCAGCCAGAGCCCGAGGCAGGCGGCATCTGATCGCCTGAAGGTCCATTTCCGGTCGATGAGGTGGCGGACAATCTGCAGGTAGATTCCGGCGAGCATGAGGTCCGGTGTGATATTTTCCACGGACCACAGCAGGCAGCAGGCGAGGAGGCTCCAGTCGATAAGTTTCCGGAGATTCGCATGCAGGGTGGTTTGAAAGAGAAAGCTGCGGGATGATTCCAGAAAGAAAACCGCTGAAAGAGTCATCATCAGTCTGGCAGCCATCTGGCCGGGGATTCCGGCAGCCATTGGGGGAAGCAGCAGCCAGCTGAAGAGGGGGCCCCAGTAGCCGGTTATTGCCAGTTGCCACTGACCATCGAGCAGGTGGCGGGCAACCTGGATGTAGGCAATTCCGTCGGGGTTGATGGCATCGCGGAAATACCCGGCTGCTCCGCCCAGCAGGATTATCTGTATCCACCGGCGGCGAAAAAGTCCAATCAAGCTCTTGATGGCCAGAGCTGTGGCATCAGGAGTATTTGTCATTTGCGGATTGACGGTTTGATGCGATTCGGTTGTCAATAAACCCACGAATATGTCAACGATCAGACGAGCATTGATTTCAGTCAGTGACAAGAGTGGGCTGGTGCCATTTGTCCAGGGCCTTGTGGATTGCGGAATTGAGATCCTGTCCACGGGCGGCACCTGCCGGACTCTGAGTGAAGCCGGACTGCCGGTCAAGGAGATCAGCGACTTTACCGGTTTTCCGGAGATGCTTGATGGTCGAGTCAAGACACTGCATCCCCGGGTTCACGCGGGGCTGCTTTATATTCGGGGTGAAGCCTCGCATGAGAAGGCCATGAAGGAGCATGATCTGCAGCCCATCGATCTGGTGGTGGTCAATCTCTACCCGTTTGAAGAGACGGTGGCCCGTGAAGGGGTGAGCTTTGAGGACGCCATTGAGAATATCGACATCGGCGGTCCATCCATGCTGCGCAGTGCCGCCAAGAATCATGCCAGTGTCACCGTGATCACTGATCCTTCGGACTATGAGAGTATCCTCAAGGAAATACGGATAAATGGAGGCACCAGTGTTGAAACCCGCCAGGTTCTGGCCCTGAAAGTATTTCAGCGGACGTCGGCCTATGACGCCGCCATCTCCGCCTACCTTTCAACTGCCATCAAACCCGGGGGCGATGTTCCCGGCCGTCTGCAAATCAGCCTTCCGCTTACTCAGTCGCTTCGATACGGGGAGAATCCTGCACAGAAGGCCGGACTTTACGGGGATTTCAACCGTCATTTCCGCCAGCTTCACGGGAAGGCTCTCTCTTACAACAACATCCTCGACCTCACCGCAGCCGCTGAGCTGATCACTGAGTTCCGGGACGCCGATCCGACACTCGCCATCCTCAAGCACACCAACCCATGCGGTGTGGGGCGGGGCCCCAACCTGGCCAGAGCGTGGGAAAATGCCTTTGAAACCGACAAACTCGCTCCATTCGGCGGCATTATTGCCGTAAACCGCCCTATGGACCGGGACTGCGCCCAGCAGATTGCCTCAATCTTCAGTGAGGTGATCATCGCTCCGTCATTTGAGCCTGGAGCCCTCGAAGTCCTGACCGCGCGCAAAAACCTCCGTCTCATCGAGATGCCGGGAGGCCTGCACACGACTGATGAATGGCGGATACGGTCAGTGGGATACAACTGCCTTCTCATGCAGGAACGGGACGCAGCACACTTTGACCGCAGTCAGTGGAAGGTGGTCACAAGCCGACAGCCAACCGATGGGGAGTGGGCGGCCATGGAATTCGGGCAGAGAGTCTGCAAACACGTCAAATCCAATGCGATTGTCTATGTGAACGCCGAACGCACTCTCGGCATCGGTGCCGGACAGATGAGCCGGGTGGATGCATCGCGCATCGCGGTGAGGAAGGCTTCCGAGGCCGGCCTCAGCCTTGAGGGAGCCGTGGTATGTTCCGACGCCTTCTTCCCCTTTGCCGACGGCCTCGTCGCTGCCGCCGAGAGTGGAGCCCGCGCCGCCATCCAGCCCGGTGGATCGGTGAGGGACGAGGAAGTCATAGCCGCAGCCGATAAAGCCGGCCTGGCCATGGTCTTTACCGGAAACCGGCATTTCCGACATTGATCCACTTTTTCTCCAATGACTGTCGAAGCGTGCGTCAAATCAATCCGGTGCGATTCAGTATCCGTGCCTGTGGCCCCCACGACCCCACGCTGGAATAGATATCAATGACTGTCCTGTGAACTCCGACTATGCCTCCACTGCCACCTGAAGACAAACCGGTCCTGATCGTTTCCCCTTATTACCCGCCCGAAAAGGGTGGCCTTGCCGATCATACATACTGGCTCGCCATGAATTTGAAGGATCACTTCAAGGTCAGGGTGCTCACCAGCAAGGGACAGGATGAGTCTGACGATTTTCAGGTTTTTCCGGCGGTCTATGACTGGCATGATGTGGACGAGCTTTTTAGCCAGGTCCTGTATCTGAGCAAGAAATGCCGGGTTTTGTGGCAGTATGTTCCACACATGTACGGGCGGGGGGGCGTCAACCGCGCCATTCCTCAAGTGGTGGAAATGCTCGCAGAGGCCAAGGTGCGTCAGATGATGATCGCCCACGAGATTTTTTCCCCCATGGGATGGGTGCCCAACCGGGCCTTCTACGCAGTGTCCCAGCGCAATCAGTGGAAGAAGATGACCCGGTATATGGAACGCATCGGTGTCTCAACCCAGGCATGGATTGATCATCGCAGGGGAATGAACAGATTTAATCAGGATGCGTACGAATTTTGTCCATCTCCATCCAATATTCCATTCAATGAGGTTGGAACCAGACATCGTGATGAGTGGAAGGTTGATCATGGCCTTACACCAGAGACCCGTATAATTGGTTTTTTTGGAGGAACGGGTGCCGGACAGCTGTTCAGCTGGGTCGTCGATGCGTGGATTGACGCTCAGGACAACAGCTTTGAGGTGGCTCTGGTTTGCATTGGGCCCGAACAGGAATACAAGCCTGATTCAAGCCTCGCTCCATTTTATCATTCTCTTGGATATCTGACTGCTGATGAGGTCTCCCGAGCACTTCAGGCCGTGGACATCATTGCTCTGCCATTTGAATCTGGCGTCAGCGAAAAGCGTACATCCTTTATGGCTGCCCTGCAGCACGGCTGTGCGGTGGTTACCAGCTTCGGTGAGTGCAGCTCAGACCAGCTACGCGCCTCGGAAGCCTTTGTAGCCACCGATGCCGGGGATCGGGACGCATTTATTCAGGCCGTCAATGATCTTCTTGTGGATAATGACCGCCGGGAACAATTGACCGCGAAAGCCAAATCCTTTTATGCCGATAACTTCTCGTGGGAAATAGTGGCCCGCAAAATAGAGTCGTGGATCAGGAATCCGCGACTGATAAATTAAGGGCCGCCAAAATTCATGCCGCCTACGGTCATCGAAACACGGCAGTCATTGGATGACATCTGTCAAACAACGCGACTCGTGGACCACGGACATAATTCTGAATGCAGGCAATAAGATTTTTCAACAGTTACATCAGGACGCTCAGGAAGCTTCGGCCGCATCTGCAGGCTGGTAAGAAGCTGGTGATTGCGGTCCTGGTGACATCGCTGGTTGCCGGATTCTTTGAATCCACGGCAATCTTCATGTTCCTTCCGCTTCTGCATCTGATTCTGTCGATCTCGCCGGTATCCGGTCAGGGGACCGCGGCCGATCCCCCGGCAGCCGGTGTGGAACTGCCCGAAGAGGAGAAGATCAGGATCATCACCTTCTTCCAGGACATTTTCCCCGATGCGTCGAATCAGGTGATGGTCCTGCTGATGAGCGGGCTTCTGCTTCTCTCGATCTTTTTCAAGAACCTGATGATCCTCGCCAGCAGCCGCTTCGGTGCCGCACTCAGGCGTCGCGTCACCATCAACCTCCGCTCGAGCCTCTATCGGCGGTTCCATGGTGCCGAACTTCAGCTCTTCGAGGAAAACGAGACCGGTGATCTGGTCAGTGTGTTCCTCCAGGAGACCTTCCGGGCGGTGATGGCCATTGATTTCGCCATCACCATTATCCAGCGCAGCTGCATTGTTCTCTTCTATCTGCTCCTGATGTTCCTGCTTTCCTGGCAGCTGACCCTGTTCACCATGGTGCTCGCCGTTCTGATCGGCGTCGGGGTGGGGTCGATATACAAACTGACCAAAAAATACGGGGAGGCTTTTGTCGAGGCCAACATGAAGCTCAACGCCCATGCCATTGAGTCGTTTTCGGGAGTTCGGCAGATCCGCACCACCAACAACCTTTCAAGGACATACAGGGACTTCCAGCAGACCAACCACGAACAGGCCTCTGTGGATGAAAAGCAGGTCCGGGCAGTGGCGCTGCTCCCGGCCATTGTCGAGACCATGGGAGTCCTCGGCGGCATTGCCATCATCACCTTCGCCAGTATCTACCTGCTGCCGCAGAAAATCCTGTCCCCCGAAGCGCTCTTCACTTTTGGCATGTATCTGGTCCGGATGCTGCCGATCGTTTCACTGGTCTATTCGATTCGTGGTCAGCTGATATTCATGGCTGAAGGACTTTTTGAAGTCGAGCGGTGGCTGGAAACACCCCAGCATCCCGCAGTGCCATTCGGAAACAGGAAGTTCGAATTTCTCAAGTCCTACCTCAGCTTCGAAGGCATCACCTATTCCTATCCCAATGGCAAACTGGCTGTGGAGAACGTGACATTTGATGTCCGCAAGGGCCAGACCGTGGCACTTGTCGGCTCGTCCGGTTCCGGAAAGACCACTCTCGCCAATCTCCTTCTGAGGATGCGGACTCCAGCCTCGGGAGCCATCATCGTCGACGGGATCAGTCACTGGGAATTCACCCCCGAGTCATGGCACAGGCGGGTTGCCACCGTGGAGCAGGATGCATTTCTCTTCCATACCACTCTCAAGGAGAATATCTGCTTCGGACTGGAGGACGTTCCCGATGAGAAGGTGTGGGAAGTCCTTGAGATGTCTCAGCTTTCCGAATGGGTGCAGACACTCCCCGACGGACTGAACACCATTGTCGGTGAGCGCGGCGCATCCCTCTCAGGCGGGCAGCGTCAGAGACTTGCCATAGCGCGTGCTCTGGTGCGTGATCCGGAAATTCTCGTCCTGGACGAAGCCACCTCTGCGCTCGACAGTGTATCCGAGCGGCTTGTTCAGGAAGCCCTCGACAACGCCCAGAAAGGCCGCACGGTCCTCGTCATTGCACACCGTCTGTCGACCATCCGCCATGCCGACAAAATCATTGTCCTCGAACAGGGCCGCATCGTCGAAAAGGGATCGTGGAACGAACTTCAGGACCTCGGCGGCGCTTTCGCCAACTACGTCCACTCCAGCCAGGCCTACTGAGGCCATTGCGGGCTCAATTGCGACGACCGGGATGCCAGGAACCGCCTTCGCCGGACATCGACAATTTCAACCCCGTGGCATTTTCCGATGGCTTTGTCATTCTTTTCTCAACACTCAGCGGCCCGTCGCAGTCCAATTCTTCAACCTCAACATGGCCGGACTCCAAACCGGATGGCGGCCAACCCGTCCCGGTCCGCGCCGCAAAATTACCCATGAATAATCCTCAAAAACGAATCTCAATGAATCCAACACAATTCACCACCACGCTGGCAGCCATCCTGTGCTTCAGCATCGGAACCATTTCCAGTCAGTCGCAGCCGCATCCTGAAAGAGAACGCGACGAGATCATCCACCATCTCAAACAGGAAATCATGGAGGCCCGGGAATCCGGCCGGGCCGAAATGGCTGAAAGACTCATGGGCAGACTGCGCGAAGTTCAGGCTGAGGGGGATCGGCCACGCCATCGCCGCATGGAAGAGCCATCGCCCTTTGAACCGGGTCATCCTGAACCGGGTCATCCCGCCCATGGCCCCGGGCACCAGCCGGATTTCCATCACCTTCAGGTCGCCATCGATAACCTGCATGCCGCCGGCCGCCACGAACTCGCTGAGGAGCTCCAGGGCGAACTGGAACAGAATCGCCGATTGGCCGCCAATCCATCAGCCGCCCTCGCCGAACTCCACAGGGCACTCCATGAACAGTCCCGGCATCTGGAGCGCCTCTCCATGGCCCAGAAGGAAATCGAAGAGCACATCCAGAACCAGATTCGCCGGATCCATCAACACCTCGAGGAATCCCATCAGCATATGGACCAGAACAGCAGGGAATGGGCGGAGGCCATCGAAAAAATTGCCCGACGCCAGGACCAGATGCAGGAAAAACTTCACCATGCCTTCGAAAGTTTTGAAAAGCGCATAGGCCGTCTTGAAAAAGCCATGAGTGACCACCACGCTCACGGAGACGGGCATGAAGGGTCGAAGACAAAGCACGCTGAGGGTGAGGGTGGTCACTGAGCCCCCTGAGGATCAATTCTCCAGTCCATACAGAGACTACCGTTTCATCACATTTATTCCAGGAATGCGCCGTGTGTCGTCCCAGTGGCACCGGTGTTTTTTTGTGCCTGTGCAGACCGCTTCGTCCAGTCCCGTTCATCACTCAGGAAAATCAGTCTTGAATTGTAACAGAAATGTGACAAGAATCGTGATTCGTCCAGACAATGAGCTGGTAAGGATTGACTCCACGCACAGGAGGACGACGCGTATCACCCTGTTACATGAAATGAAAGCATGATCGTTTTTGATCAAAAGGAATACCGGAATATCACACTTCCGGAATATCAGAAGGAGAAGCCGGTTCTTCAGGTGGAGCTGCTCAAGCTTCAGGAATGGGTAGTGTCGAGAAACAAACGCCTGCTGATCGTTTTTGAAGGACGGGATGCCGCTGGCAAAGGGTCCACCATCCGAAGGTTTATCGAGAACCTCAATCCCAAGAACCTTCGGGTGGTCGAGCTGGGAATCCCCACCAAAAGTGAATCGCGAAACTGGTTCCGAAGATACGCCCGGCACTTTCCAAAACCCGGTGAAATTGTCTTCTTCGACCGCTCGTGGTATTCCCGGGCACTGATTGAGCCCACCATGGGCTATTGCACCAAGGCTCAATACAAGTATTTCATGTCCCGCGTGGTGGAATGGGAGGAAAAATGGATTGATGACGGACTGATTCTCATCAAGTTCTATCTCTCCGTCACCCGCGAGAAGCAGGTGATCCGCTTCCGTCAGCGCCTTGAGAGTCCGTTGAAATACTGGAAATACTCTCCAAATGACGAGATGGTTCAGAAGAAATGGGAGGTGTTCACGCGTTTCAAGGAACAGATGTTCGAGCGGACCTCGACTGAGAAGAGCCCATGGGTGGTGATAAATTCCAACCTGAAGATGTCCGCGCGTCTCAATGCCATGCTCTATGCGATCCAGCATGTGGAATATGAAGGCAAGAAATCGGTGGTGCCTCTCAGCAAGAAGCGGATGCTGTTTGACCGGGATGTGGAACTTTTCGGCGTGCGGTTCTACGATCTGAATTTCAAGCAGTCCAAGTTGCTGGCATCTCTCAAGGCTTATCTGAGTGGACGCACACTTGAGGAAATCGAACGCGCTCTCGAGGAGCCCGAGGATGATTCCAGTTCAGCTCAGCGTTCCACCGGGTAGGTGATCGTCCGGCTCCCGACACATTTCCTTTTACATTTTCCAGACTGGTTGTGATATTTCATTGACCCTCGGGATATTCTGATGAGTGGATAAGGATCGGGATCCGTCAGCAGGGAGCACCTGATTTCTGAGTCCATGTCTGAGTAATGGTTGTGGCCCGGGCATCGACCGAATGCGTCCTTTGAACTCATCGTTCCGCTTGTGCGATGCATGTGCTCACTGTGAATGGCGCCTCCCTCCTTCGAGCCCGTCACTATATATTGATAGAATGGTTGGGCTCTCAGACAGGCATACCCATGGCATGATGGTCATTTCGATCAGTGAACTTGATGATAAAGCAGGATTCAGAAACGGCAGCGTTAACAGACTTGTCAAAAGCATTGCAGCATCGGGCGGCGGGATGGCTGATGGTCTTGGGGCTGTTTGTTGCCTGGGTGACGTTACTGGCTACGGGAGTGCAGGGAGAGGAGAACGACAGCCCGCCCGCCGCCACCGGAGATGATGTCATGGAAGAGCTGACCCGTCTGATGCAGAGGGAGGTGATTTCAGTGGCACGCAAGCAGCAGTCCGTAAATGAGAGCGCAGCGGCGATTACTGTTCTCACATCGGAAGAAATCCGCCGTTCCGGTGCTGTCATCCTACCGGAATTGTTTAAAAATCTGCCCGGAGTGGAAGCCACGCGGCACAATGCCGCTCTGTGGGGTATATCGACCCGCGGATTCAATGATGTCTACGCGGACAAGCTGCTGGTTATGCTGGATGGCAGAAGCATATATACACCGCTTTTTGGAGGTGTTCACTGGGAAATTCAGGACCTGCTGCTGGAAGACATTGAACGCATTGAAATCGTGCGTGGACCGGGTGCGACTCTTTTTGGTCCGAACGCCGTGAACGGGGTTATCAATATTATCACCCGATCTTCCAGAGATACCCGCGGAGTTCTCGCGACGGCCGGTGTCGGCACGGAACTGCAGTCCTTTGCCGGCTTTCGCTTCGGCGACGCCATCAGCGAAAATCTCTTCTTCCGCTACTCCGGCAAATACACCAGCCATGATGAGTTCAATCTGCCGCAGACTTCATCCGGCGCCGGAGACGGATGGACAAATTACCGTCACGATCTTCGCATGGACTGGTATCCCAATGCGAAAAATCACCTGTTGTTTGAAGCCTCCCATTACTACGGGGAAGTGGACGAAGTTTATTTCATGGCATCCGACAGCCCGCCGTATATCCGCCCCGATCCGTTCAACAGCCTTTTTCGGGGAGGCAGCGCGCTGGTCCGGCACAAGCATTATATCTCACCTGATGCCGACTTCTCCGTCCAGGTTTACTATGACCGGACCCTGAGACACACTGCAACCAATGATTACGAACTCGATACCATCGATTTTGAGTTCGAGAACCGCTGGGCTGTGGCTGATTCCCACGAGTTGATGTGGGGCGGGGGATACCGGCTATACCACGACAATATACAAAGCCTCAGCCCAAATTTCTCATGGGATCCGGTTTCGGAAAACTGGGGCCTGTGGAACGCGTTTGCGCAGGATGAAATCAGC
The DNA here is from genome assembly GCA_030425355.1 of Verrucomicrobiia bacterium. Lineage (GTDB taxonomy): Bacteria > Verrucomicrobiota > Verrucomicrobiia > Limisphaerales > JAJOIW01 > JAJOIW01. The sequence continues at coordinate 32,466 of JAUIAG010000012.1, forward strand.
CTGATGGAAGACCGGCTGCTGGTGACACTCGGTTCAAAAATTGAAAGCGACTATTTTTCGGGGACGCAGATTCTTCCTTCACTTCGGACGGTGTGGATGCCGGATTCCTCGAATTCGATCTGGGCAAGTGTTTCGAAGGCCACCCGCACACCGGCCCGTGGCAAGGAACGGGACGTATCTGCCGTCGGTGCCGGAGTGCCTCCGGGAGCAATTCATCCATCACTGCCGACACTGATTTCAGTGGAGGGATCACAGGCCATCAATGCGGAAAGTCTCATGGCATTCGAGGTCGGCTACCGCGCTCAGGCCTCACCACAGTTCAGTGTGGATCTTTCAGTGTTCTATAATTCATATAAAGATCTTATTGGCCGACAGCAGCTTACTCCTTTCGTCGGGCCTTTTAACGGGACGCCGGTCTTCCGGATTCCAAGCGTCGCCGATAATACAGCCTGCGGACATTTCTTCGGTTTCGAAAGTGCTGTCAATCTCCACCTCAACAAGTGGTGGAGAACCCAGCTCAACTACACATTCACTGCCGGAAACCTCCGGGAACAGGCTGATTTCGACGAGGTCTTCATCACCGACTACGAAGTCAGTACACCCAGAAACCGGGCCGGAATCCGTTCGTGGATGGACCTGCCCGGCAATGTCGAAATGGATGTCTCAGCTTACTACCGCGGCAGAACCGGTCGTGGCGCACTCAACTCGACTTCCATCCCGAGTCATATCGGCCTCGATCTCCGCCTCGCATGGCGGCCGACTGAAAAATTCGAAATTGCTCTGATCGGCCGCGAAATCCAGGAACCCGACTATCCCGATTATGCGTCCTTCATCCCACTGCAGCAGCCCTCCAATGTGCAGAGAAACATATTTCTGAAGCTCACACTGGATTTATAGAATTGGCGGGATGAATCCTCTGATCCCGTCCGACAGCCCATATCCGAACTCATCACATATTCCTTTTTTGACGACAAATGATTCCAATGAAGTCTGAGCATCCGGAAAATTCCATAACCAAAAAAATCCATCGTTATGTGATCCTTTCCACCATACTGCCGTTCGGATCGCTCTTTCTTTTTTTTCTGCTCGTCATTTATCCGGAGTCGCGGCGGTATGTGGAAGTCGAGCTCAAGACGCTTACTCTTGCTCTCGCCAGTGAATACTCGGACCTGCTCAAATACAGGGAGCTGGGCGGTGAGGAGAAGATCCGCAGCAGCCTCAAGACTGTTCTGGCCCAGCCGGACTTTGAAATGATCGGCCTCTATTCCGGTGACGGCCTTGAAGTGATTGAGTCTGTGCGTCCCGGTCTGGACCCCCGTGATGTGGGCCGTTCAATCGACCCGCGGTCTGGTGCCATGCGATTGTCCATGGACCAGATGGAGATATCACGCCCAATCAATGTGGACACCGGTCTCACCGGCAGGACGGAAACATGGTGGCTCTATATTTCAAGGGACAGCCGGAGCTTCCGTCAGGACCTGGTTCTCACCGCTTCAGGAATTGGCGCAATACTCGTGGTCACTCTTGTGGTGGGTTTTTACCTTTCAAGAAAACTGCAGCAGAAAATATCCTGTCCGCTTCAGGATCTTCTCAGTCAGATGGAAACGATTGGAAAGACCCGGGATTATTCCATACGCGTCCATGTCGACTGTGATGCGGAGATTGCTGCGGTCTCGCAGGGCCTGAACAGCATGCTGGCCCGGATTCAGGAGCAGGATGAGCTCCTCAAGCACTCACGCACCAGCCTCGAAGCCAAGGTCCATGAGAGGACCGGAGAACTCCAGGCCGAGATTGAAAAGCGCAAGGAATACGAGCGCCAGCTCACGGATGCACTCGATCACACAGAGGCGGCCAGCCGAGCCAAATCAGAATTTCTTGCGGTCATGAGCCATGAGATCCGCACCCCCCTGAACGGCATTCTCGGTATGGCAGCCCTGGTCGGCGACACCCGTCTCAATGATGAGCAGCAGGAATATGTCTCTGCCATCATCGACAGCGGTAACAGCCTGATTACCCTCATCAACGACGTCCTTGATTTCTCCCGTATCGAGTCCGGCAAGATGGTCCTTGAACGGACTGAGCTGTGCCTCGAAAAGCTGGTGTCAGAAGTGGTCATGACATTCAGGGCATCCTTTCAGAAAAAAGGCATTGTCCTGACAAATGAGGTTTCCGGGCCACCGGTTTCCGAGACGCTGCTGGAGGGGGACCCCGCACGAGTCCGTCAGGTGCTCCTGAACCTCGTCGGCAATGCCCTGAAGTTCACTGAAAAGGGGCAGGTGGACATTCGACTCAATAAATTCGATGTCAACCGTGAATCCCGTCAGGTGCACATTATCCTCTCGGTCCGGGATACCGGCATTGGAATTCCCGAGGACAAGATCGAACAGATCTTCGAAAAATTCCAGCAGGCGGATTGTTCGACAACCCGTCAGTACGGAGGTTCCGGTCTCGGCCTGTCCATCTGCACACGCCTTGCAAACATGATGGACGGTGGAATCCGCGTGCAGAGTTCACCGGGAACAGGCTCGGAGTTCTTTTTTGAATTTGTCACCGGCCTTCACCCGGTCTGCGCCGATGGGGCAGTCCCCATGCAGAAAAGCCGGAAGGAAACAGAATCCCAATCGGAACCGGGACCGCTTCGGATTCTTCTGGCAGAGGATCATCCGGTCAATCAGATGCTGACCCGCAGACTGCTTGAAAAAAGGGGCCATACCGTCACTGTCGCTGCCGATGGCATCGAGGCATTAAAGCATGCCGCTGACACCGCAGCCTGGGACGTCATCCTGATGGATTTACATATGCCGGGACTTGGAGGGCTCGAGGTCATCCGTCAAATCCGCCAGAGTGAATCCGGCTCAGCTCCACCATCATCACCCGTGCCAGTTATCGCTTTGACAGCCAGTGTGACGACCATGGACCGTGAAGCCTGTATGGACGCCGGAGCCGATGACTTCATTGCCAAACCTGTGTGTATCCCGGAGCTGATGGTGAAGATCTCCAGACATGTTCATCGCTCAAGACAATCCAGGCCAACCCGATCTTGAGTTATTCCCTGTCCAGATTCTTATCGAGCATGATCCAGCCGTTTGTGACCCGGTTGGTTTTATTGCTGCGCTTTTTCATGGTCATATCTCCGCTGTGGATATCAGCGCCGGTGGCCATGGCTCAGATGACCGATGTTCAGGTGATGGCCCGCTCGACTCTTATCATGGCCGGCGCCATCACGTGGCCGGAATCTTCAACTGTGGACAGGAAGAATCTCCGTATCGGCCTCCTTGGCTCCGCCCGTTTCGAGCAGGCACTCAGACGCGAGGCCGCCGCCCGTGGACTGAATATCCGGATCAGGGTGTTCAAAACCATCCCCGACATCCGCGCCTGTGACCTCCTCATCATTGATGAGAATTTCAAACTCGAGGACATCGCCGATGACGTCCTGAAAAACGGGATGGTGACAGTGGGTTACAGCAGGAATTTTGCGCGGAACGGCGGCATCATCGGTTTTATAGCCAAAGGAACAAAGACGGGTTTTGAGCTTAATGTCAGCGAGGCTAAGAAACGCGGACTAACCATAGATCCGGTCCTTTTCCGCCTTGCGGAAAGGATTTACTGAGTGCCATGGTTTTTCCTCTTCCTCCGACTCGAACCGGTATGAATCAATCGGCTGTGGAAGGTCCATGCGGATGGCTTCGCTGCTTGTGCATGAGCCGCATCAGCGCGATGGCGTGACAGGCCAGGCATCATGGTCGGTCAACTCAGGGGTGCATCAGGCAAGAATTGGTTTGAGAATATGGCCGTGGACATCGGTCAGCCGTCGGTCGATTCCCTGGTGCCGGACTGTCAGTTGTTCGTGATCAATGCCGAGAAGGTGGAGCAGTGTGGCATGCAGGTCATAGCACCGGACTGGTTCTTCAGCTTTCCATCCCCATTCGTCTGACCTTCCGACACTTGATCCGGGTCTGATACCGGCTCCGGCGACCCATGTGACAAAGGTGCCGCCATTGTGGTCGCGGCCGGACTGCCCCTGACTGAATGGCATTCTTCCAAACTCGGTGGTCCACACGACCAGTGTGTCCTCGAGCAGGCCCCGGGCTTTGAGATCAGTGATGAGGCCGGCGATGGGTTTGTCCACCTGATTGGTCATGTAAGGCAGTTCCTTGTGTATGTTGGCGTGGTTGTCCCAGTTATTGGCCGGGCCGCCCATACCACTCCACACCTGGACAAAACGGACATCCCGTTCAATCATACGGCGTGCCATAAGGCATCGTCTTCCGAAGTCTTCGGTGACGGGGTTATCCAGACCATAAAGGTGCCTTGTCGCCGTCGATTCACCACGGAGATCAAATAATTCAGGCACACTGAGCTGCAGCCGCGCCGCCATTTCGTAGCTGGATATCCTCGCTGCAAGCCGGCTGTCGGACGGCCATCCTCTGCGGTGATTCGCGTTGAGAAAATTCAGGATATCCTTTCCGCTGCTTTCAGTTTGACGGGTTATGAAATCTGCTTCCTCCGGCGGATTGAGGTATTCCACCGGCTGGTCCCTGCTGGAATCAATCACGGTTCCTTCATACTCGAGAGGAAGGAAACCTGAGGAAAAGTTTCCCATATTGTTATAAGGCAGTCCCTTCGGGTCCGGGAGGACGATAAAACTCGGAAGGTTCCTGTTTATCTCTCCCAGTGCATAGCAAACCCATGCTCCGACGCAGGGAAATCCCGGCAGCGTGAAACCGGTGTTCTGCATATAGCTGCCCAGGCCATGAACATTGGTCGGCGAGGTCATGGATTGAATAAATGCCAGATCATCAACTATGCGCGCCGTGTGCGGGAATACACTGCTCACCCACTGCCCCGCCTGGCCATGGCGACGGAATTCAAAAGGGCTCTGCATCACTTTGAAGCCCGGAGAGTTGGTGACCGATTCAACCAGTTGGCCGGCACCGGGGTCAAACCGGCGGCCATGAAGTGCGCCCAGCCGCGGCTTGTAATCAAATGTGTCCATCTGACTGACACCGCCATTCATGAACAGGTGGATGATTTTTCTGGCTCTTGGCTGTTTTGGGGGGACACTTTGATAAATACCCCCGCTGCCAGCCCTGAGGTCTCCTGACTGCATCAGCACATTCAGGAGCGCAAGCCGGCCGAATGCCCCGCCTGCCTGCCCGAGAAACAATCTGCGCGGGAGGCTCACCGGGTCGGATACCGCGGCTGGAAATTTCTGCAATCGGGATTTCATGTCATGTCAAATCAGGGCAGGAATAAAAATTCATTGCTGTTGAAAATCATCCGGCAGGCATTGGCGAGTCCGTGTTCACGAGCATAGGCGGAGAGCATCCGTGTTTCCTCCATGGACAGGCTCCTTCCGTAGGCCTGCAGGCCCATATGCCCGATCTGATCGTCTGCATCCGGGAACTGGTTTTTCAGGCTCTGCGCCCACTGCTGACTCTGGTATATGACCCACCGGTTGTGGAGCAGGGCAAGAGCCTGGAAGCTGGTGACAGATTCACTGCGCACCGGTGTCAGCTGTGAAGCATCCGCACAGTTCAATACTTTCATGAATGGATCGGGAACGGTGCGGAATCGAAACCGGTAGATGGCGCGGCGCTGATTCTCCGGACTCTCCGGGGCGAATCCGGAATAATCGAGATTGGGAGTGACGTGAACTCCCCTTGACGCGATGAAGTGCCGGGCGGATGGCCCGCCCATTGTCCGGTCGAGGTTGTTGGAGACTGCAAGAATGGCGTCCCGCACCGCCTCGGCCGGCAGCATTCTGAGGTTTGCCCGCCAGTAGTATTGATTTTGCGGATCCACGGAAAGCCCGTCCGCCCGCTCTGCGGAACTTTGGCGGTAGGTCCGGCTCATCAGAATGGATTTATGAACCTGCTTCAATGAGCCGCCGCTGCGAATCAGTTCCCCGGCCAGAAAATCCAGAAGATCCGGGTGTGACGGCCGACTCCCCATCCGGCCGAAATCGTTCGGGGTTGCCACTATCCCGCGGCCGAAATAGTGGAGCCATATCCGATTGACGATCGAGCGCCATGTCAGAGGGTTCTCCGGGTCGGAAAGCCACTGTGCAAGCGCCGCCCGCCGCATCCCTTCCGGAGCGGATGCCGGTATATCAAAGCGGGGCGGCTGGTGTTTCAGACAACTCAGACTTCCGGGTTCGGCGGGTTCGCCCGGCCTGTGTATGTCACCCCGCTTCAGGACATTTACCGGACGTGGCTCCCGCGCCGGCTTGAAGTTGCCGACAGGCTCGAATTGACTGGTGGCCACGTATGCCCGGGTTTGCGATGGCAGATTGCCCAGTTCCCCATGGATATGAGTCTTGAGAAAACTTTTCAGTTCCGGCAGCAGTTCATCCGCCTGTGGAATTGAAGCTGCTTCCAGCCACGGTCTCAGTGCTGCGGTCACCGGGGCTGCAGCCGGAAGTGAAGGCCGGTCGGACACAGAGAGCCGGAAACGGCCAATCAGGTGCCGACCGCCATGCAGCTGGTCCAGCGAAACCCGGATTTTCAGGCCCGGCTTCATGACTATGGGATCAGTGAGATCCACCACCGCCTGATGGAATTCACCCACTTCTGGATAAATGCCCCATGCAGTTGACTCATCCCCATCCACGGCCCTGCTCACGTCCCAGCCTTGCTGGTCGAAATCCGATCGGGCCTCCGGCCGCAACTCATGCAGACTGACGATACCATCCTCTATGGACTCAACTCTCAGTTCCGACAGATGCAGATTTCCATTCAACTGTCTTCCCGGGCCGCCATGTGGCAGCGAAGTGTGCGGCAGCAGCTCCAGACGAATCGCCGCCACGGAATCGAGTCCGGAGTAACCTTCAATGGTATAGGAATCGATTTCAGGTGCATGGTCTCCACTGAACAACCACGAACCATCCTCAAGCCTCTCCGCTACAGAGCCACTGCGGGTGGACAGGCTTTCTCGGTCCAGCGCCATCCACAGAGACTCGGCTTTCCTTTTTTCCGAAAGCCAGTCGATGAAAAGTGAGCGGGCTTCGTGAGGATTCATATACTGGTCGGGCCATTCATCGGCTTCAAGCCGGTCAAGTGCCGCTTCGAGAGTTTTCCTCCGCCGCCGTATCTCCGGATCCGAATCATGGCTGCGGTTGGCTCTGTCGACACCGGCAAACACCGCCTGCAGGGAGAAATAATCCTCCTGGGATATGGGGTCGAATTTGTGGTCATGACAGCGTGCACAATGCACAGTCAGGCTCGTGAAAGTGGACATGGTGCTGGTGATCATGTCGTCCCGATCCATCATCTGGGCAATGCGCTTGTCCACAGTGCCGTCCTGAATGCCCTGCTGCGAGCTGCTGTCCCACGGCCCGGCTGCCAGAAACCCCACTCCCACCCAGGACCACCGGTCCTCCGGATAAAGGATGTCTCCGGCGATCTGGTCCTCAACAAACCGGCCATACGGGCGGTCATCATTCAGGGCGTTGATCACGTAGTCGCGATATTGCCATGCATGCTCCCGTATTGCGTCCTCGTCATGCCCGTGTGTCTCGGCAAAATGCACCAGATCCAGCCAGTGTCCCGCCCATTTCTCCCCGTATCCTGGATCGTGAAGAAGTCTGTCCACAAGATTCTCATACGCTTCTTCACCCGGATCACTCACAAAGTCCGAGATGGTTTCCGGAGATGGTGGAAGGCCGATCACATCAAAATAAACACGGCGTATCAGTTCCCGTGGTGCTGCCTGTGAGGACCGCTCCAGTCCCATGTTCCTGAGTTTGCGGTCTATGAAAAAGTCAATGGGGCTGGAATCATCAGCACCGTTTGCTGCAATGGCCGGAACAGATTCAGATTTCAGCTCTCTCAACCACCATGAATCATCCGTGCTCCACACACCCCGTGGAGCCCATAATTGCATGCAGGCCAATACCAGACAACAAAGGTGCTTCCGTTTCATGCGTTCGTTGGATTTGATCACACTCTATCAGAGACCGTCATGAAATCCTACAATGAATTGATTGCTGCTTACTTTGCTAAAACCTCCGCTGCGGTCGGAATGGATCGGTGCTGTCAGCTGAACATTGGATGCTTCAGCCTGCCGGGGTGCGGTGTTTGGATTTCGGGCTATTCCCTGTGGTGTCGCTTGTTCCTCGCTCAACCACCGGCTATGAATCTTCGATCCCGCCGGGATCGTTTGAAGATTGGGAGAGAAAAGGATGTGCCCGATTGGCTCCCCCCGGGATCGCCGGCGTCCCCGCCGGCCTGTTCACGGCCCCGTGAGCTGATGAGCGGATGGTGGAGGTTCCTGGCACCGGGTCCTGTGTGATATGGAA
>JAUIAG010000324.1 GCA_030425355.1 Verrucomicrobiia bacterium
TTTGGTGACGTGTTCGCATTGTTCGCTAAGTGAAGTAAATGAAATCTCCACAGATGACATCCCAAGTCTCCTGCCCGAGCGGATTGAAAATAGAAATTGAATACTACGGGGAGCACCACATGGGGGTAGAGCATGTCGAACTGGTTCCGTCTAAACCGATTGATGGAATTGAGCGGTTCTACAGCACGAATGGGACAGTGTTTTTTGATCCAATCGTGGAGAGAATGTTTATATACGATGCGACTCTCATCGTTGAAGTTGATCCCGTTACTCTCGAATGTCGTCACATGGATCGTCCGCCGAGGTGGTATATTGGGAAGTTCGAACGAAAAGAAGAGGAGTTCCTCATCGACCTTTACTCCGGCTACGGCAAGAACCAGAAACTGGTTTTATCCCACGATGAAATTGAATGGAAGTCAGGGCTTGGGCCTGCATCCAAAGGAAAGTTCCCCAGCACCTATGAACCCTCCTGCACAAAATAAAACGAGCGGACAAGACGCTTCTGGACAACGTCGCTCACGCGCCACGCCAGAGCTCCACGTTGTGCCAAAGAATGATCAAGAATCGTCATGAGCATCTGGTGACTCCGCGTTACGAGCGCGAGGATGACAGCGTTCCTGGCCCGTTTTACGTCGTGAAGGATCAGTGCAATTTATGCGCCCTGCCTCCTGAGACTACCCCTCAGAATATTTGTTGGGACGACAGCTTTCAGAGTTCCGGATGCGATGGCTGCCCGAATCATTGCCGAGTATCGAAACAACCAGAAACCGACGAAGAACTGGATCTGATGATCAAGGCCGCTTGGGGATCCTGTGTTGAGAGCTCGGGTTCCCCAGGGTCAGCATGAGTCCCGCCTACCGCGCAGACTTCAAATCTTGGATGATCGTCCTGCAGGCGATCAGGAATTTGAGTGGCGCCAGTTTCATTGCCGATGATGCTCAAGCGGAGAGCCTTACCGCAGGCACAAGCTGCAAGGACGCCACCGATGCTTAATTTGGTGACCTTCGCAGCGGCATATCAGGCACGACTTGCGACTCTGGATCTGCGCCTGATCTCGGCAACCCGGGCTTCTGGAATCGCCTGCCACTCCTTCGACCCATAACGCCGCCGACGGCGATCAGGCCAGGATGGAGTTGCGGCAGTATGCAGGGAAGATGTGAAAACCGTGGAGGAAAATAGTATGAAGGGGCGCCACGTATCTGCGGGCAGACCTGGCGGAAAGAGGCAGTTACTGGCCGACGAAGAACCGGTTTAGATCCTGAAGCCTGTCAGTATTAACCAGGTCAACACCGGTCTCCTGAAGGAGCTTCCACACGGCCGGAGTATCCGGGGTATTCCAGAAACGGATGAGAAGTCCATGATTGTGGGCCAGCTGAACTATCTGCGATAAGTTCTCGCGCTCATCCGGGCTGATAGTTCCTGTGCCATCCCAGTTGAAGTAATTTTTCCAGTTGTCGCTGACCCACACGCGGGATGGGTGTCCTGACCATGAAGGGTTGACAGGCGTGCCATTGGAAAAGATATCGGAAATCCGGCAGTCGATACCAGCCAGCATCGGAGAACAGGATTCGATGGACTGGAAATCGCGGTTCCCGGAAATCACGACTGAGACAGGCCCTCGACCGGCCACTCCGGTTTCTGTTTTCTTAAGGCTGGAGTAATCGGTCAGAATCGATGCGTATTGCTCAAGCAGGGCCTGCAGCGCGGCGAAAGTCCTGCTGCCATCAGACTTGATGTCAATCATGAGCCAGAATGGTTTACCGGAATTGTGAACCCATCCGTCATTGCGTGCGATGATCTCGCTGAGCGGCTTGAGGTAAAGATTCTCCAGTGTCCTGTCCGGGCTGGTCTCCTCAAGATCGTGTGCGACAAGAAGCTGTCCGTCCACCAGGTGAATGTCAGCTTCCACACTGTGGAATCCATTCTCCAAAGCATCCATCAGCGGGTTGGGATGCTCGTAGTCATTGTGGGCGTGTGCAAAATAAAGGGACGAAACCTGTGACCGGCTCTTGGTCATTGTTTCGGCGAAGGTTAAAAATCCTGCCAGGGCGATAACCAGTATGAATACCGGTGAATATATTCTGCGCTGCAGGTGATTCCAGATCAGGGCTGCCATAAACTCGTCATGGGGGAACTCACCCCCGTCGTCATAAATTACTCTTCCCCTTTAGTGGGAGAAGACTCCAGACAATGAGAATCCAACCACACTTCATGCACAAGAAAAGGAAATTCTGTGTCCATTTTCTGGCCGGATCTCTAACTGATTTACCTGGAAGAGCTTAATTTAAAAAAACCAGAGGCTCATCCAGCTGGCCTGCAACCGGCAGGTTCCATGTTTCTGGCATCGACAGGTAGTCATATGGCCTCAAGAGAAAAGCTACATTCTGTGGAATTAATCTGATGACCCTGCTGATAAACAATGAGATAGAGAAAAAAACCCGGTAAACCCCCATTGGGCCTTTGACACTGATCCGGTTGCGGCAGAACAGCCCGAAAACCCGTGAAAATGCGGGCTGGCTGGCGTCCGGGCGGATATTTTCACTGTCCATAAATGAGGCATTGAGCCATCGACACAGACACGCACAAGCTGCGTGTTGTCCAGAATCATTTCACACGGATGTCATTTCTTTATGCAGGTGGGGAAAACAGTGCGCAGGGAGATCGCTATATAAGCAGAAACACGGTCCTGTCTTCACAGGACTGATTGGTGGCGGCAGTTTTGCCGGGCGAGGCGACTGCCCGTCAGCAAATGAAGGAGACGAATCAGATCAGGAGACGTTTCCCGACCCCGGGTTTCAGGCTGGAACCATCGGCCAAGGGAAAGTGGAAAACTGACTTCCCGGCGGAGTGTTTATGACTTACGGATTGCCTGTTGCCAGGGACTGGAGGAGCGATGATTCGCCGGGAAACATCTGTATGAACCGCTGGCGGGCCCTGTTGGCCTGCTGCAGGTCACCGATTCGTGTCATGAGACTGATGGCACTGAGGCCTGATTTCTTGATCCAGAAAGGGTGCACATCAGCTGTGGACTGGTAAAAGATCTTCCGGTAATGAGTGGCCGCTTCGGCAAGGAGCCTTTGAGATTCCCCGGCATTTGACGAATCCCGTGAAGCCCTGAGTTCCTTGAGGTTACCCAGTCCGAATTCAGCTTCGGCCTTCAGGGACGGGGACGCTCTGACTGATCCGGCAGTGCGGTTGAAGAGGTTTTCGGCAATGGTCAGAGCTGACATATCCGAGGTGCTGCTGCGAAGGATGAGACGTCCTGCGTAATTTCTGACCTCATCGACCATGGGGTGCTCGGGCCACCTTTTCTCGAAGGCTGTAAGCGTGTTGCGTGCCCGGATTGATGCCTGTGCCTGATCGGACTGCCGAAGCCATGATTCGGCCAGGACCAGGTGACACTGACCGTGCAGCGGCCAAAGGGACTCATCGTCGGGAAGGAGCTGCTGCAGTGCTTCTATGAGGCTGTTCAAGGAATCTCTTGATTCATCAAAACGCCCCATTTCAATTAGACACTGGCAGTGTTTAAGACCTGCCTCCCACTTGAGACTCTGATCTGTCCACGATTCCTTGTTGATGATGGTCTGAAAGGTTCGGGATGCGATTTCATAGTCTCTTTGATCAAAGTGCTGCTGGGCGATCCAGAATTGTATCGACGGGGACCTGGGATGTTCAGGAAAGCGGCTGACAAACCGGGTATAGCTGTGGATAGCCTCTGCGGGTCCGAGAGTCTGAAGGGTGAGGTAGCAGAGCTGCAGATACACATCCGGAAAGCTGGGATGATCCGGGAATCTGGAGATCCACTGGCCGGCAACCTCTCGTGCCTTGTCCCATTCATTGCCGCGAATCAGAGCATAGAGGATGTTTTCCCGGATCATCCCCTGGAGATGTGGGGAATCAGTGGCCCTGTCCATGCGATGGAGCAGTTCAAGGGCTTCGGCGGGCCGTTTTTCATCGGTTAGGTACTGCGAGTACAACAGCACCGCCTGGATGGTCGTGTCCAGTTCGGGGTTCTCCATGCAGAGGCGTTCAACGATGGTGCCGGCACGGTCGGGTCTTGACGTCCTCAGGAAAACCCTGACCTGGGCGAGGTCCACTCTGGAACGCGTGGCTATATCCCCGTATGCAAAGCGGTCCATGAGATCCTGGACACTTGAGAGAGTCGACTCAGCCATCCCGTACTGCTCCGTCTGAAGGAGTAACTCTGCGACTTTGAGCAGGGATTCCACCTGATGTTTGCCCGGGGGAAAAAGACTGCATGCAGCTTCGAATTCCTCCAGAGCGGGGACAAGCTGATTACTGGCTTCAAGGCACCATCCGAGATGAAACCGCGCATAACTCCCAAGATTTGAGCCCGGGATAAGATTGACGACGTCCTCGGCCTTTCTGAGCGATTTCTGGAGGCTGTCCCTTGCCTCGGCCGGCATGCTGCGATCCGTGAAATATCGGAATTCCTCAAAATGAATCTGTGCCATGGTCAGCCACACCCACCCGAGGATGGATTCGGATTTCTGATTCTTCTCAAACTTCTCGAGCCACGATCTGGCGGCCTGATAATTTCCTTCTTCAAGGTATGTCTGGGCCAGTCGCAAAAGGGCTTCGCCGCGGTAATCATCAGCAACATTCCTGTTGAGGAGCGCCTGGAGTGCCGTTCGGCTTTCAGAGTAATCCCGGCTTATCAGCAGAGCTTTGCTCTCGAGCAGAACCGATTTCCAGACCGCTTCCGGGTCACCGGTGGATTGTGCAAGTGGTCGGAGGCTTTCCACCCACTCCGGCTCCGGAGATGAGTTCGACCTCTCCAGCCGCGCGGCCGCTTCGAGGTATCGGAGCTTCCACAGCTGTCGGGCAGTGAGCCTCGAATCGGAGAGCCGGGCAGTGACCTCCTCCATGGACGAAAACTGTCTGGCCCGGAAAAGGGCTTCCGTATGAACCAGTTCAAGATCCACCAGTGTGGATTGACTGGTTCCGGCTGAAAGCTCCAGCAGCTTGCGGTTTTCCCCGCGGTTGAACCACTCATCAATACGGGCGAACATCCCGGCCTGAAGCAGTGTGTTGAGATAGGATTCCAGAACCGGCAGTTCAACCGACTGTCCCCTTTCGCGGATATATCTCTCAAATGAGGCAATCGAATCATTGTATCGCCCAAGCCTCACCAGAGCATTGGCACGAATGCTGTCATACTCGACCGGGGAGCTGATATCGTTCTGTTTTTCAATGATGTCGAGCACCTCGAGAGCCCTCGATGGATCACTGGCCTCCAGACAGGCCTCTGCCATGAGCAGCACCAGAGGCACTTCCTCCGGTTGAATTTTGCCGGCATTGCGGATGCGTTGAATTTCAGGCGCGATCCAGTCAATAACATCCTGGTGGAATCCGTCCTCAAAGGCGGCAGCTGCGGAATTGGCCAGCTGTTGCAGGCGCTGCCGGTCCGGTTCATCCTGGCCGAGGAGTGGCGATGACATGAGGACAGCCAGTGTGAAGATGATTGCAACGGGCACAAGGGACAGGGACAGCCCCGG
>JAUIAG010000325.1 GCA_030425355.1 Verrucomicrobiia bacterium
TTGTAATGGATTCTACCGAGTTTAAAAGTCACCAATAAAATCACAGTGAAGCCGCCACAAAACATAGAGCTTGTCACTAGAAATATAATCGCTCTGTTTCTGTATATTGCGTCCATCAGCTGTGCAAAGAATCGCCTCGTCAGCTTTGTTTCTATCTTTGAAACCAGCAAACTGAAACCGAATGAACTGAAGAAAAAACAATACCGAATCGACTTCATTTTTACCGATGACAGACTGGGAAGTGAATCCGTTTCCGGAACGATAGCGCTTGCCGCTGAACTCAACACCATTTCAGATCATTACCCCGTCATTGTCGAACTGGATATGAGCAACCATCGATAGAGGCAACAGTCACCATTCTTTCCTATCAAGCCCCCGGCAATACCATGTGTGCTCTTCGATTCATATTGTCACCATGAATCCCTATTCTCATGTTATCCTGAGCAGTTAGCTATTCGCTTTCCTGCTTCAGCATCCTGATTGTTCCCGGGTCGGGCTCGCCCTCGAAATATTTGTCGATCACAAGTCCGAAGACACTGCCGGGAGGCGAGATACTCTGGAACAATGTCATGGAGGAACGCAGCTTCAAATCGTCCGGCCAGCCGAAGACCTGAAGGGCACTTCAATTCTTCATGCCAGGGACCGCTTCAGACAGCTCCACCAGTGCCGGGCCAAGGATTTGATGTGCCAGGTAGGCGCGTGCTTCACCGACACCGCTGATGCCGTATCGCCATGCTGTGGCACTCACCCCGAGACCGCGAAGCTGCGGAAACTCATCCCACATCCAGTGGGACTTTTTCCGCCCACTCCGGATCTCACGCAGGGCGCGCTCATGGCTGGACTGCTGTGCGTTGACAAATCGCTGCCGATCATACGGGTCTTCCTGCATAGTCACATAATGGCTGCGGATCCGGCTGGATGGTCGATGACAAAAGTTGAATGACATTATCCTTGCCGGGGAGCAGCAGATGACACCTGCCTCGACATCAGAGGTCAGTGAGAATATACTTTAATCATGAACCCCGCCCTATCTTCGCGTCGGCGCTTTCTCTCCGGCTCGGTCAGAACCGCCTCCTTTCTTTCCGTCATGAATCTCGACTGGGTTCTGCAACTGCCCGGAGTTTCTGCCGAAGATCTGGAGCCACCGGGGGAACACCCTTTCTCAGGACAAATCGTTGATCAACTGGTGGGTCTCATTGAAAGCGAAAGCCGGGACACGGTTATTGAGTCCGTTGCAGGGCGGATAGTGGCCGGGGCGTCCTATCGCGACCTTCTGGCGGCACTGATGCTGGCAGCCGTCCGCAATGTGCAGCCACAACCATCCGTAGGATTCAAGTTTCACGCTGTGCTGGTGATCCATTCGGCCCATCTGGCAACTGTTTCCGGACCGGATTCTGACCGGTGGCTGCCATTCTTCTGGGCCCTGGATTATTTCAAACGCCAGCAACTGGAGGAGCGCCGGGTCAGCGGCTGGCAGATGAAACCTCTGGAGGAATCCGGAATTCCACCGGTGAACCGGTCAAAGGCCATGTTTGAAGCGGCCATGGACCGATGGGACGTCGAGGCAGCCGAGCTGGCGGCTGCCGGAATGGCCAGAGGACTTGGCGGGAATGAAGTCTTTGAAACCCTCTTCCGCTACGCGGCGCGCGACTATCGATCCATCGGTCATAAGGTTATTTATGTCGCCAACAGCTGGCGCACCCTGCAGTTGATCGGATGGCGGCACGCCGAGCCTGTTCTCCGCTCACTGGCACTCGCACTGTTGAATCACCATGGCGAGCCGAATCCGTCGGAAAACGATCTGGCAGTGGACCGTCCCTGGCGGGAAAATCAGGCCCGGGCCGCTTCCCTGCGTCAGGACTGGCTCGATGGAAAGACGGACAGCGGAGCCACGGAAGCCCTGATTGAAACGCTTCGGGGAGCCGACCCATCAGCGGCAGCTGCTGCCGCTGCGGAAATGATCCAGTCCGGTCAGAGTTCCCGTGCCATCTGGGATGCAGTTTTCATGAGCGCCGGCGAACTGGTGATGCAGCAGCCGGGGCGGATTATCGGCCTCCATTCACTGACCACAGCCAATGCAATGAGGCAGGCCTTCATCCACTGCGGCGATGATGGTGTCCGCCGTCGCCTGACCCTGCAGGCCTGTTCCTTCCTGCCAATGTTCCGGGAAACAGCCAAAGGCCGGGGAGCCGTCAGAAACCGGCCGTTTACTGAAGTTCAGCCGGATCGAACACACGGATCCACCGACGACTCCACACTTCACGAGATTCTGAAAAACATCAGCATAAACCGCGACGCCGCTGCCGACATGACGCTGGGCTGGATTGCCAATGGAGGCTCGGCAGAATCCATTATCGATGCCACCAGACAGCTGGTGTTCCTCAAGGGAAACGACGCTCACGATTACAAATACAGCTCTGCTGTGCTCGAAGACTACTACCATGTCAGTCCGGTATGGCGGGACAGGTTTCTTGCCTTGAGCATCTACGACCTTACCGGATCCCAACAGCCGGACAACTCAATCGTCCAGCGCATCAGGCAGGCTCTGAAAAGTTGATACCTCCTGTCCACAGAATCCACGGTGCCGGTGTCAGGCACCGTCGATTTACAAATCTCATGGCCCCGTGCGGAGTATCTTCTCCATTTTTCTTCCCTTGGCGAGTTCATCAATGAGTTTATCCAGATAGCGGATCTCGCGCATGACTGGTTCTTCGACATCCTCGACACGAACGCCGCAGACAACACCCTTGATGAACTGCCGCGACGGGTTCATGGCAGGAGCCTGGGTGAAAAATGATTCAAAATCCGTCCCGTCCTGAATCCGCCCTTCAAGCTGCTTCTGAGTGTAGCCGGTCAACCACAGGATAATCTGATCCACCTCCTCCCTGCTGCGGCCCTTCTTTTCTGCTTTGGCAATGTAGAGCGGATACACGCTGGCAAAGCTGGTTGTGTAGATACGGTGTTTTTTCAATATGACCTCACAGTTTAATATCCATGACTCCGAAACGGCACGGGATTCGGATCGGCATGAACCGGGTAATCTGATCCTGAAATCACGGGGTGTCCCCATGTGGTTCTTTTGACATTGCCAATTCGTCGAGGAGCTTCTGAAGCGACAGTCCGAATTCCTTCCCGAGGGCCAGCTGTCCCCGGGCATCATAATGGACCGTATCCGGGAGCACACTCATTCCATCGGTGGAGACCATGCGGGCGCTTTTGATGGAGCCGTCGCGGGCAGACCTTCCATCGGCGATGGCCATTTGCCTGCGGATTTCGTTCCGGTGTGTGAAGCGCGGAGCTGCGGGTTCGTGCGGAAGCACCTGCCCGAAGACCATTGGCAGACCGCCGGCGACGTCGAGGTCTTCGCCCAGACGATTCACCAAATGCCTGAGGTTCGCGCTGTATGACCGGGCCGACTCTTCATTCTTGCTGTCCTGCTCCCCCTGCATCCACACAAATCCCCTGACTACCGGATTATGCCCGGATTGCCTCAGATGCTGCAGGGCAGACACATACATATCCAGCATTTCTTTGTATAAAACGCCCATGTTGATGTCGGCGGCATCACGTCCCGGATAGAAGTTCCTGCGGGCGGGAGCCGGCTCCCCACCGACCCATGTGCCACCATTCCATCCCCGGTGCAGTGCCATTCCACTTGCGTGATACTTCACAAGGTAGACAGGCCGATCCGGCCTGGCCATGACCATGGCAAAACCGATTTCAGGTCCGAACTCACCATCCCGGGTCGAGGTTTTTGTTTGGCCGGGAGAAAGAGTCTCAAAGCGGTCGCCCGTGTAGAAATAAGCATTTTGAATCACACGGGGCAACTCAATGTCCAGATTGCTGAATTTTCCGATTCCCTGCATGTTGGATTGCCCTCCAAGCAGAAAGACTTCCACATCTCCGGAGTGACACACTGCCGGAACAGAAATCAGCAGACTGAGAAGAAATTTTCTAACGCCGTTCATGGAATTATGTGCAGGTAACGGGGGCGGGTCCATGGCCCACCGGAAATCACTGCTGCTGACAGTAATCCTGTTGGCAAACAGAGATGTATTCAAGCGGATTCCGGTGGGTGCCAGCTGAGGAGACAGATCCCAGGCTGGTGGCGGTATTCACCCCACCTGTGAATGCATCCTCATTCGCAATGATCAGTGGCGGGAGAAGAAAAGCTCGTCCTGCTGGCGGCGAAGCTGAAGGACAAGGGAGTCCGACGGGACCTCAACATCATCCCAGGTGATGGACTGATCCCGGGCAATATCCCGACGGATGCGGCAGCCCTGTGCCAGTCCGATAGGGAGCAGCCGGTCACGGTGGGCAATATCAGAGTTCTCACACACCCCGTATGTCATGAATCCTCCGATGGGGTCGAGTGTTTCTCCTTCGGCAAGGTCCTTTTTGGCGACGGTGATAACATCGACGACCGGTCCATGGGAAGGAGAGACGACTTCATCACCCAGCAGCGCGGCGCGGGCGGCGGATATCGGTGCCTCGAGATGGCACAGATGATAGGGCGTATAGAAGCAGTAGAGCGGCCCCTCGCCCATCTTGAAATACTTGAGGTAATGCTGCCGTCTGGGGTCCTCCTCAATCGCAATGACGTAGACTCCCGGACCGGGGTGTGGACCGACCACGTAGTCGATTATTCCGTCGTGACGCTGGAGAAACTCGAGATCATACCGGGTGGTGAGTTCATCGACATGGCCCTTGTATGCCATGCCAATCATGCCGCGCTGGCTGACAGTGAATCCGGTGGCGTTGGCGACCAGAGCCTGTTCGAATGAAATTTTGGTGCCGTCGGCGAAACTGGTGACCATCCACGGATTCTGTCCCCACTCAGTGGCAAAAGCCTTCTGGGTTTCGGGGGTCCGGTAGTGATCCTGAAGGCCTTTGATATTCCCGGCGACGAGTGGCTTCATACCGGCCATGCGGACGAAGCGGAGGAGGTTCATCTGTGTTCCGGGCTGGTCGCCATCGGTGCCGGTGAAAACAAGGCCTTGCTCACTCGCTTTCCGGTAGAGAATTGGCCCGACGGTGGCATCCAGTTCCGCATTCACCAGGATCAGATGCTTGCTGTTTTCAATACAGGCCAGTGCAATTTCTGCCCCGGTTTCGATCGATCCCGAGGCGTCGATGATCACTTCGACAGCTTCGGCCTGGCAGAGGAGGTTCACATCCCCGGTTACCGGGGGAAGCCCTCTGCGAATCCGGTCGTTCAGTTGGGAAAGAGTTCCAACCTCAAGGCCATCTGTGCTGATACCGGTGCCGGCGAGGAGATCAATGGCCCGCGAGGGAGTGCGTGTGGCAACACCGGCCAGCTGCATGCCGGGCATGCGCTCCACGATCTGACGAATGACGGCACCCCCCAGAAATCCGCAGCCCACGACCCCGACCTTCAGAGGGTTGCCATTTTCCTGCCTGCGGCGCAGGGCTGTGTCCACGATAATCATTGAAATCCGACACTCGGGTTTTCTGCATCACGACCTTCGACCGGAATGATCCCCGCCGGTCAAA
>JAUIAG010000326.1 GCA_030425355.1 Verrucomicrobiia bacterium
CTTCCCTTCTGGGTTCCTATGACCATTACTCTCATGTCGTCAAGATTGGCCATGCCGCAGACGACTGCCCTGTCATCGCCATAGAGCCTGTCCCCATGCAATTCTTCGAATTGATCGAATGCATAGTGGATGTAGTCCATGCTATAGGGCCTCTTGGGATGCCGGGCGAGCTGAACCCGCTGCCATGGTGTAAGGTTGGAGAAGATGCTTTTACGTGTTTCTTCAATCTTGGACTCGATGCGGGCAATTTCTTCCGCCAGATTGATTTTCAATACTCCGGATTTCTCAGCTTTTCTGAGTTCATCCAGTTTCTGTTGGAGCTCAAGCAGGGGTTTTTCAAATTCCAAGTGGTGTATCATCTTTTCTGGAAAGCCTTATTAAATTGAAAATGTCACTTTGGGGAAGGATTCCGCCAACTTCTGTTGGTTCTCTGAAGCAGTCCATCGGCCGGGGCTGGCCCCCATGTCCCTGCAGGGTAAAACTCATCCTCCGACATGGGCCGGGGCCCCCAGCCGTCTCTGATGGAATCAACGAATGCCCAGGCAACCTCGAGCTCGTCACGGCGTATGAACAAAGTCGGATCACCCGCCATGGCTTCCAGAAGCAGCCTTTCATAGGCTTCCGGAGTGTAGGCACCGAACTCTGAATCGTAACTGAAACGCATCCGGACTGGTCGGAGCTGCATGCTTGCACCAGGAATCTTTCCGTTAATGTGAAGAGTTATGCCTTCTTCCGGTTGCAGACGTAGTGTAAGGGAGTTGGCATCAAGGAGGATGCCACATTGGGCGGCAAAAAGTACCTGAGGAGGCCGTTTGAACTGTATACGCACTTCACTGGCCTTGTAGGGCATGTTCTTTCCGGTTCGGAGGTAAAAGGGAACCCCTGACCAGCGCCAGTTATCAATCCACAGCTTTATTGCGACGAAAGTCTCCACATTTGAAGCAGGATCCACCCTGTCTTCCGAGCGGTATGCCGGCTGAGATCTGCCATGTACTTCGCCCCCGCTGTACTGACCGCGAACCACCATCCGTCCGACCTGTTCGGGAGTCATTGGTCGGATTGACCGGAGAACTTTGACCTTTTCGTCCCTTATGGCCTCCGGCTCAAGCATGGCCGGTGGCTCCATGGCGGTGAGGGCAAGGATCTGCAGTAGGTGATTCTGCACCATGTCACGCAGCGCACCGGCATCTTCATAGTAACCGCCTCTGCCTCCAACACCCATATCCTCGCTTACTGTAATCTGAATGTGATCAATTGCCTCGCGATTCCAGTTTTGCTCGATAAGGTAATTGGAAAATCGAAAAACAAGGATGTTCTGGACAGTTTCCTTGCCGAGATAATGGTCAATTCGGAATATCTGCCTTTCGTGGGCAAATCTGGTCAGGGCATGATTCAGCTCTTTGGCCGATTTGAGGTCCGTGCCAAACGGCTTTTCCACTACCAGTCTCTGAGAGTATCCGGTGGAATCCTCCTTGAGGAGCAGTTCAGTTTTGTGAAGGTTCTCGGTAACCTGGGCAAACTGGGTTGGGCTGGTTGCCAGGTAAAAAAGCAGGTTGTGACGGAGCCTTTCATCACCAAAGGATTCGAGCATCTGCTTAAGCTTCTGATACCCGTCGAGATCGTCAAAGCTCGCCTGACAGTAGTGCAGATTCAGAGAAAACTCCTTCCATTTTAAGGGATCTTTTTCCTTGGAACGCGAAAATTTTCTGAACCCCTGCAGCAGCTCCTCACGCCAATCCTCGTCAGTTTTCTCACGTCGGGCGAAGCCTATGACCTTGAATGGCTGAGGCAATGCCCCCTCCTCGTAGAGATGATAAAGAGCTGGAATCAGCTTTCTGGCAGTCAGATCTCCACTGGCCCCGAAAATAACGACAGTACAGGGATCCACGGTCTTGCGGCCACTGTCCAGTCGGCAAATCATCAACTCGTCAAGCTCCTGATCATGCGTTTGCATTGATGACTATTCTGGATTCATCCGTCCTTCCCTTCAACTTAATTTGGAGCCGTCCATTCAACTTGTGGCCCGAGGACGACACACAAAGGGGTCAAGATGTCACACTGAAACTGGATTTTCGGCGGGGTGCCACCGCACGGACAGGCATTGAAGCAAAGTACCTGTCCCTTTGGAAGAAGGAAGGGAAGTGTTTTGTCAGAAGGCCTGTCCCTTTGTATCGGGATGCTGAGGGGATACTGAGGGCCTGTCCCTTTGTAGTAGTTGACGGGTGGGGTGGGTGTTGCCATATTTCGGCTATGATAGCGGGAAGAGCAGCACGCAAAGAGGCACCGACGACGATCAGGACTGGGGATGAGAGGCTGGTGAAGCTTTCCCAGAGTGCGGCGACGAAGGTCCTGTCCCTTCTGCAGCGACAGGGGAGGCCGGAGGGCGTTCTTCGGGTGGCTGTGATTGGTGGCGGATGTTCCGGTCTGCAATACAAAATGGACCTTCAGGACGCGCCGGCGCAGCGGGATATCATGGTTCATTCAATGGGGGTGAAGGTGGTCGTCGACCCGAAAAGCGCACTTTATGTGACGGGCTCCGAACTGGATTATGTGGAAAGTCTGGAGGAGACAGGTTTCAAGGTTCACAATCCCAATGCGGCCACGACCTGCTCGTGTGGTGAGTCATTCAGTGCCTGATTGAGAGAGAAAGATGAGTGATGAGGATCGATGCATTCGAGCTCCTCGGGGCGGAAAGAAGGCCGAATCTCGACCCTTCGGTCGTCGATCGGATGTTTCAGCAAATCAGCCGGGAGAGGCATCCTGACACTGCCCGATCCGGGGATCAGGACAGCCGGCGGGACGCCGAAAGCCATTACGCTGACTTGAATGAAGCGGCGCAGATTCTGAGAGACCCAGTCAAAAGGCTCAGGCACCTGCTTGAACTTGAGCGAGGCATCACCCCAGGGGTCGTCGACCGGTTGCCGTCCAGCGTGATGGACCTTTTCATGGAAGTTGCCGGTGGACTCAAGAGGATTGATGCCCTCATGAATCGTAAGCAGGAGGTTCAGAATCCACTCCTCAGGGCTACCCTTTTCAAACAGGCACTGGACCTCACTCCGGAAATCGAAGTCATCCAGGCAAAGGTTGCACAACTTCAGAATGATCTTGGGGAACAACTGCGGAATCTGGACAGGCAGTGGGATGTATCTGAGCGGGAAGCTATGCTCGATCAATTGGAGGATATTTACCGCGGTTTGAGCCACACACAAAAATGGACAGCTCAACTGAGTGAGAGACTTTTTCTGGTTCAATCACCGGATTAATCCTGCACCAGGCGGGCTGAGTCAGCTCTGAGACTGACCAACACTCCTTGAATTCTGGTCATTGGCCCGAGGATACTTGCGTCCTTTTCAGGCAGAAAGAGTCAATGCGGTATGTGGAACGCCCCTACCTTTTCCGCAATGCAGGTGGAGTGCATGTGCATGGTCACCGGGTCACGTGAAATGAGTCAAAAGAGCTGCTCCCAGCACTCTGCCAAAAAAGTAATCATCTCTCTGAATCGCTGTAAGGACTTCCACTGCGAGCAATAGCACGTTTTTGAAACTGCGACGAGCGTGATTACGCGGCGTTTTTACTGCGGATGGCAGGATGTCTGCGATGGTATGGGCGTGATTGTGAATTCGCAGGGCATTAGCGGGAGTCACAAAATTGGACAGAATAATCCATGTTCCGAGAAGATTTACAGATTATGAATGGGGTGGGACCGAGACGGTGGTACTTGAACTGTCGAGGAGTCAGAAGGCAGCCGGGATGAGTCCGGAGATTGTGACCAGCAAGGCACTCGACCACAGGGACGAACAAATATATCAGGGCATACCTGTAAGAAGATTCAGCCATTTATATCCCTGCACAGGATTAAGCAGGGAGGACAGGCATCAGCTTGATCGCAAGGGTGGGAACCTCGTGTCATTCCCGTTGATGCACTATTTATGGAAACAGGAAAATATCAGAATTCTGCATGCACACAGCCTCAAGCGGCTGGGAGGCGTGGTAAGAACCATTTCGAAAATTAGAAATATCCCCTATGTGGTCACTTTGCATGGAGGGTTTTTTGATGTCCCGGAGGAGGAAACAGAAAATATCAAACGTCCTCTTCGAGGATGGAACAAATTTGAATGGGGGAAGATTCCGGGAGCAATTCTGGGCTCTCACCGCGTGATGCAGGATGCGGACTGGGTTTTATGTGTTGGGGAGAGTGAATTTAAAAAGGCCAAGAACATGCTGGGACACGACAGAATAAGTTGTCTACCCAATGGCGTTGATGAACGTAAGTTCCGGAGTGGATACAACAGTGCTTTCAGGGAGAAGTTCGGTATACCGACCGATGCCTATGTGATTACATGCATAAGCCGTATTGACTATCAGAAAAACCAGAAAATACTGGTTGAGGCATTTACCGAACTTCTGAAGCTCGACAGCAATTCCATCCTGGTGCTGGCGGGATCCGTGACACACCCAGTATATGCAGGTGAAATAAGAGAATGTATTGAGAAGTGGGATCTCGCCGGAAAGATCAGGTGGCTCCCCGGACTTTCAAATGACTCGGAAGATCTCATCAATGCTTTTCAGGCTGCCGATGTCATGGTTCTTCCTTCCATACATGAACCATTTGGTATTGTGGTGCTGGAAGCGTGGTCAGCGGGAAAACCCGTGATTGTCAGCAACACAGGGGGATTGAAAAGCCTTGTGACACATGGTGAGAACGGACTGAAATTCGAACCCAGGTCGGCTGATGCCAAAGGACAGATACTGAGGCACATATTGCGACTGCAGGGTGACAGGGATCTGGGCACAAAACTGGGAATGAATGGCCGGGAAGCAGTCAGGCGTCACTATTCATGGTCTCAGATTCGCGCCAAGCTGGACAAAATATATGATCACGCCGTTGAAAGACGAGTAAGGGGATCCGGATCGGCAGGCAGGACCTTTTTCCCGGTTACTCAGGGTTGAAATAATGAAGAGCCCGGACCTCCTTGGATCGACAATCTGGAATTACCTGCGCCTCGGCATCAGGCTTGGCAGCGGGCTCGTACTTTTCCGGATGTATTATACGCGCCTTGATGAGCAGACTTTCGGATTCTGGGCGTTGTTATGGACGATATTCGGCTGCGGTGTACTGCTCGACTTCGGATTCGGACTTGCTGTCCAGAGGGGAGTTGCTCATCACGGTTCGCGGAATGAATGGCAGCCGTTGAATTCAGTTGTGACCAATTCCTTCTTTCTATTCTGTGTGATTGGCTTGGGGATTTTCACACTGTCGATACTTTCAGGGACATGGATTTCGGGCACATCTGTTTTCATTGATGAAGAAAGGAAGTCCGAGTTCACAAGAGCCATTCAAATATTCGGTGCAGGTATGGGACTGTCCCTGCCTTTGTCTATATTCCAGGAGGTATTAAGGGGCCTGCAGGAAATTGCACTTCTGAATAAAATAATCATTTTCGGCTCTATTCTGAATTTTGCAGTCCAGGGATGGCTGCTTCAAAATGGCGGGGGGATTATCCCTCTGGTT
>JAUIAG010000327.1 GCA_030425355.1 Verrucomicrobiia bacterium
CATCCGCTCCGGACGTGGCAGACGCATCGGCCGAGGATTCGACAGGGTCGTTGACCATGGCGTCCGGGGTTTCACTGGCCGGATCGCTGCAACCGGCCATGAATGACAGCATCAATGACACGGCAAAAACCAGGAATACGCTGAATGAGACGTTCTTCATAATTGAGAAAATAATCAGTTTAAAGTTCGGGTTCTCTTACGAGGCATATAGTTTGTCCATCGCTCTTCTCTGTCAAATGCGATGGGTTAAATACCTGCAAATTCATCCTGTTAATAAAAAAAGGGATGAATTTTCCAGCCTTCCGTGGATGATGGGGACCGATGATCTTTGACAGGATAGAAAACTGGCGTCGGTATTTCAGCCAGGGCGGGACCGTCGGCCGTGCCTTCGAATTTCTGAACGGGCTGAGTGCTGACGCGGAGGAGCGTGAATACGACATCGATGGAAACAAATGCTTTGCCAGAGTCATGTCCTACATGACCAGGGCGGCGGATGCACCGGATGCGGTTATCGAATGCCACAGAAAGTATGCGGATATTCAGATGACTCTGACCGGAGGCGAAGGCATCCACTGGTTTTCACGCGAGGGCCTGACCATAAAGACGGCTTATGACGCGGAGCGGGATGTGGAATTTTTTCACAATCCGGGTGTATCGGTTGCACCGGTGGTGAATTACCCGGGCACGTTCTGCATGCTTTACCCCGAGGACGTGCACCGCCCTCAGATGGCTGTCCACGACATCCCCTCAAGGGTGAAAAAGGTGGTGGTCAAGGTGCTGCTCTGACTGGAGTTCAGCCATTGCTGTCCCCTTCAGCAGAATCCGCAACCAGTTCGACGACGACACTTTTCGAGGTGGGTGTGTTGCTGCCGCGTGCAAAGGACTCCAGTGGCACCAGCGGATTGCACTCGGGAAAATAGGTGGCCACGCATCCCCGTGGAATATCATAGGGGACGACCTTGAAGTTGCGGACTTTGCGGGTCCTGCCGGAACTGCAGGAGCGGAGATGCACGACCTGTCCCCGCCGGAATCCCCGGCTGGCCGCATCCTCGTGGCTCATGAACACCACACGCCGTTCAAAGTACACACCGCGGTATCGGTCATTGAGACCGTAAATGGTGGTGTTGAACTGGTCGTGACTCCGGATGGTCATCATCAGATACTGACCCTCCGCCAGTGCCCATGGCTCCCAGTCATTGATGGTGAAAACCGCCCTGCCCTCTTCAGTGGTGAACTGACGGTGCCTTGGGCCATTGGGCAGATAGAAGCCGGCCGGGTCCCCGATCCTTTCATTGAACTTTTCAAACCCCGGAATGGTCGCACTGATCCACTCGCGGATCCGCCCGTAATCGCTGTCAATGGAATGCCATGGCACCGCTGACTCCTCACCGAAAAGTGCCATTGCGATACCAACGACAATATCCGGTTCGCTGAGCAGATGGCTGCTCGGCGGTTTGAGATTGCCCTGGCTGCTGTGGACGATACCCATTGAATTTTCCACGGTGACAAAACGGGGTTGTCCATTGTGAAGATCGATGTCCGTGCGGCCGAGGCACGGCAGAAGGATTGAGGTTTCCCCGTGAACCAGGTGGGTGCGGTTCAGCTTGGTGGCCACATGAACGGTCATCCCGCACCGGCGGAGTCCGGCGGCGGTGACTTCAGTGTCCGGCGCGGCGGAAAGGAAGTTCCCGCCCATGGCCATGAAAAAATCAACCCGGCCGTCATTCATGGCCCGGATCGCCTCCACCGTGTCAAAGCCGTGTTCTCTGGGCGGACTGAAATGAAACTCTCTCTCGATGGAGTCCAGCAGCGCGGGGGATGGCCTTTCGTGGATCCCCATGGTCCGGTCGCCCTGGACGTTGCTGTGGCCCCTCACCGGACAGGTCCCAGCACCGGGGATACCGACGGCACCCTTGAGCAGGTGCAGATTGACGATTTCACGGATGTTGTCGACGGCATTCCGATGCTGGGTCAGGCCCATGGCCCAGCAGCTGATAAACCGGTCGGTTGAGGCAATCCATTCGGCCGCCTGGATAACCAGCGGCTCGGGAACTCCGCTTGCGGCGACCAGTGCCCCGAAATCCTGACTCACCAGATGCCCCTGGAGCGCATCGAAACCGCAGGTGTATTCCTCGATAAAACGTGTGTTGAGGACGTGCCCGGGCCGGTCCTCCTCCATGCGGAGGATGTGCAGCAGCATCGCCTTGAAAAGCGGTACATCGCCATTGATCCGCACCGGGAGATGCAGGTCCGACAGCGCCGTGGAGGCTCCAAGCAGCTGATGGGCCTTCTGGGGGTTGCTGAAAGCCATCAGTCCAGCCTCGGGAAGTGGATTGATGGAGATAATTTTCGCACCGGCCTTCTTCGCCTTCTGGAGGGCGGTGAGCATCCGCGGGTGGTTGGTTCCCGGGTTCTGACCGACGACCAGAATCAGCCTTGCCTTTTCAAAATCCTGCAGGGTGACTGATCCCTTGCCGAGCCCGAGGGTCTGTTTGAGAGCCACTCCGCTGGATTCGTGGCACATGTTGGAACAGTCGGGAAGGTTGTTGGTTCCGTACTGACGGACCATCAGCTGGTAGAGAAACGCCGCTTCGTTGCTGGTGCGGCCCGAAGTGTAAAAAACCGAGCGCTCAGGCGTGGTCCGCTCCCGGAGAAAACGGGCAATCCGGCTGAAGGCGTGTTCCCACGAGATGGGTTTATAATGCCGTGACCCTGGCTCGAGGATCATGGGCATGGCTATACGGCCGCTCTTCCCGATTTCATAATCGGACAACTGCGAGAGAGCGGTCACGTCATGCCGCTGGAAGAATTCCGGGTCCGTCAGGCGGGTGGTGGCTTCCTCGGCTATGGCCTTGGCGCCATTCTCACAGTATTCGCCCAGCACCGAACGGTGATCATCGGGATCGGGCCACGCACAGCCCGGACAGTCCACACCACCGAATTTGTTGAGATGATTGAGGGCTTTCATCCCCCTCACCGGACCGGCCTCCGTGATCACATGCCGCAGGGCCACAGCGACGGCTTCCGCGCCGGCGGCCTTGTGATGAGGCTCCCTGATTTTCAGATTGAGAAATTCCGCCGGCCCCTGTGCCGAAGGCACGGCACTCTGTTCCCTGCCCCTGTTGTCTTTGTTTTCCTGACCGTTGTTCTCCATCGCTGCGTCCTGAAACTGCCATGACTGCCCATCCGCGAAGTGATCCGGAGGGATTGCGATGACTCAGCTATCCCCGGTGATTCTCTCCGGGTGGGTGTAGATATTAAAACTGGTTCCTTTGATGAATCCTGCCAGAGTGATTCCCGTTTTCCCAGCCATTTCGATGGCGACCGAGGAGGGCGCACCGACCGAGAGGATCATGGAAAAACCGGCGGTCGCAGCCTTCTGCACCAGCTCAAAACTGGTTCGGCCACTGAAGAAAACTCCCCGATCCGCGGCCGGAAGTTTGCCGGCAGCCAGCATCGCCCCACAGACCTTGTCCATCGCGTTGTGGCGGCCGACGTCCTCACGGACCAGTTCAATCCCGCCTTCGCTGTCAAACACAGCCGAGGCGTGAACCGCTCCGGTGTGGCGGAACAACACCTGATGCCCGCGGACCAGGGCGGAAAGCCGGGTCAGCGCCGCAACCGCGATACGGAAGCCATCACTGCCGGTTTCATTTTCGGGTGTCTGCTGCCTTACTCGCATCATGGCTTCCACGTCGACCTTCCCGCACAGACCGCAACTGCTGTTCACAAATGTATGCCGCTGAAAAGCTGCACTGTCCCACTCCACGGACGGGTCAAGGCTCAGACGCACACCGGTAACGACATCCCCGCCCCCGCATTCCCCGCGTATTTCGCGAATTGACACAACCTGATCGTGTGATTGGATTATCCCTTCACAGTAGAGAAGCCCGAGCGCGAGTTCCATGTCACTCCCGGGAGTTCTCATGGTCACGGCCAGAACCTCCCGCTTCCGAAGCGATGCCTGTCCATGCTCCACTTCGATGGACAGAGGCTCCTCGGCAATCACCAGATCCCGTTCACGGGCGTCTCCGATGCGACCGTCCCCGACCCGCCAGATCTCCACTGGCTCCGTTGGTGTGTTTCCTGACATTCCTTCCAATCGGTCAATGTCCGGAGTATCGGCTACGCACGCCCCGGTCACGGTAAAACCCTCTCATGAGAGATATAAAAAGCCAGAATCCCTCATTTGTTAAGGGGTTAAATGAATCGCGACACTTTCAGGCTGACAACTACCTCCACGATTGGCTCAGCTCCTCGATAATGTCCCGTCTCGAGATTACTTTTTCACACAGTTCCCATTTGTTTTTCTGTGGATCGACTGTGGATTTGTATTTGACCGAAAAGGCATTGGTCGCCTTCTCCCGTTCGTGCATGTACTCGTCCATCCGTTCTCTCAGTTGTTCCTCGTCCTGAATCCATTCATCCTCGATTGTATCCGGGATGGACCTGAAGATGTCGTAGGTGTCCCGGAGCCGGCTTGAAAGAACATTGTAAACCTTCTCATCCCGGGTGTTGGCATAAACGAGATTCAGCATATCCACATTCTTTCGGGCCTGGCCAAACCGCTTGATCCGTCCCAGCCGCTGCTCCAGCCGTGACGGATTCCAAGGCAGGTCGATATTGATCAATGTTCCCAGCGTCTGGAGATTGAGCCCCTCGCAGGCGGCGTCAGTTGCCACAACCAGGGTCAGGACTTTTTTTGATTCTGACTCTGCCCCATGACTCTGCCCCGTGGCCCAACCTGGCTTGATTTTCACCGAATATCGGCATGCGAATCTCCGGGTGACGTATGGCTTTCGACTGCAGTGATTTCCGGGTTCATGGCTTGACTGGATGAGGGGATTTCATTACTTCAGATCACCATGGCGCCACTATCAACCGGGCGAAGCAGGCGTGTTGCGAAAGCACCGGCAAAACCAACGGCCTTCAACTGGAACACTACAGATGAACAGGAGATTGAAAAGCGCCGCGAGCGTGCGCGTGAGGAATCCTTTTCCATCAGCTCACTGGACAATACCGACCGGATCCTCAGCAGTTTCCGGGTGGAATCGGCCAGCGGTGCGGTCTATACGGTCGAGCTTTTTGATTTGAAGAACCCGCAGTTCGGCTGCTCCTGTGTCGATTTCCGTATCAATGGCCTTGGCACCTGCAAACATGTCGAAGCCACGCTGCTCTATCTGAAAGGGAGGTTTTCAAAACTTTTTTCCACGGCGACCAGGACGGACCCGCCGCGGGCAGTGGTGGATGTGGACCGTGAGAATTCGCGTCTGAGACTGGACCCCAAAGGCGCCACCCTTCCACCGTCGCTCAAAGGGTTTTTCAGGGAGAAATCCGGGCGGATTCATGATCTTTCACCGGATGAGCAGCTTCAGGAAATCAGGAAGCAGATCATCAAAGGCGCGCCGGTGAGAGTGACACTGGATGCCGAGCGGTGGGTGAAGATGATGAACCACCGCCTGGAAAGCAGTCGTCTGCGGCGCGAGTAT
>JAUIAG010000328.1 GCA_030425355.1 Verrucomicrobiia bacterium
GAACGGTGACTCTGTTCAGCTGATGATCGCAAGTGCCGACCAGCAGCAGCAGGTCGCCCTCTACAACTACGGTCTCGATGGTAACGAGGATGACGGTATCGGCGAAGTTGTCATCCTTCATGAAGCCGGCCCCGGAGGCACCGAGGCCGTCGTGGTCCGCAACAGTGATACCAAAAGAACTGTCTACGAAATCAAGCTCCCGGCGGCATCCCTCGGACTGGAGAGTCTCGAGCTGGGAACCCGGTTCGGTCTGGGTATGGCCATCAATGATGGTGACAAGGAAGCACCCGGCCAGCAGGGCTGGGGCGGACTCGGAGCCCACGCAATTGTCTTCGGAAAATCACCCAATGAAACGGCCCTGGTCACTCTTGGTGTCGGTGGTGCCAGCGGCGACCAGATTTTCCTCTCCGCCATCAACGTCAGCCTGGACACTTTCAGCTTCCGGGCCTCCGACAAGGGCGAATCCCTCGTGGATCCCGCCAGTGCCAAACTGATCCTCAACGGCGAGGAAGTCGAGCTCGTGGCCAGTGATAAGAAAGTGGACGCCTTTGACTTCAGCTTCGTTTCACCGGAAATCTTCCCGCCTGCCACGACTCTTGAATACCTGATCGAAGTCAGTGACACCGAGGGCAACGTGGTGACCGATGCGGGCACACTGGTGACTCCTACATATGGACTGCTCGAGGCGCCCATGCTGGCTCTGGATGTCGATACCTCAATGCCGGGATTCATCTGGCGGATATGGCAGAATGATCTGCAGCCGATCGGCAACTCTATCCAGGCGGAATCCGCTCTGGCCGGCGAGCTTGAGGACATCGACGGCACGCCGCTGGTCAACGACGCCTATCCTGATGAGCCATTCGGCGATGCCACCGGCCCTGGCGTGGAAGACGGCGTGGCGCTGAAGTTTGAAATACCCACCACGCTGAACCTCAGTGTCTTTGATGGCGGTGACTTCGGGAACTTTATTCCTGACAGCCAGATGCCTGGCGTACCCGGCCGCTTCTTCACCAGCAATGGCGTAGCCGTTGAAATCCTGACCTTCATCGAATTCCCTGAAGGCCAGGTGATCATGGGCGTCAACAGCAAGGACGGCTTCCGCATGGATGTCGGCTATGTGGATGATCCCGCCAACGCACTCACGGCAGGTTCATTCGAGGGAGCACGCGGTGAATCCGACACCACCTTCCTCATCGATGTCCGCGATGCGGGTATCTACCCCGTCAGAATCATCTACTACAACGGCAATGGTGATCCCAGCTTCGAGCTGTTCACTGTCGACGAAAACGGGGACCGCACACTGGTCAACGACACCGACAACGGTGGCCTTCCGGCATACCGCGTTGGAACTGTGCCTGAAAGCGTCGAGCAGATCACGTTCACCGGCACCCCGGTTGCTGAAGGAGCCGATGTCTCTGAAGCCACTGTGGTCAACTTTGGTGAACTGGGTAGCGAAGCCACCTATGAGTTCTTCTTCACTGCCATTCTGGGCGGAGCTTCCACTGCAATTGCCGGGAATGATGCCTTCGCCATCAAGCTGGACCAGTGGAATCAGCAGGGTGTCTTCGGCTCAACAGAATTCGGTGTCGCGGACAACATCTTCACCGCCGTCGAAGGTCAGAGTGTCGCTTCGGTGTTCGGTGCTCCCGTTCACGTGGTCATCACCACCGACGCGTCCGGAACCACCCTCTACATCAACGGAGTTCTCTCTGGAACCTGGGCCGGCAACTTCGACCTCTCCGGTGACACCAAGATCATGGGTGCCCGCCTGAGCCAGGAAACCGACCACATGGGAGAAGGAAGCACCATGTATCGCTGGGCCACATATGTCGGCGTCGCTAACGAAGCTCAGGTCATGGCCATCTATGAGGCCCGACCCGACGTGAACACCGGCGGAACTTCCACCACGGTTACTCTCACGGATGGAGAAGTCACAATCGAATACACCGGCACCCTTCAGTCCGCCCCCACTGTCAACGGTCCATGGACCGAAGTCGATGGCGCATCATCTCCATTCACTGAATCAGTCAGCGACGACGAAAAATTCTATCGCTCCATGCAATAGAAAGTCCGTCCACGGGCTGATTTAAAAAAATTATTAACCCCTCGCGGCCGGCATCACTGCCGGCCTTTTTTTGGCCCGATTTCCATCGGCTGCCGGGGTGCTGTGGTTAGGAATACAGGGATTGTTCCCGGTTGTGCCAGGCACGTGATTCTGCACCGGACGGGCATCAGCAGGTGATCGTCAATCCGTCTTCGGGGGCTGCTTCATGCTTTCTGCCATTGCCTTGAATTGTATGAGCCAGTCAGCGGTGATCTGACCGGCGACAGACGGGGTGCCTGTGAGCAGCTCGTCCGGGGTCTGTCCCCAATAGAAGCTGAACCAGCCATCAACGACACTTTGGCTGGATTGAATAAAGGAGGTGAGTTCCACGGGACTGCAGCGAAGCGGAAAGGTCTCCTCGATCACCAGGGGCTTGCCGATATCGTAGGTGGAAAGGGACTCAAGCGCTTTGGCTGTTGCATCGGACTCCGGATAGAGATGAATGGATACGAAATCAAGATGTGACGCCACTTCGGGGGAATAGAACAGTGGCTGGCCACCACCGAAGACGAAGACCCAGGGAATCACCCCGACTGTAATGAGGTGTCTGTCGTCCACCCTGCGGATGGATGAGGTCATGAGCTGAACCCAGTCGGATGCGACCTCGACCCGCGACCGTTCGTTCAGATCCAGGGCTATTCGCTGGACGAAATATTTGCCGGCAAACTCTCCTGCGAGCCATTCCGTTTCAGGTTCGTTTCCCGGAAGGATCGGCTCATTCATGAGGTCGTAGCAGAACACTGCCGGGCTTTCGCTGCAGGCTTCAGCAACCGTTTCCCAGAAAAGTGCCTGGACCGCCCAGCGTTCTGACTCCTCGAGGCGGTCATACCATTCAGGGATGCTGCTCCGGTGGTAACAGCCAAGGCCCGTGATATTGAGATAGAGGCCTTTCTCCGCGGCGAGTGTCACAAGTTTTTTCAACTGGTGGACGGCTCCTGCATCGGCGCGGTCAGGAGCAGCCATGAACGCACCGACCTGGTGGTGGACACGCACGCAGTTGGCACCCAGTTGTCGTATTTCCGTGAAGTCCTCCTCAACATCCTCCCACTCCTCCAGCCAGTATTCCTCGAGAAGTCTTCCGTGACGGTCATGGTCGTAATTCACTCCCCAGGGTATGAACTGCTCATTGGATCCGCGGCGGACAAAATGACTTTTGTCGCTGCTCAAACCAATCCATTCCTGATGATCCGATGCCCGTGCCATGACCATCGGATTGAGAGACAGAAGAGCGGCTGTCGCAATGATCAGTGGCTGCAATGAATGAGCTGCCCTGGCCGCTTTACTCCACCCTGAGCGGGTCATCGACGATGTGAATATCCGGCGCATAGACAATACCTTCACTATGGGGAGCGGGTTCATAGTTCAAAACCGTTTTTTCACAGGTTACCTGACAGATTTGCGGTGTATTTCAAAGATGACCGCGGCTCCGGCTTCAAGCGTCATCCGGACCCCTGAATTATCGCTTTGGCACTTATTCACCCCCCACAATTCATGTGCCGGTTGGGCATGACTGACCCATGGAGAGTAGACAAGGCTGATGTCGGCAGGCACGAAAGGCGACCGGTTGACAACTGTTGCAAACAGACGGCCATTCCCGGATTTCCGAAGGCTGCAGAGCCATGGTGACTGAACAGAATCCGGATGAGGCAGGAACGGACTGCCTTCGTGAACAGCCGTGGTTCCATTTGGCAGAGGGCCGGAGTGAACAACTTCAGTTACCCGACCGCCGGTGAGGATGTCGGCACATTTCTGGAGATCCTGATTCAGTCGGCGGACCCGCTCATAGACTTCGCTGCGGGTCCCGTCCAGGCGAATCGGTGCGTCATGGAAGTCCCATTTTCCGGGTTTCGGGGTCCAGTAGGTAAAATACTGAATGCCGCTGGCTCCATAGGCGATCTGGCTCCAGACCTGGAAGCGCAGGTGCCCCGGCTCGGCAATCGGATATGGACTGTGAGCGCAGCTGAGAGCAAATCCCCAGAATGGTGTGTCGTGCTCCATGCAGGCATCCCGCACCCATTCAAGATTCTGATAGAAATCTTCACGAATCCGGTTCCCTTCGAGAACCGGATAGTGGTCGTAGCTGAGCACTTTCGGGCGGAACTGTTGGAGGAACTGACGAAGATGGCCAATGTATGTTTCCGTGCCGAGCTGGCTGGTGGAGGCATAAGTCGGGAGCAGATTGACATAGGCCCAGTGCAAGGGGTCGGCTTCGGCAAGGAAGTCGCGGACTCTGGCGTGCTCGGCAAATTCGCCGGCCGGGGGTTCATCGCGAAGGCTGTATCCGGCAAGAGCGGGGTGATCCCGATATAGTTCGACTGCCTCAACGGCTGTTGATGGATCGGATGAGGCGATCCGGGGATCCACGATGAAAAGTTTTATTCCATGGCGATGGGCCAGGTTCAGTGCCTTCTGGTTGGCCTCGGGGCTGTACCGCATCAGGCTGTGGTTGAAGCCTGCACGGGCCAGTTCTTCAAAGCGCTCGTCACCAAGATTTGGCTCCGGTATTGAATACCAGGCAAGGACAGGAAACCGTTCATCGCCAAATACCCTGCAATGGGCGATAGCCGCCAGGCAGAGAATACATGAACACACCAGCATCAGTCTCCGGATCATCATCTCAGTCTAGGCCGATGGCGTGATTCCGGCAAGATCCGCACCCGGATGCACCGGGCTGAATCATGCCTGAAGAGGCTTCCGCGTTACCATGCCCGGATTGTCACTGAAAACATTGGCTGGGGGTGCCATGCACGTGATGTACCCAACCGTCCGCTACGGGTATTTTGCCGACGGAAAACTCAATTACCGCCGCTTCTACACCTCCTCCACCGCCTATCAACAGACCTTGTACACCTGGGATGCCGCGGGCAACCTCATCCACGTCAATTATCCAACCAGCGCCGACCTGGCCTTTGTCTACAATGGACGCAATGAAATGACCCAGATGACTGACGGCCTTGGGGTGTCGACCTACTCCTACACCCCCAGCGGCCAGTTGCTCTATGAGGATGGGCCATTCGCCAATGACCGCGTCACCTACGCATACAACACCTCCCGTCTGCGCAGCAGCCTCACCCTCCAGCAATCGGCCACCACATCCTGGACCCAGACTTATGCCTACGACCCCAATCGACGGCTCGACGCCATGACCGCCTCCCGCGTCAGTGGCACCGCCTTCGATTATAAATACCCCACCATATCCTCAGGCCAGCTCGACCCCGCATCGTCCCAGTGGGAGGAACTGGTGTTCCCCGGCGGAGCCAAAATCAAACTCAGCTTCGACACCCGCGCCCGCCTCACCAGCACCGAACTCAAAAACAGCGCCAACACCGTCCTCAACCGCCACAGCTACCTCTACAACA
>JAUIAG010000329.1 GCA_030425355.1 Verrucomicrobiia bacterium
TCCCCATGGTTTCCAGTTCACTGATCCACTGCTTCAAGGGTCCGATGGCAGTGAGGAACGCCTCTTTCCGCTCCTGATAATCCCCGTTGGAAATGTGGCCGTCGTAAACATGCAATCCACGGAATGGAAACCGGTTCTGCCGCACTATTGCTTCGGCGAGGCGCGTTGCCGCTTCCCCCGGAGAAATTCCGGTGCGCCCCATGCCGGTATCGATATCGATGAAAATTCCCGGAGTGGTGGAATCAGCCTCAGGGGGTGAGGACTGCAGCAATGATTCAAAGTGCTGGAGGTTGTCGCATACGAAGCTGAAGCGGACCTCCGGCACCAGTCTGGCAAACTCCGTCAGCCAGTGGAGATCCTGGTGTGACGGCTGGCGGGCGAGCAGAATCTCATGAACCCCCGCCATGGCCGCCAGTTCGACTTCGGCGAGAGTGGAGCACTTGGTGCGCCGGATTCCCCTCGCAGCCAGCATATCGAGGACTTCCCGTGTCTTGTGGGTCTTCATGTGCGGCCAGAGCCTGTCATGCCTGCCCCCCACGATTCCGACCATCCGGTCTATGTTGGCGGCAACAATCTCCGGGTCGACAGCCAGAACAGGCGTCAACAGGCGGTCATCCGATATCTCATATCTTTTTTGCATCATATTTCCGTGTCATTCCGGGCAAACCCGGGCCCGAAGCGGGACCATGCGGCTCACCGCATGGGATTTTAGGCTTTCCATGGGGTGGAATCCGTCGTAAATCGGTCCTCAGTGAAGATCGTGATCATGGGTGCGGGCGAAATCGGCCGACACCTGGCCTATGAGTTTTCAACCAAGACACGCGATATTACCGTTATTGACCGTTCAGAGGAAGTGTTGAACGATCTCGGGGAGTCTCTCGACATCAACGTTCATCGTTCTGACGGAGCCTCCGTGACAACTCTTGCGGAGATTGGCATGACGGATACCGACCTGTTTCTGGCCGCCACCCAGGATGATCCTGCCAACATGGTCGCCTGTTCGGTGGCCAAGGCTCTGGGGGCCAAATTCACCCTCTGCCGGGTGAGCACGGACATCCAGCGTGAAGAATGGCTTTTCGACTACCGCCAGCACTTTCACATCGATCAGCTGTTTTCGACGGAGCGGCTGGCGTCCCTCGAACTGGCCAAATACGTCCGCAACCCGGAAGGGATCTTTGTGGAGGAAATTGCCCGGGGCCGAATTGAAATCCAGCAGATCCGCATTGAGGAAAACTCCCCTCTGGCCAATCGCAGGATCGCCGATCTGAAACTCCCGGAAAGGATCCGCCTTGCGTTCATCCTCCGCGAAGGGGATGTCATCGTCCCCGGAGGACAGGACGAGCTGCGGGTGGATGACACCGTCACACTTTTTGGCCGCTCCCAGAATGTCGAGGAGTTCGTCTCATCCCTCAAACTGGCACCCATCTCGCAGAGGAAGTCGAAGGTTGTGATTTTCGGCGGCAGTGAATACAGCATCTCTCTGGCCCAGACCCTTGAAGGCGGAAACTATGAAGTCAGGATTCTCGAAGCCGACCGGAACCGCTGCGACCAGCTGGCGGAGTTGTTCCGGAAAACAATCATCCTCAATGCAGACGGCACCTCCCTTCAGCATCTCATCGAGGAGCAGGTCGGAATGGCCGATTTCTTCATCGCCTCCAGTGATGAGGACGAGGACAACGTCATCGCCTGCCTCGAGGCCAAAAGCCTCGGAACCCGGTACTGTCTGGCACTGATCCGCCGGGCCGACTACGCCAGTGTCATCGAAAGAAACAAGAAGAATATCGGTATTCTTGCCGCGGTTTCTCCAAGAGTGGTGACGGCGAGAGAACTTCTTCGCTTCGTCCCGACCGAGACCTATCACACCGTGCTCAACCTCCCGGGCAAGGCCAGAGTCATCCAGCTGCCCATTCGCGAAAACGGCCCTTCCACCGGAAAAAAACTCTCGGAAATCAACTGGCCGAAAAACGCGGGTATCGTGGCGGTCATCCGGAATCAGGATGCATTTGTCCCGGTCGGACATGACACCATTGAGGCCGGCGACAGCGTCTATGTGGCGACCAGCCAGAAAGCGACCTCCGACGTGCTCAAGATCCTCCTCTGATTTTCCGGAAAATCCCCATCCAGCGTGAAGACCACTCCAACTGATCCCGTCAAGGCATGAACCTGCGACTTCTCAGCAAAGTCCTCGGGCTGCTGCTTCTCATGGCTGGCATGGCGATGGGCATCTGTTTTCTCTTTGCGTGGCTGGGAGACGCTCAGGGACACACTGGTGCCGCATGGGGATTCGGAATTTCCACTGTGGTAACCGTCTCGTGCAGTGCGCTTCTGGTTCTTGCTGGGCGGGATACCCCGACCGCCATCTCACGGAAAGAAGGGGTTGCCATCGTCGGGCTTGGCTGGCTGCTTATTGCCGCCTTCGGGTCCCTGCCCTTCCAGCTCTGCCAGCCACGTCTCTCAATCTCCAATGCCATTTTTGAATCCATGTCCGGATTCAGCACCACCGGCGCGACTGTTATCGGGAACCTCTCGGAAATCAGCAGTCCGGTGCTTCTCTGGCGCGCTCTCACACAATGGCTGGGAGGACTTGGTATTCTGGTGCTTTTTGTCGCGCTGCTCTCTCACCTCGGCATTGGAAACAAGGCTTTATTCAGGCACGAGTCCTCCGCCCAGCCTATCGGAAATCTGCAGATGCGCATCGGCGACCTGGCTGCCCGGGTCTGGACCATCTATCTGTGCCTCACAGCAGTGTGTGCCGTCGGATTGTGGGTTCTCGGAATGTCACCCTTTGACGCCATCTGCCATTCCTTCTGTGCGATTTCGACAGGCGGCTTCGCCAACTACGACGCATCGATTGGGCATTTCCAGGATCCGGCCATCGAGGTCTGGCTGATGATATTCATGGTGATCGGCGGAACCAACTTCCTCCTCTATGTCGCTCTGACCGAAAGGAGATGGCAGCGACTCAGGCATGAAGAGGAATTCCGATACTATATTCTATTCCTCCTCCTCTCGTCTCTCGCTATTTTCTGGAGCCTCTCCAGAGGGGAGGACACCGGTCAGGGCTGGGTCAGTGATCTGAGAGACTCCGCCTTCCAGGTCATTTCCATAATGACAACCACCGGCTTTTCCACAAAGGACTTCAGTCAGTGGCCGCATTTCTGCTGGGTTATACTGCTGCTGCTGATGGGTTTCGGCGGTTCCACCGGGTCGACCTCCGGAGGGATTAAAATCAGCCGATGGCTGGTGTTCATCAAGCTGGTCTGGTATCAGATCAACTCGTCCTTCAGGCCGACCATTATCAACACCCTCAAACTCAATGGCGGAAGACTTCCCCAGGATCAGATCAATCAGGCACTCTTCCTGATCTGCCTGAGCTGGGTCACCCTCGGCTTCGGCACCGCGACGGTGGCAGCCCTGCAGCCAAACCTCGATTTCGTCTCGGTATTCTCCGGCGTCATCGCCTGTCTGTTCAATATCGGCCCGGGACTTGAGGCCCTTGGCCCGGCAAGCAACTACGCTGATCTCAAGCCCCTCACCAAATACTTCCTCGCCTTCCTCATGGCTCTTGGCCGTCTGGAGTTCTTTGCCATC
Source organism: Verrucomicrobiia bacterium (assembly GCA_030425355.1). Lineage (GTDB taxonomy): Bacteria > Verrucomicrobiota > Verrucomicrobiia > Limisphaerales > JAJOIW01 > JAJOIW01. The sequence goes on from JAUIAG010000329.1 coordinate 3,592, forward strand.
CTGGTGCTCTTCGTCCCGGCATTGTGGCGTCGATACTGATTCGGCGGGTCTTCCGGCAGAGCGATTCACCTGCTGTGACCACGCCACGAAAAGCTTTCGACGCGTCCCGAGAGGCTGTGAAGATAGAGCGCAATCATGGAAGCCAGATAAGCCACAGCACCTGCCAGTTCAAATAACTCCTCGGCGAGCATTTTCAATCCCGGGCTGAGGAACCCCGCATCACGAAGCAGATCATCCATCGCATAGCCGCAGAACAACAGGAGTATCGCAAAGATGAATAACCCGGTCGCACGGTCTCCGCTCAGCAGCATCCTGAAGAACGGGAATTTCATGTAAGTCAGCGGCAGGGCCGCCGCCGTGATCGCCGCTGTAAAAACAACGAACCAGAAAAGCCGCAGCGGAATACTCACATCTCCCGATAACCACCAGTCAATCCGGTATCGGACTCCCCACTCCCCCAAAGTCTCAGGATTCAGTAGATGCTGCGCATCGCTTTCCCGAAGCAATGCGAGGAATGCCACAAATCCAAGCCAGAATGCCACAGCCCGATCCAGACGCAGGTCGGAATTCCACCACATGACCATCCCGATAATCATGGCCTTGAGCCAAATCACAAACTGGGACCATTCGATAATACCCCCTTCTTCCGCGAGAATTTCATGATCCCTCACGGAGTAATCCAGAAACACCGCACTCCCTGCCAGAACAGGGAAAGCCAGAGCACAGGACCGGAGTAGCAAAAAGCGGGGAGCCGCGTGAGTGTTCTTTTTTAGAGGCGAAGAATCAGAGATGGCTTCATCTATACATGGCTGTACATGAATTGTCAATGCCGGGGGTGGACGGAGGATCCCACACCGCTCAAGGGATTGATTGATTCAATGAGATTCAACAGCGACCTTCATGGATCCGATTCCACAGTTTGTGGGCGCTCCTGCCTTTGATGCCGCTGATCAATGAACATCCACGGTCCGGCGCGCGTCGAACTTTCGAACCCCGCCACGTGCAATGGGAAAATATCTGTCCGTCAGCTGTGTTGAAACTTGCGGCTGCGCGCCGGGACAGGGATACTGAGAGGATCCATGGATATGAAATTGAATTATTGGAAACTGTGGGTGGCAGCCGGTGTGGCAGCCTGGGTTCCGGCGCACGTCAGCGCGGAGATTGACTTTGTGAATCAGGTCAAACCGATTCTTGAGTCCGCCTGTCTGCACTGCCATTGGGAAAAGGAGGCTGAGGGTGATTTCCGCATGGACACGCGTGAGCTGCTTTTTGCCGGCGGCGACGGTGGCGATGCCGTTGTTCCCGGAAAACCGGATGAATCATGGCTTTACACCAGCACTGTTCTGGATCCGGATGATGACGACATCATGCCGCCATCCAAGGAAAAGCCACTGGATCCTTCGCAGAGCGAAGTTCTGCGTCAATGGATACTTGAAGGGGCCAAATGGCCCGACGGCGTGACACTCACTGTGGTGCCGCGCATTGATTTCGTAAAACACATCCAGCCTATCTTTGAATTCAACTGTGTCAGCTGTCACCGCGAGGACAACGCCGAAGGTGATTTCCGCATGGACACGCGCGAAATGCTTTTCACTTCGGGTGAATACGCCCCCAACGTCATCCCATTCAATGCGGAAGACAGTGCGGTGTGGAATCTGACTGTTCTGGACAAGGATGATGATGATCTGATGCCGCCGGCCAAAAAGGGCGGACCACTGCCAACGGAAGACACCGACATGATCCGCAACTGGATCGCCCAGGGTGCCATCTGGCCGGAGGGCTTGACACTGATTCCCCGCAAGGCCCCTGAGCCGGAATCCGACTCCGCGGAGCAGGCGGCCCAGGTCAGTGCTCTCTACCTG
>JAUIAG010000330.1 GCA_030425355.1 Verrucomicrobiia bacterium
AAGCACCTCCCAGTAATTGAATCCGGTGGGGTCGCTGCTCAGGTGCCACTTGCCGATCATGGCCGTTTCGTAGCCGACTTTCTGCAGCATCTTGGGAAAGGTCGGCTGGGAGCCGTCAAAGCGGTTACCATTGCGGAGGAAACCGTTGATATGGCTGTGCTTGCCGGTGAGGATATTGGCCCGGGACGGACCGCAGATTGAGTTGGCGCAAAAAGAGTTCTCAAACACCGCTCCCCCGGCGGCGATCCGGTCAATATTCGGGGTGGTGTTGATCTTCGAACCGTAAGCGCCAATGGCCTGCACCGCGTGGTCGTCGGAGAAAATGAAGACGATATTCGGTCTTTTGGTGTCGGCAGCCGAGACTGAGACTTCGAACCCGCCGAACAGACCTGCGGCCAGCATGATTAGTGGCAGCGCGGGGAAACGCACTCTGCCGGAGAGGACACTCATTCTGCTGAGACTGGAAATGCAAACCATGTCTCCATGAGGTTCCAAATCCGGCAGTTTCGTCAAGCACTTTGTCCGCCCTGCTCCGCTGGTTCATCGGGCCCGGCTTGTGCGGATGAGACATCCGTGTCGGGCAGCTGGGGCGGCAGGTAGTCCTTGCCGAGCGCTTCATGGAACACATGCTCCTTGAGCTTCCATGCGAGGTTCATGAGGACTGTGACCGGGAAAATGGCGGATATGATAAGGAATGTTCCCAGAAACTGGGGGTGAAGCAGGTAGAGAATAAGAGGCATCCGCTCCGCTTCGAGAAAAAGGTTCCTCACAAAAAGAATCGTCCAGCCGAGTGCCATGAGTGAAAGTGCCCCTCCGATAAATCCCTTCATCCAGAGAAAATCCTGGCGCATGGACTCTTCCCCTATGGTCTGGACCATACCACCGAGCACCTGGCAGAGGGCGAGGAGAAAAAGGCACCAGCACAGTCCGAGGAGATAGAGTGAGGCAACAAAGAGCGGCTGGTCAGGCGAGCGGGAGTAAAAGAGCAGAAATGGCGCGAGGAGAAGCTGCGCCAGTGAGACCACCCTGAGAAGATCCACGCGGAACCGCCAAGACCGCATGCCGAGGACCTGGATCCATCGGACCTGATGTGCCCCGTAGGCCAGCAGAGCAAATGCCGAAAGTGGGAACAGAAACCGCATCATGAGGGCATACGAATCGAGGGTGACCTGGATACTGCTGACCAGAGCGATGGGCAGTCCCCAGAAGAGAGCCGACATGCCGCGGAGGACATCGGGAATCAGGTACCGGGATCGAGGCAGATCAAGTTGGATATCATCCATTGGCTCCTGAGTCGAAGGACAGATAGGTGTAATCATTGAGACCGGAGTCGTACTCCTGGAGAATGCGCATGGCGTCCGAGGGCTTGAGCTTGCCATTTTTGATGGCGGCGTCGGTCTGTTTCTTGATGCGGCGGCGCAGCTCCTTTTTGTCGTACTGGACGTAGGCGAGGACTTCGCTGATTGTGGTTCCTTCGATGATTTCCTCAATGTAATAGCCGCGCGGCTCCTGGGCATCAGCAAAAACATGCACTTCATTCACCCGTCCGAAGAGGTTGTGAAGGTCTCCCATGATGTCCTGGTAGGCACCCACCATGAAAACTCCGAGGTAGTATGGCTTATAGCACGAGGGATTGTAGCTGTAGGAATGGATGGGCAGGGTGTCCTTTTCCTTGTTCATGCCGATGAACCGCTTGATCTGCCCGTCGCTGTCGCAGGTGATGTCGACCAGAGTCGCCTCCCTGTCGGGCTCCTCGTTGAGCTGCTGGATCGGCATGATCGGAAAAAGCTGTTCCAGCGCCCAATGGTCGATGAGGGACTGAAACAGCGAGAAATTGCAGAGGAACTGATCGCCCATGGAGTCCTCGAGCAGCTGAATCTCTTCCGGGACAAACTCGGAGCCCTTGTAGGACTTGACCATTTCGGCACTGATGTCCCAGAAGAGGGCCTCAATCTTGGCCTTTGTTTCGAGGTCGAGCAGCCCCACCGAGAACAGGTTCTGTGCCTCCTGCTTGCTTTCAAGAGCATCGTGAAAAGCCTCCAGACGACTCTGCACACTGAGCTTTGCCCGTATCTCGAGCAGCTCCTGCACCAGCCGGTGTTCATTCTTGCCGAAGGAGAACTTATTGGCGTGACCCGTCTTCTCGATGGATCCGAATACTTCCATGACCAGCACCGAGTGATGGGCGGCAATGGCCCTGCCACTCTCGCTGACGACGTTGGGATGCTCGACCTCCTCCTCGTCACAGACCACCTGGATCTGGTAAATCACGTCGTTGGCATATTCCTGGAGCGTGTAGTTCATCGAGCTGTTGGCGAGGCTTCGGGTGCCGTCATAGTCGACGCCGAGGCCACCACCGACATCCATGTATTGAATCTTGAAGCCGATTTTCTGGAGTTTGCAGTAGATGCGGGCCGCTTCCTGAACCGCTTTTTTGACGGTCTGGATGTCCGTGAGCTGCGAGCCGATATGAAAGTGAAGAAGCTGCAGGGACGATTCCAGTTCCTCTTTCTTGAGGATCTGGACCGCCTGGAGGATTTCGATGGTGCTGAGACCGAATTTGGCCCTTTCTCCGCTGCTCTGCCACCACCGGCCGACCCCTTCGCAGTTGAGGCGGGCACGGATTCCCACCACCGGACGGACATTGAGGTTGCGGGCAATGCGGATGATATGCTGGAGTTCCTCAATCTTCTCAATGACCAGGATTATTTTTTTGCCCAGCTTCAGGCCCATGAGAGCCGCGCGGATGTAACCGGAGTCCTTGTAGCCATTGCAGATCAGGAGTTCGCCGGGGTTCTCCTGAAGGGCGATGGCGGCGAAGAGTTCGGGTTTACTGCCCGCCTCAAGGCCGAAATTGTATGGCTGACCGGCATCGAGAATTTCCTCGACGACCTCCCGCAGCTGATTGACCTTGATCGGGAAAACCCCCTGGTAGTTGCCCCGGTATCCGTACTCCTTGATGGATCGCCGGAAGGCCTCATTGATCTCCACGACCCGTGAGCGGAGGATGTCCTGAAAGCGCACCAGAAGCGGGAACTTGTAGCCGCGGCGCCTGGTCTCCTCAATGATTTCGGACAGGGGCACCGACGGCCCCTCCCCACCCTGCGGATAAACGGTGACCAGACCCTCGTTGTTGATGTCGAAATAGCCCTGGCCCCAGAGGTCAATCTGGTAAAGCTGGCGGGCATCCTGAATCGACCACCGTTCCTGTTCGGAAATCTTCTCCTGCGTCATGCTGAACTACCTGGCTGCCGGGCGGCTGCAGACCGACCCGGCAAGTGGATGTCATCGTCAGGAATCGGAAACATTTGTCAAAGGGTTATTGATCCCGGAACGAAAAAATCCGGACCCGCATCGGGCCCGGATTGATTGGATAAATATGAGAAAAATTTTATTTCCCGGCCGGGTTGGCCTAGAAATTGTCCCATGGAATTCCAGGCGCCCGGTATATGGGCTGGAACACGGCCTTCATGCGCTGATTGACGCTGGCAGGCATGCCGATCTCCCGGAACCGGTTGGACATGTAGAACAACTCCTTGAGGGTGTTCATGCTGTAATAGAGATTCCTCATTTCGATCACATTCCGCGGGTATGGAAAGCCGGTGGAACTGCTGACGCGGATATCATTCTGCCACTGGTCAGGGGTCCATTTCTCGACGAGGTTGAGCCACATACGGGTCAGAACCTCCATGGACTCACGATACAGGGCCTCGTCGGTGTAATACTTGTGTTCGATTCCCGGGGAGCCCAGCATGCGGACAGGTGAGGCCCAGTCGATGCGGGGAGCCTTTTCATTGGCGGTGTTCGGAGCCAGTCCATTATTGGAGAGCTGAATTGCCTTGGCCACCCAGAGGAAATAGAGAGCCGGATTCCGGAAAGGGTGTTTGGAACTGTCGAGTCCGGACTCCATCTGCATGTGGGTGACGAAGCCGTAGACGTATCCCCAGTCGACCGGCGAGATCGGCACCCCGAGGCCCTGACCACTGAAGAGGACAGCCTGCACATGATACCAGATGTAGGCATAGTAGAATCTGGTCACAGGTGTTCCATCCCGGATTCCATGATTTTCCTTGGGAAGCGCCAGCATGTTCGGCGACGCGAAGAACGGCATGTTGGTGTACCAGCTCCGGGGTTCGGAAATCGGTGTCAGTTTGCTGAAATACTCCTTGGAATAAGTTTCAAGGTCCTTGTCCTGCATTACCTCCCATGATTTCGTCATCGCCCACAAGGCGGCGTCATAGGTCTCGATGGAATGGCGTGGTGTGGCAGACATGTTCGAGGACGGGCCGCCAGGGAAGCCATTGGGCCACGGATCGAGCTTGGTGTAATGGGTGACATAGAACTGGAAGAACCCCCACTGGTCTTTGGATGCGGTCCGCGGTGGACGCGCCTTCAGCTCCCTGTAGGCGGTGTGGGCACGGTGATTCAGGAAGAAATCTCCGGTTGAGTCAACCGGGTGGATACTGGGCAGCCATGAGTTCCAGTCGGGAAACTGGAGAGGAATGGGCGTTTCCCGGAAGTTGACTTCGCGGTTGATGGAGAACTGGGCCCCGGTAATTTTGTTGGGGTTGACTGTTCCGTTCGGCTCAACAGCTTCCGGAAACAGGATTGGATACATTTCGTCGAAATTATTGAGGACCGCTTCCTCGCCGGCACCGGCAGCCCATTCTGAAGTGCCCCGGCTGTCCAGCCCCGGACCGGGCTGATATGGAGGGTTCCACGGGCGGCCATTGACGGAGGCCGGGAGGTCGAGCGTGCGGATATAACTCGCAATCTGCTGGCCCTGCTTCTGGCTCAGACCATGGAACATGGACCGCGCCACGATGGATTTGTTCGAGTAATTGAAATACTTGAGATCCCGGCCATTCTCAGCATGGCAGTCGGCGCACTTGGCACGGATGATGTGGCCAGCCGGGAATGCGGGATGAGTCAGATTGCCTTCGCGCCAGAGACGGGCTCCCTCGGCAATGTCCGCGGCGCTGGAAAGTACAGGTTTCCAGTTGAGAGGATTGTCCTCGATGAAAGTGTTTTCAGGAATTATCCGTGAGCCGTCAGCTCTGAGGAAATTGAATTTGAGCACGCGGTACCCGCTGGAGCGCTCGCCCTGTCTGGAGGCGAAGCGGAAACGGATGGTGTTGCTGCCCGCACGCAGGCTGCCTGCCGGAAGTGCAGTGCTGAAGGCAATGGTCGAATGGCCGCCACCGATTCCACCGGCGATGTGATCCATGGGACGCATCTCGACATTTGCTTCCTGGACAGGAATCCAGCCGCCGCCGTTGAGGCTCCAACTCACTTTGTTGTCGTAAGTCAGATTGTGAATCTTGAACCATGCCCGCTGTGCTGCTGAAGCATCAGCCGCATTCGGAATATTGAAGGAAACCTCCTCAACAGTTCCGTCCGCGCCAAGAACCTC
>JAUIAG010000331.1 GCA_030425355.1 Verrucomicrobiia bacterium
GGGCATTGGCTGCCGCCCAGACCGGAACCCCCTCGATCAGATCTTCCTGCAGAAAGCGGGTCAGGCGGTCTTTGTCCATGGACCACCCCGGTACGTGGTAGCCTTTGGACATCAGCACCTCATCAACAAAGGTCAGTGCCTGCTCAAAACCGATCTCGTTCTTCATCAGCGCGGTAACCCGCAGGAGCAGACCCATGTGCTCCGCGGTGACGTGGTGACCTCCGGTGTACACAAAGGTGTCGAAGTTGTTATCGATTAGGTTGGTCGGGACTCCGTAACTGTGTGGCGGTTCGGTTTTCCCAGTCGCGGCACGCATGGTGTTGAGAATGAAATTCAAGCCGGAGACCGCGGCCTCCTCGTGCTCCGCTGAAACGAACTGGAGATCCGGGCCCTCCACAGGCAGCGGTGAAGTCTCCGGAGCAAGCTGAATGGTCAGCATCGCAAACTGTTCCACCGGCACTTCGAAACCGACGTGATGCTCCCCGGTCTTTGCAAAGGGCACGGGGGAATCCAGCACCTCTCCTTCCGGCGCTGACCGGGTGATGGACTGGACTTCAAACCCTTCGGGCACATTGTATTGAAGGCTCAGAGTTTTGGGTGCGATGACCATCGGCTGCTGTGCGCCGGAGTAGTTCAGGAGATAGACGAACTGCCGATCGGCGGCATCGATTTCCGAAAGCTCCATAAAAATCCCCTCTGGGAGGTCGGCAACGATGTCCTCTGTGGTATGAATTCGGAGCAGCTGCTCGAGTTTGCCGAGAGTATTCTGGGCAAGCGCGGTATTCCCCCCTTCCAGAGTGAAGAGATCGGAACAGTTGATATCCGGGCGGTAAATGGCCGCGCCCTGGCCATATTCGACCATGCGCATCTCAGAGGTCAGTGATCCGCCAAAGCCAAAGAGCGAATCGAGATTACTGGATCCGCGTGCATTGCCGAACTCATCCTGGGTCCCGGGCATCACACCCGTGGCGATGACGGTCCCGCCTGCATTGACAAACTCGATGATCTCAGCGGCCCGTTCATCGCTGAGACAAACGACGCTCGGGAGCCAGAGCACTTCAAGCCCGTCGAGATCGGATGCAACAGCCGGATCAACCACGCACTTGTATGAAATTCCCAGTTGATGAAGTCCGTAGGCAGCACCACGCCATGAACTTGCATGCGGCAGTTTCTTCAGCCCTGCACCCGTGAACTGCGCCCACCAGTCCTGATCAGGCTCCGGAGGCGTCTCCTGGAGATACATGCCATAAAGCCCGCCCTGGGAAAAATCATAATATTCCCGGGTGGCTGAACTGAACCACACACCGACGCGGGCCAGTCGCTCCACCCGGAACAGTGCCTCCTCACGATCGCGTATAAATCCATACCACTTTGCCCGCATCTCACTGTCAACCGTCTCGGTCATGATTGGAGTGCGGGTTTCAAAAGGAATTGTCCGTGTCGCAATTGCCGCGCCGATCCCCAGACCGGCGTCCTCAACTTCAAAGCCGTAGGTGAAGCCCCAGGACGGGACATCGCGGTCCACTCCCCGTGCGTATTTGTATTTGGCAATTCGATTGCTGATGTCTTCGATGTGGGCCCACTTCATGGCCTGGCCATTCGAAACGCTGTCCACCTCCCAGACTTTGATGAACTGGTCTTTCTTCTGGAGGCGTGCCCCGTCAAGACCGGTCCAGAGGGTATCCATGTAATCCATCGGGTAGACCTCGGTGACAAACATCCAGTCGGGGTTGCTTGCCAGCGCCTGACTTCTCACGTCTTCAATGAATTCCGCGAGGTTGATATGTCGCCATTCAAGCCACATGCGGAAGCCCACGTCATTGATGTTGGCGACAGCTGGTGTGAGAAAGCCCTGTCCGTTATTGTGTCCCTGGGCACGCGACCACGCTTCGAAGGCTTCACGGGCACCGGGGCTCATATCGGACCACGGCGCACCGGTATCGAGATAAAGAGGCACGTCCATCCATAAACCATCCGTGCCGGCCTCAGCAGCCAGCTTCTTCACACGACCGATGAAATAGTCCCGATAACCGCTGTTGGGGGACATCCATGCACTTTCCCCCTCGGGTGGCACCCAGTCCTCCTTGCTGCCGTAAAAAACATTGGCCTGGCCATTGATCCCCACCTGCAGCCAGTCAGGATGTTCCTTGGCTGCCGAACGGGGATTCACTTCACCATCGTATGTGACCACTTCAAGTGCCGGATAATAAATCACGACCTTCATTCCATTGGCCTTAATCACCTGACTGGCCCGTCGGATAAAATCCACCTCAACCTGGAACTCCTCATCGGTCCAGTAGCGGCTGAGGGCGGTGTCCAGTTCGACAACCGATACATTCTGGCTCTTGAGCCTCAGTACCTCCGCCTCAATGGTGTTGTCGTCCGCGGTGACCTGGAGGCTCAGTCCAGCCACTCGGCCCTGCCGCACCCAGTCCGGGATTTCCACCCCCCTCACATCAGAATTTTCCAAAACCACTGCAAATAGCAGCAGTATCGAAAAAACACATTTTTTTATCGTTGATTTCATATTCCTTGGAAATGAGTTTCCCCTGTGTCTTCGGCAGATATCCCGCCGAAATGAATGGATTTTTCCAAGGATATGGACGATGCCATGGAGTCTGTACTCGATTCGGACAACTCCCGAAAGAGACCAGAAACAACAAAGAAATCACCATGGAAGGACCTTCAAGGTAACCAATTGCTTAATAGGGAACAGGATGGGAAGAGAGGAAATGGTCGGGGAGACAGGATTCGAACCTGCGACATCCAGCTCCCAAAGCTGGCGCTCTACCAAGCTGAGCTACTCCCCGACAAACTTAGGGAGATGCCATTCAACCAATTTTTTCAATTGACGCAATAATGAATTTTAGAAAAACATACTTTTTCTCAGTCCGGGGACCATGGGAGGGATGTAAATCCGGGGTCATGAGGAATTTCTGTCGATGGAATACCTGTCCGAACGCCTTCAGGGTCGAGGGATACGTGAAAGTCGTCGGGACCGGAGTGTCGGGGCGACCCGAGCCTGATATCTGATTGAGGCCAGTCCCGTTTCCTCCCGACCTGTCCAGATGCGCCATCGACCGTCACACGAGCCGACAAGGGCCCCGAAGAAAAAGTCATTATATGGGATTTAAAGATCTGAATCTATCAGCAGAGCTGCACCAGGCCATTGATGAGCTTGGATTCACTGAACCAACACCGATTCAGGCCCAGAGTATCCCGGTCTTTCTCGATGGCCACGACCTGATTGGAAGTGCGCAGACCGGAACGGGAAAAACGGCAGCCTTCGTGCTGCCGATCATGACCAAACTGGGTAAACCCCGCCACAAACCCCGGGCGCTCATCCTGGAGCCGACCCGCGAACTGGCCCTTCAGGTCCAGGATGCACTCGAAAAGTTCGGTAAATACACCGCCTTCCGCTCGACAGTCATCTACGGTGGTGTGGGATACGGAAAGCAGAAGGATGCGCTCAAGACCGGAGTCGACATCGTCGTCGGAACACCCGGGCGCATCATCGACCACATTCAGCAGAAGTCTCTCAGCCTTTCCGATCTGGAGTACCTCATACTGGACGAGGCGGACCGAATGCTCGATATGGGTTTCATACCCAGCGTCCGGAAGATAATCAACGCCTGCCCCAAAAAGCGACAGACAGCCCTGTTCTCGGCAACAATTTCGAGGGAAATCGAACAGCTCTCCCGCTTTGCCCTGCAGTCTCCGATCTCGGTCGAGATCAGCCCTCAGACCAAGACGGCTGACACCATCGACCACTTTATTTATCCGGTTGCCGAATCTCAGAAGTCCACTCTCGCCTACGAGCTGCTGGCTCAGGACAAAGTCGAGAGTGCCATCATTTTCTGCCGCACCCGCATCCGCGCCGACAAGTTCGCCCATTACATTTCCAACAGAGGACTGAAAGCAGCAATCATCCACTCCAGCAAAACCCAGAAGGACCGCGAAAAAGCCCTCGCCAGTTTCCGTGAGCGCAAGGTCAAGTTTCTGGTGGCTACGGATATTGCAGCGAGGGGTCTGGACATTCCCGAGGTTTCCCATGTCATGAACTATGATGTTCCGCAGAATCCCGAGGATTATGTCCACCGGATCGGCAGAACAGGCAGGGCCTCCCGATCCGGCGAAGCCTTTACTCTCTTCGTGACCGAGGACCTCCTTTATATCGAGGCTATCGAGAAATACCTCGGACGGAAAATTGACCGCAAGCAGCTTGATTCATTCGACTATAAATACACGGCGCTGCTGGATCGCTCATCGGAGAAGAAAATGGTGGAGCGCCGCCGTGCGGTGCGCGGGGTAAGGCTCTCCGGCGGGTATTATTACGGGCCGGTCAAGAAGAAGCGCCGGTAATTCCCGTCAATCCAGCCATTTCAAAAAGTCGCCGTCAGCCATCAGTTGCCTGGCGAGCCTTGAATATCCATCGGTCAGCGGATGACTGGCATCGGCATATTCGTCCGATGGCAGTGTCGTCATGATCCCGGCGCGAACCCCCTGCGCCCCAAGTTCTTCCAGCAACACCAGTTCTATCCGGTCGAGCACGGCCACGGATTCCGCGTCCATCATATGGCGGTTGAGAGGTCCAATCGCGACAAAGACGTCCGCACCTTTGCCGACCAGAATCTCAACCAGCCGCTTCATGGCCCTGAACTGATTCGATTCTGAAGGAGACACCCATGCCATGGATTGAACCGACATGCCTCTTTTATTCCATGGACGGTGCCTCGAACTGCCGGTCCCGCGATCCGGATCAGCCGACGGCTCAAGCAGCTTTTCAAACCTGATCTGGCTGAGTGGATTTTTCCGTGCATTGGGGTAGTCAGGGGGCCAGCCGGAGCCGGCGGTCACTGACCAGTCCTGAGGAGACCTGTTGTCGAAATAGGCAATCTGAAGGTGGCTCGTCCACGCCGGGAAATCGAAAGCCCGGCGGACCAGCACCGAAACGCGTGTATCAAAATCCGCGCGATACGGCCCGACCTTGATGGCAAACTGCGGAAGAAGCCCGGTGTGATTGAGGGACTGCTCCTTGTCGAGCTGCAGGTCGGCCTGTGGGTTGGACATCCAGAGAAGATTGGCCTGCAGCAGGACCCTGCGGCCGCGAAGCTCCGGAAGCCAGTGCGCGGCGAGTCCTTCGAGTGCAAGTGGATAAAGACCATTGATTCCCGCATTGATGAATTTGTGCGGTGAGTCTGTGTTTTGATGCCTGTTGAGAAATGCCGACAGAGTGCCATTGCGATCCACAAACTCCCCCCAGACCACTGAATCCCCCAGGACATATATGGACCGGTCATCGTCGCGTTGAGTTTCATGACGCATCCATCGCTGATATAACCAGTAATCGCGACTCAGGGCGTATGGCATCCGCAGATTGTCAACGTCGGGAACCGGTTCATGCTGT
>JAUIAG010000332.1 GCA_030425355.1 Verrucomicrobiia bacterium
GGATGCCATCCACTCAGCCCTTAATGAGGGCGGCAACAGTCAGGTCACCACAAAAGCATTTGATGACCTCAACCACCTGTTCCAGAAATGTAAAACCGGAGCCACAAGTGAATACGGCACTATCGACGAAACCTTCAACCCCGCCGCACTCAATGCCGTCTCCACATGGATCCGAAAAACATGCGGAATGCAATAACCCAACCGGAATAAACACGATAGGCAGGAATTTGTCATCCCAATCAGCCCACGGCAACGACAAGTGTGGGATTTTCAAAGCCCGGTGAATCACCAATCGACTTCTCAATCTTCTGATAGAAGTTGAAAATCAACCCGCCCCGAATACCTGTCGCTGTTGATTTCAGATAATTGATAACCGTGGATGATGCTCCGAGAGAAGCCAATTAACGGTTCTCTTCTCAACCAGTTTTTTTCAATGAACGAGGTTTTCGGCGGAAGGCCCCCGCTCAAAGCCGACCAGCAGATCAGCATGAGCAGTCGTCCGACTCCATCAAATCCGGTTACGAGCTTTCAGAAGGGGGCTAGAAGAATAAACAGGGGCTTTCGAGGGCAATGGAAGTGGTGGTAGGAGCAGGATTCGAACCTGCGAAGGCAAAGCCAGAAGATTTACAGTCTCCCCCCGTTGGCCACTTGGGTATCCTACCAGATCAACAAGGGATGGTGACTATGTGGGAGGAGAGTGGTTCTTGTCAACAAAAAATCGCGCGGATAGAATGCGGACATGTTTGACTCTCTGAGCGGGAAGTTTCAGGACATTTTCAAGAACCTCAAGGGGCACGGGAAGATATCGGACAGCAATGTCAGCGATGCGCTTCGCGAGGTGCGCATGTCCCTACTTGAGGCGGATGTGAACTTCCGGGTGGTGAAGGACTTCATCAACCGGGTGAAGGAGAAGGCGATTGGAGAGAAGGTGATCCAGAGCATCCAGCCGGGGCAGCAGATCATCAAGGTGATCAAGGACGAGATGGTGGAGCTGCTGGGGTCGGAGCATTCCGGGCTGCAGATGGCGCAGAAAGGTCCGACGGTGATCATGATGGTCGGGTTGCATGGGTCCGGCAAGACGACATCGAGCGGCAAGCTGGCGAAGCTTTTGAAAAAACAGGGACGGAGACCACTTCTTGTGGCGGCGGATGTGTATCGCCCGGCGGCGATGGACCAGCTGGCGACTCTCGGGGAACAGGTCGAGGTTCCGGTTCATGTGATGAAGGGGGAGACGGATGTGCTGAAGATCGCCAGGAAGGCCGGGAAGGTGGTGGAGGAAAACAGCGCGGATGTGGTGATTTACGACACGGCGGGCCGACTGCAGATCGACGAGAATCTGGTGCAGGAACTGGTCCGTCTGAAGAAGGACATTCAGCCGGACGAGATTCTACTTGTTCTGGACGCGGCGACCGGTCAGGAGGCGGTGAGTGTGGCGACGCATTTCAATGACGCACTGGGGATTACCGGCTGCATTCTGACCAAGCTGGACGGCGACGCGCGCGGCGGTGCGGCACTGAGCATGAAGGCGGTGACCGGCACGCCGATCAAGTTTGCCGGAACCGGCGAGAAGCTGGATGCCTTTGAGCCTTTTCACCCGGACCGTGTTGCGAGTCGTATCCTCGGGATGGGCGACGTGGTCAGTCTGGTGGAGAAAGCGGCGGAAGCCGTTGACGAGGAGCAGGCAAAAAAAATGGAGGAGAAGATGCGGAAGGGCGTCTTCACCATGGAGGATTTTCTGGAGCAGCTGCGGCAGATGAAGAAACTTGGATCCCTTGAATCGGTGGTGGGCATGCTTCCCGGTGCGGCGAACAATGTCCAGCAGCGGGATATTGACAAGGCGGAGCGGGATCTCAAGCACATGGAGGCGATGATCTGTTCGATGACGCCGCAGGAACGGCGGAATCCGCAGATCCTCAATGCGCGGCGGCGGCAGCGAATCGCGAAGGGCTCCGGGACCACTGTCGCGAAACTGAACAACATGCTGAAGGAATTTGCACAGATGCAGAAGATGATGAAGCAGATGGGCAAATTCCAGAAGATGATGACGAAAATGGGCGGCAAGGGCATGCCGGGGATGATGAAGCGCTGAGCGCGGACAGTGCGGCAGCCGGCGCATCGCAGGCAACTGTGGTCGGTCTGTAAAGGGAAGCGGGTTCCATCCGATTAGGAATGGGACTGGGTAGATAATTCTCTTTCAGACAATGTCGACGTTTCATTATACAGCACGCGATTCCCTGAGTGGGCGGGAATTCAGCAAGGTGATAGTTGCCGATAACAAGGAGACGGCGATTGCCGAGCTTCTGCGGCGCAACCTCCTGGTAATCAATATCGAGGAGAGCAAGGCGGCGGAGGCTGCCTCCAGGGCCAGCGGGTCCGTCAAAACCCTCGAACTGGCGGTTTTCACACGACAGCTGGCAACCATGCTGGACTCCGGACTTTCACTGGTGGTCTCCCTGCAGGGACTGGCCGAACAGACGCAGAATAAATACATGAGGCAGGTGATTGAAAATGTCACGGCCAAGATCGAGTCCGGCTCGACCTTTTCGGAGGCACTGGGATATCACAAGAAAGTATTTAACAAGCTGTATCTGGCGATGTCGGAAGCGGGCGAGAAGAGCGGCAAGCTGGCTGACATCCTTGCGAGGTTGGCGACCTACCTTGAGAGCGCGGAGAAGCTTCGGAAGAAAGTGAAGTCGGCCACCATGTATCCGATTGTGGTGATGAGCATCGCGATTCTGATCACAGTATTTCTGCTGGTGAAAGTGGTGCCGACCTTTGAGAAGATCTTCACCGGTTTTGGTGCGGATCTGCCGATGCTGACGCAGGCGCTGCTGGACCTCAGCGACTTTCTCCAGAACAACATCCTGTTTCTGATGGGCGGATTCATTGTTTTCATCTTTGGATTCAAATACTTCATCAAGACACCGGCGGGGCGTGATTTCTGGGATGCGTCGAAGCTGAAGTTTCCGATCTTCGGCCCGATCATGCACAAAGTCAGTCTGTCCCGGTTTGCACGCACCACATCGACCCTGATTCGTTCGGGGGTTCCACTGATCGAGGTTCTGGAAATTGTCTCGCGGACAGTGGGTAACGTGAAGATGGAACAGGCAGTGATGGCGGCGATGGAAAAGGTCCGCGTCGGTGAATCGCTCAGCTCCTCCCTCAACAAGAATCCGATCTTTCCCATTATGATCCTGCGAATGGTCACAGCCGGTGAACAGACCGGTCGGATCGACGGGATGATGGAACGGGTGGCGGATGTTCTGGATGAGGAGGTGGACACGACCCTGGCAGGACTCAGCTCGCTGATTGAGCCGATGCTGATCGTCTTTCTCGGAGTGACCATCGGGACCATCGTGCTGGCGATGTTCATGCCCATCTTCAAGATGACCGAAGTCATCAACAAATAGGGGGTAACGCGCCCCTCACACGGCAGTCTGCCGACAGATTTATCCATGGTGCGAATGAGGCACCGGAAACCGAAGGCCGGGATGAAAATCCCGGCCTTTCTGCTTTTCAATAGATGGACCGAATCGTCAGACCATGTGCAGATTCAGGAGTTGACCTGAAGCGGGAGGAAGTGTGATCGAAAAGTGGAGAGGGACGGGACGGAGGACGGGAAAGGAGAGGGATCAGGGGGGGATAATGCCCTCGCGTATGGCGAGGCGCGCAAGCTGCACCACGTTGGTGACCTCGAGCTTTCTGAAGAGACGGAGCCGGTGGCTCTCGATGGTCTTTGGACTGACCCCCAGCTGTGCGGCTGTCTCCTTGGTGGAATGCCCTTCGGCGAGCAGCTGCAGCACTTCCAGCTCGCGGGAGGAGAGTTCGAGGGTGTCATCATCGCGCGAGAAATATTTTTTCCTCCGGTAGCTGTCGACGACACTGCCGGCGACGGAGGGGCTGAGATAGACCTGCCCCTGGGCGACTGTCTCGATGGCCTTGACGACTTCCTCGAAGGCGTTGTCCTTGACGACAAAGCCGGATGCACCGGCCTCCAGCGCGCGGGACACCGATCGCTGATCGTCATTCATGGTCAGGATCAGAGTGCGGGTCCTGGGCCAGCGCTCGGTGATCTGCCGCGAAGCTTCGATCCCGTTGAGAGTCGGCATCATAAGATCAAGAACGACGACATCAGGCTGAAGGGATTCAACCAGCTGCAAAGCAATACGGCCATTGGCTGCTTCGCCAACGACTTTCATGCCCATTCTTTTGTCAATCATGGCCGACAGTCCCTGCCTCATGATCCTGTGGTCATCTGCCAGGAGGATTCTAATAGCCATTCCAATAGAAAATTCGCAAGTATGAGACCTCGTTGAATAGAAAACATTCAGGCGATCTGGTCAACGAGGATGCTATCGGCGAATTCAGAGATGTCAAAAGAAATTAAATACTGGGTGAATGACGGGCTGGTGGATGGCGATGAGGCCGTGGTGCCTGTCACCGACCGGTCGGTGATGCTCGGGGACGGGGTGTTCGAATCAGTCCGGCTTGTCGAGAGGCGATTGTGGAACTGGAGTCGCCATATGGACAGGCTCCGTCGCAGCCTCGAACTGACCCGGATAGCCTTTCCAACCGACCCACGCCACCTGCAGGAGGGCGTCGCCTGTCTTGCCGGGGCAATGGGGATGGCGACAGCCTCGGTACGGATCACGATTACCCGGGGCAGCGGTTCAAAGGGTTACCTGCCCGCCCTGAACACCGTCCCGCAGCTGATAATCATGCTTCGGAACCTGCCGGAAGAAAAAAACGCACTGAAACCGTTGAGTGCATGCCCGGGACATGCTCCTGTTTTTTCACTCGACCCGCTGCAGAAGGCGAAAACCACCAGCAGGATGGGATACGTCATGGCCGCCATGCATGCCAGGGACAACGCCGTGGATGAGTGTCTCATGATCAATGAGCGGAATCAGATCGCGGAGTGGAGCAGCGGCAATTTTCTGATACTGGATGAGAGCGGTGTGACGATGCTGCCATCGGACTGCGGGGCGCTGGAAGGGGTGACGCTGCCGGTGGTCCTCGAAGCGGCCAGGACTCTGGGCCTTCCAGTGACTTGCCGGTCTATGGGGCTTGATGAGATCCCCGGGAGCGGCACTCCGTTGTTGTCGAACAGCCTGCGAATTCTCCAGCCGGTGGGGACGGTCGGGCAACGGAGTTTTCCGGCCCGTGCCGATGCAGTGAATTTGCTCCGGCAGCGGACGATGGAGCTGCTGGCTGAGCAGTCCACAGCACTTGAGTGAGTCGGATCAACCCCGCCCTGCCCCGCCCTGCTCTATTCGACGGAGACCACCACGTAATTCTTCTTCCCCTTGCGCAGGAGGAGGAACTTGTCGAAGAGCAGGTCTGAGGAGGCCACGGCAGCGGCGGGATCAGTGAC
>JAUIAG010000333.1 GCA_030425355.1 Verrucomicrobiia bacterium
ACCATCAGGGGCATTCTCAAATCGAAATCCTCTCAATCTCATCGAGACTTAGTTCATCATTACGGCGGTCATACAACCCGGTTGTCCGTGAAGATTCATGCCCAGCCATCTGCTGGGCCGTTTCAATTTTCCCTCCATTCTGAAGATAATTGGTGATCCCGGGTATACCGGTTATGATTCCTGGTACCAGGTACCGCCGGCGCTGCAGTTGTTCGGGGGCATGGGACGAAAAAACTCCGCAGCGGTCTGCTGCGGAGTTTTTTCGTGAGTTGAAATTGGAACCGGTGCCCGCTGGTGCGGGGAGTCGGGTGGGTTATCAGAGATCGGGGTAGAAGATGTATCGTTTCTCCTTGTCGAGGACCTGCAGGTCGCCGCTGGTGTAAACGGCATCGAGAGTGGTTCCGGAGTCGAAGGTCATTCGATATCTGTAACCGACCTTTTCCCAGGTTCCGGAAATATTGCCGGTAAATTCACCCATGAGCTTGATGATTTCCTCCTCTGGATCCGGGCCAGTCTCTTTGTTGGCCCGAGCCCTTTGAGCGCGGATCATGGCCTGTTCGCGCTGGCTTCGTTCGAAGGATTCGGACGTGTCGGGGAATCCCTGTCCGGAGGTGCCGTAGGCGTCATTCATCTGCCGCTGGTATTGAGAATTGTCGGGCTGTGAGGAGAAGCCTGAATCATTCTGGTTAGTCTGGGCCGGGGCACTGATGCGTATTCTGTCGCGGCTGGATCCTTTGGCCTGTTCCTCGAGATACTGTTTGATTTTCCCTGATGGGATGCTCAGTTCGGCTTTGAATCTGCCGTCAAGCGTTGCAACCAGCTCCACCTGCACATCCACGAATGCCTTGCGGACAACTGGCAGAATGGCCCGCGAGATGGAGTTCATATCCCGGAGCATGCTGCGGGAGGTCTGTCCGGCATCCAGCTTCCAGCGTCCGACAACCTTGTTTTCAGAATATTTTTCAGAGACGCCTTTTTCTAGGAAGAGCTTGAGGTCATCCAAGTCAATCTCCTTCAGTTCATCGGCGATGGGCATTTGCTCGAGAGCCTTCTGAACATTCTGGTTGGCATAGATTTTGGTGAAATCCCCTTTTTCTGAGAAGAGTTTTTCCAGTTCGGAATCGGTGGCGATGGACTTGTAAAATGAATCGCGATCAATTTTTCCGATCAGGGGCGGGTAGGCGGTGAGGCGGTAGCGGACGTCCTTGGAAGGGTTGTTGTAAATTGTGGCGATGGTTTCGAGCAGATCGTAGAACTCGTCTTCAGTGCCGTTGAAGTTACCGGCCATTTCACGGACCCCCATCTTTTCGAACCCCTGGCGGGTGGAGGTCAGTTCTTCAAAGCCCTTCGGCGCGGTGGATCCGGTGAAAAGCTCGGCGGGGTAGCCATATACATTGACGAGATGTCCGGTTGCGATCAGCACGGCAAAGCCGGTCATCAGGCCGAAGAGGACTCCGGATCGCTGCATCAGTCTGACCCACCGGAGACGGGAGACTTCATCTCTCCGGTTGCGGTAGAAGTTCGAGGGGATCATGTGGACGGCAAAGCTGATACCGAAGAACACGAGGAGGATAATCAGGAAGGCGATCCCCGGTCCGAAGAAATCCTGCCAGAATGGATTGGTAATCTTTAATTTGGGAAGCAGGCCCTGGAGAGACGGTGCCAGCATAGGTGCCGTAAAACCGGCCACAATGACTCCAACCAGGCACGTGATCATTCGCACAGCGCCCATGAAATACCCGATGACAGGCGAGAGAACCGCTATCACGCCAACTATGATATATGAAATCATGAGAGAAAAATAAGCCAGCGGGGGCAAAAAATCATCCCCAAAATGGCTGGATCTGCTGATTTTTACTTCTGGCCTCAGGTGACTGCAGATGTCAACATCCCGACTGCTGCCGATATGGAACAGAAGGAAATCATCGGTTTTCATCATGAGGTCCGGGTGCGGTGCGAGCTGTCATGGCCGCGCGGGAGCGGGGTTTTGTGCGGGGTTGATGAGGCTGGCCGGGGGCCGCTGGCGGGGCCTGTGTTGGCCGCCGCAGTCGCCTTTCCGGATCAATGGATTGAAGACTGTCCTTCAGCCATGAGGGAGCTGTTTTCAACCTTGGACGACTCAAAAAAACTCACGGCCCCCAGGCGCGAAAAGCTTTTCTCCCAACTCACCTCATGCCGCGAAATACGCTTCGGAATCGGTGTTTCCGAGCCCGGGGAAATCGACCGTGTGAATATCCTCGGCGCCACCCGAACGGCAATGAAGCGCGCCGTCGAAGCACTGGCACATGACCCGGTATTCGCCCTGGTGGACGGCCTTCCACTCAGGCCCGCTCCCTTCGAACACTGCGCTCTCGTCCGCGGGGATGCCCGTTCCTATTCGATTGCCGCCGCCTCGGTCATTGCCAAGGTCACCCGGGACCGCATCATGGTGGAAGCTGATTCGAAGTTTCCCGGATACGGCTTTGCCTCCCACAAAGGGTATGGAACGCGTGCGCACCTCGAAGCCCTGGCCTCGCTTGGTCCAAGCCCCATCCATCGAAGATCCTTCGCCCCCGTGCGCGCCACACAAATGGAATTGTTTGGCTGATCGGCAGCCCCGTGGCCTCCGGATCGTCTGAAGAGTTTACTTTTTCTGCCGCTTTGTCCTGGTTGCCATATCCGGAATCCATGAATATTGTATTCCTCATCCGGCTCCAGGCCGCCATGGACCGGTAATTTGTATGAGAAAATGAATCGTCGGGATTGTGATGAAGGTGATGAATGAGAAGTTCCTCGGTGGTCTCAGTCCGATCGCCGGGTTTTTCGGTTTTTTGAGATCAGTGAGATCAGTGATTGCGCGCCTGAGGGTGTGGCGGGGTGGTAAAGCGGCATCAGTCGGCGGCGGATCTGATGGCGGACCACCGTTGCATCTGAGGAGGGGCAGTCGGGGTGAAGCCGAGGCCAGGCGATTTCTCACGCGCCATGGATTGAAGTTCCTCACCGCCAATTTCCGTTCCCGGCGTGGTGAAATCGACCTCATTTTCAGAGACCGTCGCGGAACGATGCTGGTCTTTGTCGAGGTCAAGACGCGGAGTCAGGTGGATACAACTGTGAATCCGACTATTCTGGTCTCAAGGAAACAGCAGAGTCGGATAGCAAGGGCGGCGCTGGATTACCTCCGTCTGGCTGAGAACCCTGATGTGGCAATCCGGTTCGATGTCGTGGAGGTCCACTGTTCATCCGACAATGGCCGTGGCCGATGGGTTTGCCGCCATGTTGCCGGCGCTTTCGGCCTGCCGGGGACACTCCGTTACATGCCGTCACCCGGGGCCTCGCGGTCACTGTGGAGGACCGGTCATGCCTGAGCTTCCTGAAGTCGAATGCCTGGTCCGGCACCTCAACCGTCATCTGCCGGCCGAAGCATTGAGGAAAATCAGTATCACCTCTCCCCGTCACCTGCGACGCGAGGAGGGGAAGCCGGAAAAGTGGGGATCCGATCTTCGCGGCTGCCGACTGGACAGATTTTCAAGGCGGGGGAAGTTCTGGATTATGTTCTGGAAGCCCGGTTCCGGTCGGGGCAATCATCCTGATCCGCAGCCCGTCGTCGGTCACCTCGGGATGACCGGAAGGCTTTTTTTTCATCGTGAGCGTTCCGGAAGCCCGACAGATGGTGCCGTCTTCAAGCACACGGCAGCCATTTTTGATTTCGGGTCATCCCGGCTGGTGTTCACTGATCCCCGCCGGTTCGGGATGCTCACCAGAAATGCCGATGTTCTCAAGTCCCTTGGCCCGGACCCGATGGACGCCGACTGGTGCAGCATGACCTGGCCCGACCGGATAACCGGATCATCCCGGGCCATCAAAGTCACTCTGATGGATCAGTCGGCGGTTGCAGGACTGGGGAATATCTATGCCAGTGAGGTGCTTCATCAGGCAATGATCCACCCCGCAGCAGCCTGTAAAAATCTCACACCTGATGATTGGCATCGCCTTCATCACTGCATTCCCGATGTCATTCAAAAAGCGGTCGGTATCGGGGATTCTCTGTCTCTCGATTTCAGTGGTCTCTCCTCTGTGGACCGGCTTTTCTACTATGGGACCAGGGAGGGAAGCTCTGACGACGGGGAAGTGTTCCGGGTTTATGACCGCGAAGGTGAGCCATGCCCCCGCTGCGGGGCTCCCATTCAGCGCATGATCCAGGCGCAACGCTCCACTTTCTTCTGCCCTGCCTGCCAGCCCCTTCCCTGAGAGCCCGACCGGCTCTTATCCCGTGCTCAGGGCCCCCTCACTCATCATTTGCCCCGACCACAGCCATCGATTTTGGGATTTGAGGACTCTCACATGGAAAATTAGTTCCTGATGTTCCCCGCTGGAATGGTATAATCCGGATGCAACCTGAATATTGTGATGATTTTTGGGCGGAAGCCATTATTGAGAAGCGCTGGCTTGATTTCAGCGGCTCTCCACATTCTGTGTCTGGTGACCGGTTGCGGTCCTGCTCCGAATCCGGATGGTGTCCTCATCGACGGCAGCCCGAGACCGGATAGCGCCGAGGGGTATTTCAAGGTGGTCGCGGACTGGGATTCCAGCCACTACCGGAACGAAGTCATGGCCCGGGCCGCCGAAAGAGTGCTCGCTCAATTGTGGGATCAGATCAATGCCACCACCGATGACTGGTCGACCGCGTTGAGTCTTCTCGGTGACACTTCCATCACCTGTCCTCCACTGGACAGCCACATGCCCACTGTCAGAGGTGTTTCATCCAGTGCATCGTCTTCTGCGAAAGCCGCATCGGAAGGCCGTCAGGATTCAATGAAACCCGGGGATTTATTTTCCACTCTGCAGAGTGCCGGTTGGATAGTCAGCCGGATGCAGCTTCGGCAGACTGCACTGGAAGAGGAAGCTGCCGGGAGATTAACCAGCCGGGTGGAAGCCGAAGTTCATCTCGGGAAGCAGTCCGGTTCAGACAAGGCGGTCTGGGCCGGTCTGGTCCGGATTCAGTGGCCACAGGAAGGATTTGTCTGGGCCGGGGCGAACATTAAAATTATCAGCCACCGGCTGGACCACCGCCCTGGCGGCGTGCTGGATTTCTTCTCCGCTGCCGCGAGTTTCACTGTCGATCCGATACGCGACGGGTTTCTCGTCGGTCCCCTGATCGTCACCGATCTTAACGGCGATCATTATCCGGAAATCATTCTGCCCGGGGCTAACCGGGTTTTCTGGAATCAGC
This sequence comes from Verrucomicrobiia bacterium, assembly GCA_030425355.1. Taxonomy (GTDB): domain Bacteria; phylum Verrucomicrobiota; class Verrucomicrobiia; order Limisphaerales; family JAJOIW01; genus JAJOIW01. Next base: position 5,210 of record JAUIAG010000333.1, read on the forward strand.
AGGGAGCGGCCTTCCGTCCATCGAGGTTGTTGGGAATAGCCAGGCCCTACATGCTTACCACCCTTGTCGCGGATATGGATCGTGACGGCGGGATTGAAATTCTCACGGTCGACAGCGGTGGACTCTGGGTATGGCAGCCCGGGCCTCAGGGTG